>NZ_CP102589.1:1041732-1352598 GCF_032818155.1 Niallia taxi
CGGAAAGGACGAAAATTCAGGTGCTTGCTCCGGTTATTTCCGGCAGAAAAGGAGCACATGTGAAGGTGCTCGAGGATATTAAGAAGCAAGGATATGTGCGTGTCAGAATTGACGGAGAAATGCATGAGCTGAGTGATGATATTGAGCTGGAGAAAAATAAGAAACACAGTATTGAAGTGGTTATTGACCGGCTTGTAGTCAAGGAAGGAATTTCTCAGCGTCTTGCAGATTCACTGGAATCAGCCCTGCAATTTGGCGGCGGAAAAGTAATCATTGACGTGATCGGGGAAGAAGAGCTGTTATTCAGTGAACATCATGCCTGCCCGATTTGCGGTTTTTCCATTGGAGAATTAGAGCCAAGATTATTTTCCTTTAACAGCCCATTTGGCGCATGTACTGAATGTGACGGTCTTGGTACAAGGCTTGAGGTGGATATCGAGCTTGTCATTCCTAATCCTAATTTGACATTAAAGGAAAATGCGATTGCGCCATGGGAATCAATCAGCTCTCAATATTATCCGCAGCTTTTGGAAAGTGTCTGCAACCATTATGGCATTGACATGAATATACCTGTTAAGGATATTCCAAAAAATATGCTTGATAAAATTCTTTACGGGTCAGGAAAGGAAAAAATCCATTTCCGGTATGAAAATGATTTTGGACAAGTAAGGGAAAATGATATCCAGTTTGAGGGTGTTGTTCGCAATGTAGAGAGAAGATATAAAGAAACGAGCTCTGACTTCATTCGTGAACAGATGGAAAAATATATGGCTCAACAGGATTGCCCGACATGCAAAGGCTATCGCTTAAAGAAGGAAGCCCAAGCTGTGTTTGTAAATGGCTTGCATATCGGCCAAGTGACAGAGAAATCGGTCATTGAAGGAAAAAATTTCTTTGAAAACCTTACGTTAACTCAAAAGGAACAGCAAATTGCCAATCTTATTCTTCGTGAAATTTCAGAACGACTTGGGTTCCTTAATAATGTTGGCTTGGATTATTTAACGCTGAGCAGAGCTGCAGGGACATTGTCAGGCGGAGAAGCACAGCGAATTAGGCTCGCAACCCAAATAGGTTCAAGATTAACTGGCGTCCTTTATATATTGGATGAGCCCTCCATTGGGCTTCATCAAAGAGATAATGACAAGCTGATTGATACATTGAAGCATATGCGGGATATCGGGAACACGTTAATTGTTGTAGAGCATGATGAAGATACCATGATGGAAGCAGATTATCTTATTGATGTCGGACCAGGTGCTGGTGTTCATGGCGGCCAAATCATATCGACAGGAACACCGCAGGAAGTAATGGCGGATGATAATTCTATTACGGGTCAATATTTGTCAGGCAAGAAGTTTATTCCATTGCCATTAGAAAGAAGAAAAAGTGATGGCAGAGAAATAGAGATTATTGGGGCGAACGAAAATAACCTCAAAAATGTCAATGTCAAAATTCCGCTAGGTGTGTTTACAGCAGTAACTGGAGTATCCGGTTCAGGGAAAAGCACCTTGGTAAATGAGATACTTCATAAAAGCCTTGCTCAGAAGCTGAACAGAGCGAAAGCAAAGCCTGGAGAGCATAAAGAAATCAAAGGAATTGAACAGCTTGAAAAGGTTATTGATATTGACCAATCTCCTATTGGCCGTACGCCAAGATCTAATCCGGCCACATATACTGGTGTGTTTGATGATATTCGTGACGTTTATTCCACAACGAATGAAGCAAAGGTACGAGGCTATAAAAAAGGCAGGTTCAGCTTTAATGTGAAAGGCGGAAGATGTGAAGCTTGCCGCGGTGATGGTATTATCAAAATTGAAATGCACTTCCTGCCGGATGTTTATGTTCCATGTGAGGTTTGTCATGGAAAACGATATAACAGAGAAACACTTGAAGTGCAATACAAAGGGAAAAATATCTCAGATGTACTTGATATGACTGTGGAGGACGCAGTATCCTTCTTTGAGAATATCCCGAAGATACACCGTAAGCTGCAAACAATAGTAGATGTTGGTCTTGGATATATTAAACTTGGCCAGCCGGCGACAACCCTGTCTGGCGGTGAAGCGCAAAGGGTCAAGCTTGCTTCGGAGCTTCATAAAAGATCAACAGGAAAAACCTTTTATATTTTAGATGAACCGACGACAGGGCTGCATGTTGATGACATTTCGAGACTGCTTGTTGTTTTGCAGCGTCTTGTAGATAATGGAGAAACTGTCCTCGTTATTGAACATAATCTGGATGTAATTAAGGCAACTGACTTTATTATTGACCTTGGTCCTGAGGGAGGAGACAAGGGCGGAACTATTTTAGGAAGCGGCACACCTGAAGAGATTGCTGAACTAAAAGGTTCATATACTGGTAAGTACTTAAAGCCCATCCTTGAAAGAGACCGTTTGCGTATGAAGAAAAGCATTAAAGAAGCGGAAGAAATAACAACAGGATAAGCTTTTCTCTTCAAGCCGGCTTTAGAGTTTATTCTCTAAGCCGGTTTTTTGTATAAAATCACCACAGGCATTTGATGGTGGACATTATTCTTAATCCTTAACACTGCTCATACGATAGAAAGAAATGTTTTATTCCCAGCTTAGATGAAACTTTAAGATTGTTTCATTCGTAGTAATAGGAAAGGGAAGCAAGTAAAAAATCCCGCTTATTACTGTATTTTTAGTAAGCCACAGGTGAAGAATGGACATAAAGAAAAGAAGCGGCAAGTATTATGCTCAAAGCTTAAAGTTTTACTTAAGTAGGGAAATATATAACAAGCATATGGGGAGGCATTTAGAATGGCTGATGAAAAAAGAAGAATTTTGCAACTGTTGGAAGAAGGGAAGCTTACGATAGAAGAGGCTCTGTCTTTAATTGAAAAAGCAGATGAAGCGGATTTGGTTAAAAAACTTAACAGTGAGGAGACTCCTGCTGAAGATTCTGTTTTTCAAGAAAAGAAGAAAGAACCATATCAGCAATCAGCTTTTAAATTTCAATCGGCGAAAGAGAAATTGTTCGACTTTGTAGATAATGCAGTGAAAAAAGTAAAGGAAGTAGACTTCGATCAGTTAAATATTACAAGACATGAAGAAGTATCGCATATTTTTCAATTTACAGAGGTATTTCCAAAAAACATAGATGTTGATATACCAAACGGTGAAGTAGAGATTATTCCTTGGGACCAAGACGAAATTCGCATTGAGTGCAAGGCGAAGATATACAGAGTGGATTCGAATGAACAGGCGAAGGAATTGTTCTTGAAGGAAGTGCAAGTAAAGGCGAAGGAAGATATTCTAGAGCTTAAAGTAAATCATAAGTGGATGAAATTGCAGACGAAGTTTTATATTCCGAAAAATGCTTATCATATAGCAAAGGTTAGATTATTTACGGGCTCCATTAAAACATACGATTTACTGGCAAATCAGCTTTATGCCAAAACAGCAAACGGAAAAATTACGATAAATGCCGGGCAAAGCGAAAAGCTTGAAGCGGATGCGGCAAACGGCAGTATTGTCATTGAAAACAGTGTGATTGAAAAGCTTGATGGAGAAACATTAAATGGTGCAATCAAGGCAGAAGGTTTCTTCCGAAAGGTCGACCTCCAATCATTTAATGGCAATATCCTTTGCATCAATCATTCAGAAGATATTGAAGTGCTTGAGTTGAACGGCACAACTGGAAGTATTGAGGTTCAAGTACCAGACCAGCTTGCTGTTACTGGAAATTTAAAGACTAATTTTGGTGGATTTAATGTTGAATTGGAGGGTATACAAATAATAGAGGAAAAAAATGATGTGCTCCAAAAGGTGATGCAGTTCCAGTCCATTCAATCATTAGATAAACGAACTAAAATTGAAGCAAATACAAAAACTGGATCCATCAAAATTAAAAAGCGGGAGCAGCAGTAATCTTCGAAAGGAGACAATATGAAGAAATTAGTGCGCTCAACAAATAATCGGAAATTGGCAGGAGTTATCGGTGGACTTGCAGAAAATATCAATGTTAATGCAAATCTGTTAAGAGTAATTTTCGTCCTGGCATTAATTCCGACTGGGTTTTCACTAGTGTTAATTTACTTATTATTGACGTTTGTTCTTCCAAATGAGGTGTAGGAAAATATGAAGTGGTTATTAGGTATTGTTATAAATGCAGTGTTTTTCATTGCGTTGGCAGGGTTGTTTAAAGATTCATTTTACCTTTCTGGTATAGGAGCAGCAATTGGAGCAAGTGTTATTCTGTCATTGCTTAATATTGTTGTTAAGCCTATCCTGATTCTTTTGACACTCCCTGTAACAATACTATCCTTAGGTTTGTTTTTATTTGTAATCAATGCAATTACCCTTTCTTTAACAGATCACTTAATGGGAGACAGCTTTGAGATTTCAAGCTTTGGCATGAGCATGCTTGCAAGTGTCCTGCTTTCTCTCTTTAATATCATTATTCAGAATACAATGCTGAAAAGTGAAAAGTAAATTTGTTAAGATGGTTTTAGCATGTGGAAAAGGCGGCGCATATGTGTCGGCCTTTTTTCTTTTCCTTGAAAAAAGCTATACGAAAAACGTCAATTAACATAGTCAGAATCTAGCATAAATTTATGGAATAATGCTAAAATAAGATGATGCGATAAAGTTATTTAGTTAAAGCAGCATTGAACCTTTGAAGGAGGAACCCCATTGGCTAAGGTATTAATAAAAGAAGTAATGGAAGAGTTTGATTTAGAACTGATCAGTGGTGAAGAAGGAATTAATAGACCGATTACGGTAAGTGATATATCTAGACCTGGATTAGAGCTTGCAGGTTATTTTGATTATTATCCTGCAGAAAGGGTGCAGCTCCTTGGGAAAACCGAGCTTACATTTGCAGAGAAGCTAAGTGAAGAGGAGCGGGAAACAAGGCTGACAAGGCTTTGTAATGATATAACGCCAGGAATTATCATCACAAGAGGTAAAGAGGTACCAGCAGAATTAATAGAAGCTGCTGAAAGAAATGCCGTGCCTGTTATGCGTTCCAAACAGAAGACATCTTTATTCTCAAGCAGACTGACAAACTTTCTTGAGCGCAAGCTAGCTCCGACTACTGCTGTTCATGGTGTGCTTGTAGATATTTATGGTGTTGGTGTGCTTATCACTGGAAAAAGCGGTGTTGGTAAAAGTGAGACTGCACTTGAGCTTGTTAAAAGAGGACATCGTCTTGTAGCAGATGACTGTGTAGAGATTCGCCAAGAGGACGAGGGAGTAATTGTCGGACGCTCTCCTGAATTAATTGAGCATCTGTTGGAAATCCGCGGATTAGGTATTATCAATGTGATGACATTGTTTGGAGCTGGTGCTGTCAGAAGTGATAAAAAAATCTCCATCATCATGTCTCTTGAGCTGTGGGAACAAAACAAGCAGTATGACCGCTTAGGCTTAGATGAAGAGAAAATGAAAATTATTGATACAGATGTAACAAAGCTGACAATTCCTGTTCGTCCTGGACGAAACTTGGCAGTTATCATTGAGGTTGCAGCGATGAACTTCCGTCTGAAAAGAATGGGTGTAAATGCTGCACAGCAATTTACGAACAAGCTTGCTAACGTGATTTCACACGAGAATGCATGATAGCCTTATAGAGAAAAATAACTAAAGGGGAAAAAGGGAGGAATAGTAGTGGAGAATATACAGCCGATTGATCCTATTGCATTTTCGATAGGAGGGCTAGATGTTCGTTGGTATGGTGTTATTATCGGAACAGGTCTTATCCTGGCTTTGATTTTGGCAATACGTGAAGGGAACAGGCGAGGCCTTGGAAAAGATGATTTCCCGGACTTAATGCTTTGGGCTATTCCGATATCCATAATATCTGCCAGAATTTATTATGTTATTTTTGAATGGGATTATTACGGCAGCCATTTAGGAGATATTCCGAAAATATGGCATGGCGGTATTGCCATTCATGGTGCGTTGATTGGTGCCATTATAACGACATACATATTTACAAAGAAAAAGGGCATTTCGTTTTGGAAAATGGCAGATATCGCAGCACCAAGCATTATTTTAGGTCAGGCGATTGGCCGTTGGGGCAATTTTATGAACCAAGAAGCACACGGCAGGGAAGTAAGCCGTTCGTTTTTAGAAGGCTTGCATTTACCTCAATTCATTATTGATCAAATGTATATAAATGGAACTTACTATCACCCGACATTTTTATATGAATCTTTATGGAATATTGTTGGTTTCATCATTTTAATGTTATTAAGAAGAGTTAACTTACGCAGAGGGGAAATATTCTTCTCTTACATTATTTGGTACTCAATCGGTCGGTTCTTCATTGAAGGGATGAGAACAGACAGTTTAATGGTTGGTGATTTAAGAATGGCGCAGCTTATTTCCTTGGCATTGATCTTAGTGTCAATTCTGGCTGTTATTTACAGAAGGAAATCCGGATTGGCGAGCGAGCGCTATTTGGAGAGCGGTAACTAGAAGTCAGAAAGGATAGATAAGATGAACGGAAAAATTAATACACTGTTATTTGATTTAGATGGAACACTTATCGATACAAATGAACTAATCATTTCATCATTTTTGCATACATTGGAGTTCTATTATCCTGGTAAATATCAACGCGAAGATGTCATTCCATTCATGGGCCCAACCTTAATGGAGACATTCGGCGGGATAGATGTAGACAAGGCAGAGGAAATGGCCGCTAAGTACAGGGCATTTAATATAGCTAACCATGATAATATTGTGACGATTTTTGAAGGTGTTTATGACACGATTAAGACTTTAAAAGAAAGTGGCTATAAGGTTGGAATTGTCACGACAAAGTTGTCAGATGTAGTCAATATGGGCTTGCGTTTAACGAAGCTGGATGAATTTTTTGATGTCATTGTTGCACTTGATCATGTGAAGAATGCAAAGCCAGATCCAGAACCAGTCTTAATGGCGCTGGAACAGCTCGGGTCTTCACCTGAGGAAGCAATTATGGTCGGTGACAACTCTCATGACATACTTGCAGGGAAAAATGCGGGAACAAAAACAGCAGGTGTAGCATGGACTTTAAAAGGAAGAGATTTCTTGGCTTCCTTGCAGCCAGATTATCTTTTGGATAATATGAGCGATCTGCTGACTATTCTTGAAGTGGAAGTTAAATGAGACGAACGACTCGCTATCCGGTGAGCGGTCCCAACTCTTTATGGCATGTTTATAAAACAGTTCCGTTTCTGAAGGTAATCAAAAATTTCATCGTCATTCAGCTTGCAAGATATACTCCGTTTCTTGGATTGAAAAACTGGATGTATCGCAAACTACTGAAAATGACCGTCGGCAGGGAAACATCCTTTGCTTTAATGGTGATGGTCGACATTATGTACCCAGAAAAAATAAAAGTGGGGAAAAATACGGTCATCGGCTATAACACCACAATTTTGGCGCATGAGTATCTCATTGAGGAGTATCGTCTTGGAGAGATAGTAATCGGTGATGAAGTGATGATTGGTGCGAATACGACAATTCTTCCTGGTGTGGAAATTGGTGACAAAGCAGTTGTTTCTGCAGGCACCCTTGTTCATAAGGATGTTCCTGCCGGCAGTTTCGTTGGCGGTAATCCAATGCAAATCATATATTCTGCGGACGAGATGCAAAAGCGGCGACAAAATAGTCCGATTTATATAGTAGAAGAATAAAATAGGGCAACTCTAATAATGAGTCTTATTTCAAAGGGAACGACAATAAGTCAGACCAATTTGGAAAAAGATCATGAGCTAGGGTTGCTTTTTTTTATAAAAGAGAAAAGTCAGAAAACAGTGTTTTTTACTTGACCAAAAGGGATTGGAAGAGTAAACTACAACTAACCTTTAATTTGTTAGCATATTAGCGAACTAAAGTATTCGGAATATTCTTCTTTATGAGGTGTATAAAATGAGCAGCTTGTTTATGTTTGAAAAGCCATTAGGAATGAGAGATAGTTTACCTGAAATATATGAAACAAAATATATAGTAAAGCAAAAAATGGACAAAGAAATAAAGCAATGGGGTTATCAATTTATTGAGACACCTACATTGGAGTACTACGAAACAGTTGGAGCAGCCTCTGCTATTTTAGATCAGCAGCTGTTTAAGCTACTCGACCAGCAAGGACATACATTGGTGCTTCGTCCTGATATGACTGCACCAATCGCAAGGTTGGCAGCTTCTAAACTGTTGAATGAAGACTTGCCGCTGCGCCTTGCCTATAATGCCTCTGTTTTTCGAGCACAGCAAAGAGAAGGTGGCAGACCTGCAGAGTTTGAACAAATTGGTGTCGAGTATATTGGTGACAAAACAGTTAGCGCAGACGGCGAAGGGATAGCGCTGATGATATCCTTATTAGAGAAGGCGGGCGTGCAGAAATATCAGCTTTCTGTTGGCCATATCGGCTTTGTGCAAGCTTTTTTTGAACAAATTCTTGGCACGAAGGAAAGAGCAGACGCCTTGACGAAATACTTGTATGAGAAAAATTATGTCGGCTATCGTCAGCATGTGGATAATCTTTCGTTGTCTAGCATTGATAAACAGAGGCTTCATGATTTTCTGAAGCTAAGAGGTGGGGAGGAAATCATTCCTCTTGCATATAAGCTGATTGAAAATGGCAGTGGAACACAAGCAATTGATGACTTACAGCAATTATGGGACATCCTATTAGATTACGGTGTTGAAAATCAAGTTCGCTTTGATTTAACCCTTGTCAGCCATATGAGCTATTACACAGGAATTCTGTATGAGGCATATGCCGAAGGGGTTGGGTTTCCAATTGGAAGTGGAGGCAGATATGATCTCCTCCTCGCTAAATTTGGAAAGAACACAGGCGCAACAGGGTTTGCTATTCGCATTGATCATTTGCTGGAGGCATTAGGAAGTCTTGCTAGAAAAAGTGATATTCACTGCATTCTTTTCAGTGGTGACAGAAGAAAAGAAGCATTCGAACTGGCAAAGCAAAAAAGAGCAGACGGCTTTAAAGTGATTACACAGGACATAAATGGTGTTGGCAACGTGGATGCTTGTACAAAGCAATATGATGAGATTACCTTGCTAGTCGGTAAAGCGGGAATGGAGGTTGTCAAATGAGTGATATTCTAACAATTGCCATGCCAAAAGGAAGGATTTTTGAAGAAGCAGCAGAGCTTTTACGAGAAGCTGGTTATCAGCTGCCACAGGAATTTGACGACTCCAGAAAACTAATTATTGATGTAGAGGAAGAAAACTTCCGGTTTATACTGGCAAAACCTATGGATGTTCCCACATATGTTGAGCATGGTGTTGCAGATTTAGGAATCGCAGGCAAGGACGTTATGCTAGAAGAAGAAAGAGATGTTTATGAGCTTTTGGACTTGAAAATAAGTGCTTGTTACTTAGCAGTTGCAGGCTTGCCAAATACAAAATTAAATGAGATTGCACCTCGAATTGCAACAAAATATCCAAATGTAGCTGCAGCATATTTTCGTGAACAAGGCTCACAGGTGGAAATCATTAAGTTGAATGGTTCTATTGAGATCGCGCCAATTATCGGCTTAACAGATCGGATTGTAGATATTGTTTCTACAGGAAAGACGCTTGTTGAAAATGGTCTTGTTGAATATGAAAAAATTGTTGATATTACTTCCCGACTTATTGTTAATCCAGTCAGCTATCGCATGAAGGATAAACGAATAAGTGATTTAGTCGACCGTGTTAACGTTGTAGTAAGAGCGGTGCAAAAATAGATTTTGGAGTGGAGACCGGAATGAAAATTGTAAATGGTGTAGACAGTTCCTACCTGAAACGATCTGTGGATGCAGGGACGGAAGAACAGAGAATTATTGTGAAGGACATTATAGCAAATGTGAAAAACGCTGGTGATAAAGCGTTGAAGGAATATACGTTGAAATTTGATCAAGCCGATTTATCAAGCCTTCTGGTCAGCGAAGAAGAATTGGAAGCTGCCTACGAAGACGTTGATAAGGAAATGGTAGCCATTATTCAAGAGGCGGCGGAAAATATTCGGTCTTATCACCAAAATCAGCTGAAAACCTCGTGGATGGTAACAAAGGAAGATGGCACAATACTCGGGCAAAAAATAACACCATTGGATTCAGTCGGTGTTTACGTTCCAGGTGGTACAGCGGCATATCCTTCATCTGTTCTGATGAATGTTGTACCCGCAAAGGTCGCAGGCGTTGCTAGAATCGTCATGGTGTCCCCTCCGAACGCAGATGGAAAATTGCCAAGTGCAGTTTTGGTAGCAGCACATATCGCTGGTGTAAAAGAAATCTATAAGGCTGGAGGAGCACAAGCAGTTGCTGCCCTTGCATATGGAACGGAAACGATAAACAGCGTCGATAAAATTGTTGGACCAGGCAATATTTTTGTAGCACTAGCAAAAAGGGAAGTTTACGGTGATGTTGATATTGATATGATTGCAGGTCCTAGTGAAATTGCCGTTCTTGCAGATGAAACAGCAAATGCAAATGAAGTGGCAGCAGACCTCCTGTCACAGGCAGAGCATGACACAAGAGCATCGGCTGTTCTTGTAACAACATCCCAGGTGCTTGCAGAACAAGTTTCAGCAGAAGTGGAAAAGCAGCTGAGCGAATTACCACGCAAAGAAATTGCTCAGAAATCTATTGAAGATTATGGGTTGATTGTGTTAACCGAGACAATGGATCTTGCGGTAGAATCAATCAATGCAATTGCCCCTGAACATCTGGAAATTATCACAGAAAATCCGTTTGAGCTGCTTGGTAAAATCAAGCATGCTGGTGCTATTTTTCTCGGGCGTTACAGCTCGGAGCCGGTCGGTGATTATTTTGCAGGGACAAATCATGTTTTACCGACTAATGGAACGGCTAGATTCTCCAGTCCATTAAATGTTGACGACTTCCAAAAGAAATCAAGCGTAATTTCCTACAGTGAAAAGGCGTTTGCCCAAAATGGCCAGAAAATTGCCGCATTTGCACGCCTTGAAGGCTTGGAAGCACATGCTAGAGCAATCGAAGCAAGATATAAAAACAAGTAATATTCTTTACAGGAGGATTAAAAGATGGGAAGAACAGCAGCGATAAGCAGGAAAACAGGCGAAACGAATATCCAATTGTCCTACAATATTGATGGGGAGGGCATTTCGGAAATTGATTCAGGCGTACCTTTTATGAACCATATGCTTGATCTCTTTACAAAGCATGGTCAATTTAACTTAACAGTTCAAGCAAATGGGGATATTGAGGTTGACGACCATCATACTACAGAGGACATTGGTATTTGTCTTGGTCTTGCATTGAAGGAAGCACTTGGTGATAAAAAGGGAATTAAACGCTATGGAAACAGCTTTGTCCCAATGGATGAAACATTGGCACAAGTGGTAGTAGATTTAAGCAATCGTCCTCATCTTGAGTTCCGAGCGGAATTTCCAAGCAATAAGGTAGGGACATTTGATACAGAGCTTGTTCATGAGTTTTTATGGAAATTTGCCTTAGAAGCAAGAATAAACTTGCATGTCATCCTGCATTATGGGCAAAACACTCATCATATGATTGAAGCAATCTTTAAAGCGTTGGCTAGAGCGCTTGACGAGGCAACAACAATTGATCCAAGAGTAAAAGGAATTCCATCCACGAAAGGAATGCTTTAAAATGCTTGGAATTATCGATTATGGCATGGGCAATTTATTTAGTGTAAGCAAAGCACTAGAAAGATTGGACATTCCTTATTTCATTTCGGAGGATGCGGAGAAGCTGATGGAAGCAGATGCGTTAATTCTGCCAGGTGTCGGGGCATTTAAGGATGCGATGGCAAAACTTAATGAATCAGGCTTAGCTGATATGATCCGTCAATATGCTAACAGCCAAAGGCCATTGCTTGGCATCTGCTTAGGCATGCAGCTCCTTTTTGATGAAAGCGAGGAGCATGGTCAGGCAGAAGGTCTCCACTTATTGCCAGGTAAGATCGTCCGCTTTCCAGGTGAAACAGCAGATGGTGAGAAATATAAAGTGCCGCATATGGGCTGGAACCGAATTGAGTTTAAGAAGGATTCAAAATTAACTGCGGGATTAACAAATGATTATGTTTATTTCGTCCATTCTTACTATGCAGAAACAAACGATGACATTATCATTGCCAGCAGTGATTATGACAAGGAAGTGCCAGCAGTAGTCGGAAAAGACAATGTATACGGAATGCAATTTCATCCTGAAAAAAGCAGCAAGCTGGGGATGGAGCTACTTGGCGGCTTTACGGAGCTTATAAAGAAAGGATGAACAACATGAGTTTTACTTTATATCCTGCGATTGATATGAGAGGCGGCAAGTGTGTCCGTCTCCTTCAAGGAGATTACGATAAAGAGACTGTTTACGGTGATTCTCCGTTTGACATGGCAAAAAGCTTTGCAGACCAAGGAGCAGAGTGGATACATATGGTCGACCTTGACGGAGCGAAGGATGGTAAAAGAGTCAATGATTTATTCGTAATAGAAGCAGCAAACAAACTGGGCGTTTCTGTGCAAATCGGTGGAGGCATTCGAACAGAGGAGGACATTGCTCACTATTTGGAAAATGGAGTTACACGTGTCATCATTGGAAGCATTGCTATATCCAATCCTGATTTTGCGATTGAAATGATTAAAAAGTATGGTAGTGCGATTGCTCTTGGTATTGATGCAAAAAATGGCTTTGTGGCAACGCATGGCTGGATTGAGACATCTGCAACACAAGCAGTGGACCTAGGGAAAAGATTTGCTGATGCAGGTGCAGAAAACTTCATATTTACTGACATTGCGACAGATGGCATGCTTAGTGGTCCGAATGTGTCTGCGGTTAGAGAAATGGCTGCTGTAACGAAAAAGAATGTGATTGCCTCTGGCGGAGTCAGCAGTCTTGCAGACCTTGCTGCATTAAAACAGTACGCCGCTGATGGTGTTACTGGTGCAATAATCGGCAAGGCACTATATGAAGGACGTTTTACACTTCGAGAGGCATTAAATGAGGTGGGAAGATAATGTTGACGAAAAGAATCATTCCTTGCCTGGATGTTAAGGAAGGGCGGGTCGTTAAGGGTGTGCAGTTTGTCCAACTCCGAGATGCTGGCGATCCAGTCGAGCTTGCTCGTTTTTATGATGAGCAAGGCGCCGATGAGCTTGTTTTTCTTGATATTTCAGCATCCCATGAAGGGCGCAAAACAATGGTTGAAGTGGTGAAGGAAGTTGCTTCAGAGCTTGCCATTCCTTTCACTGTCGGCGGCGGAATTAATACATTGGAAGATATGAAAAGAATTCTCCGTGCTGGTGCTGATAAAGTATCCTTAAATACAGCAGCAGTCACAAATCCAAAATTAATCACCGAAGGAGCTAATTTTTTCGGGTCTCAATGTATTGTTGTTGCCATTGATGCCAAATTCGACCAAGAGCTTGGAACATGGAGAGTGTACACACACGGCGGCAGGACACCTGTCGACAAAGATGTTATCACATGGGCAAAAGAAGCAGTCGAGCTTGGTGCAGGTGAAATCCTGTTGACGAGCATGGATTCTGATGGAGAGAAAAAGGGATTTGACTTATCCTTAACAAAAGCAGTAAGTGAGGCTGTTACTGTTCCTGTCATTGCATCTGGCGGTGCTGGTAACGCAGAGGATTTCCTGGAGGTATTTGAAGAAGCAAATGCAGATGCAGCACTGGCTGCGAGCATTTTTCACTATAAAGAAACCTCTGTTAATGAAGTCAAAGGATATCTACATGAAAGAGGAGTGCTTGTAAGATGACATTAGATGAGCTTAAATTTGATGAAAAAGGACTAATCCCAGCAATCGTTCAAGATGCTGCTACAAAGGAAGTTCTTACATTGGCGTATATGAACGAGGAATCATTAGGAAAATCACTGGCTACTGGAGAAACATGGTTTTACAGCAGGTCAAGAAGTGAGCTGTGGCACAAAGGAGCAACAAGTGGAAACACACAGCAAATTGTTGAAATTAAATTTGACTGTGACAAGGATGCTCTTGTTGTCCTTGTATCACCGAATGGTCCTGCGTGTCATAATGGGACAGTTAGCTGTTTTGCTGAAAGTATTTATCAAAATAAAGATGCTGAGACTAAGGAACTTGCAAACTATCAAATTTTGAAAGACTTGGAAGCTGTCATTCAAGAAAGAGAGATCAATCGTCCTGAAGGTGCGTACACAACTTACCTGTTTGAAAAAGGGGTCGACAAAATCTTGAAGAAAGTCGGCGAGGAGGCAGCAGAAGTTATCATTGCAGCAAAGAATCGAGATACGGAAGAGCTGAAATGGGAAGCAGCCGATCTACTTTACCACCTTTTTGTATTGCTAAGGGAACAAGGACTTCCTTTTGCTGAAATACTTAAGGTTTTGGATAAACGCCATCAAGAAAAATAATGATACAGACTGTCTGACGGATTTTAGCGGCTTCGCTCTCCATTCCTGACGGCAGTTTTTTGTATGCTTTCATGAAATAAGGAAAATAAATTTGCAACAAAGAAAAACCATATTTTTTCAAAGCAGCGGGCATTTTCGTAAACTGCCTTCTCCGCATCCTTCGAAATATGGTATACTACATAAGTTGAAGCAATAGAAATTGCTCTGTATGAGTTTAAATAGATTGTTGGAGGATTACATGAATAAAGACTCAAATACTTTACAACCAATGGGTAAACTTATTACATTTAATCCTACAGGCGAATATTATTTTTCCAAAGGCATTAAGGCATATCATCAAAGAGATTATAATAAATCATTGAAATATTTGCAAAGAGCAATGCAGCTGGATCCCGGGGAACCGACGATACTTTGTCAACTTGCGATTGTCTATGCAGATATTGGAGAATATCAAAAATCCAATGAACTGCTTCATCTAATTATTGAAGAGCTAGATGAAGAAATGGTGGAATGTTATTATTTCCTTGCAAATAATTATGCGCATTTAGGATTTTTTAAAGATGCTTATTATCATGCTAAATTATATTTAAAGCTGGAACCAGAAGGTGAATTTCGGGAGGATACAGAGGATCTGCTTGAAGTGCTCACATTAGAATCAGACGACCTGGAAGAAGAGGAGCCTTATGAAGAGGAAGATCTGATTAACAGGCAAGAGCATGCTAGAGAGCTTCTTGAATCAGGTAATTTTAACAAAGCTGTTGAAATGCTGAAGAAAGTTATCTCTGATTATCCTGAGTACTGGTCTGCCTACAATAATTTGGCATTGGCTTACTTCTATCTTGGGGAAGTGAAAAAGGCGAACAGCATTCTTGAGGAAGTACTGGAGAAAAACGCTGGTAATCTTCATGCTCTTTGTAACAAGCTTGTTTTTGCTTATTATGAAGGAAGTATAGAAAGTATAACCGAGCAGACAGAAATCCTAAAAAAAATAAAGCCGATTTCTGTTGATCACCAATTTAAGCTTGGAACAACCTTTGCCCTTGTCGGAGAATATGAATCTGCTTATTTTCTTTTGCGAAAGCTACAAAAACAAGGATATACAGAGGATGCGACCTTCTACTATTGGCTGTCTGCCTCTGCCTATTTTGTTGGCAGGACAAAGTTTGCCAAGACTGTTTGGAAAAAAGTGCTTGAGCTGAATCCAGATAAAGAAGGACATGAACCATGGAAGGAAAAGGAAGATAAGGTCAATGGGTTTGAAGATCATATACCCTCCATCCTAAAGAGGTTTACTAGCAATCATCAAGAGGAGAGACTGTTTGCGGTATTTCTTACTTCTATTTCCAAAAACAAGGAAGCAATCCTGTCATCTTCACAAGTGATTGACACTCACAACTTCACTTCTTTGGAGAATCAATATCTCTCTTTTGTGAAGACAGGTGCAAGCATTAGCGATTCAACACTGTTAACGGCACATAGTACTGCCGAAATTATTTACAGTAAACATAATCCAATCGGAACGGTTGAGGCAGGGCTTTACTTAATGTGGTTTTCTGTTTTTATCCAGCTTCATAAAGCAGGAGTGAAAATGGGGAACAGCAGTGGATTAGCTGCGGCAATGGATTATGTGTGGAGCAAATACAGAAACGAAAAGACTTCACAAAAGGAAACGGCGAGTTTATACGGCCTTTCTACAGCAACACTGCAGAAATACATTAAAATCATCAATGAATATAATGAGTGATAATATAGGCTCCACCATTGAATGAGCAATGGTGGAAGTTTTTCTTTTATGAGCAAATATTTGGACTAAAACAGTGGGGTTTAATAGGATAGTATTAGATGGTAATACTACTTATAGTTAATTAGTGATTTGAACGCAGCGGTTTAGTAACACGAGCGTTTTTATAAATATAGAATGTTGAGAATAAAGGAGTGTTTGGTGTGGCAGAAGAGAAAATTTATGACGTGATTATTATTGGGGCAGGACCGGCAGGAATGACAGCAGCAGTGTATACATCCCGTGCTAACCTTTCTACGCTAATGATTGAAAGAGGGATTCCTGGTGGACAAATGGCGAATACAGAGGAAGTTGAGAATTTCCCTGGATTTGAAAGCATTTTAGGCCCAGATCTATCCAATAAAATGTTTAACCATGCAAAGAAATTCGGAGCAGAATATGCGTATGGAGACATTAAGGAAATTGTGGACGGCAATGAATTTAAGACAGTTAAAGCAGGCTCGAAGGAATACAAAACAAGATCAATTATTATTTCAACTGGTGCTGAGTACAAAAAAGTCGGTGTACCTGGTGAAAAAGAATTGGGCGGCCGTGGAGTTTCCTATTGTGCAGTTTGTGATGGCGCATTCTTTAAAGAAAAAAGACTGTTTGTTATCGGCGGAGGAGATTCAGCGGTAGAAGAGGGTGTGTACTTAACTCGTTTCGCTTCACAAGTAACAATTGTGCATCGCCGTGATGAACTAAGAGCCCAAAAAATCCTGCAAGACAGAGCGTTTGCAAACGATAAGGTTGATTTCATCTGGAATCATACAATAAAAGCCATTAATGAAAAGGACGGCAAGGTTGGAAGTGTGACGCTAGTTTCAACAGTTGATGATACAGAGCAAGTGTTAGATGCAGACGGCGTATTTATCTATATCGGTATGCTGCCACTATCAAAACCGTTTGAGAGCTTAGGAATTACAAACGAAAACGGTTATATTGAGACAAATGACCAAATGGAAACGAAAGTACCAGGCATCTTCGCAGCAGGAGACATCCGTGAGAAGACGCTTCGTCAAATCGTGACAGCTACAGGTGATGGCAGTATTGCAGCGCAAAGCGCTCAACACTATGTGGAAGAGCTTGTTGAATCATTGAAACAAAAAGCGTAATGAAAAAGCTTTCAAAGTGTTACTCGCTTTTAATTCTCCTGTAACAGTAGTGAAATATATTTCGGGTAACATAATAATAGAAATTGACCCCCTTTTAAGATATATATTTTGGTGCATAGGCGAATAGCCTATGCTTTTTTTTTGATAAAAATAAGGTAAGTCTTTTTGGGGAAATTTGTTGAATTTATTTGGAAAGGCATTTTATTGTGGGTGTTTCACAATAATAGTATAATATAAGGACTAAGCAATAGTTTCATTCTACATAGATTTAGACAAGAATGTTTGAGGTGATAAAGTGCAGCGTGTTACGAATTGCCTGTTGCTGAAGGATAATAAGGTGCTCCTGCTTCAAAAGCCAAGAAGAGGCTGGTGGGTGGCTCCAGGAGGAAAAATGGAGCCGGGAGAGTCTGTGAGAGACTCTTGCATTAGAGAATTCAGAGAAGAAACAGGTATATACTTGAGAAATCCAAATATTAAAGGCATTTTTACGTTCATCATTAAGGATGGCGACAAGATAACTTCAGAATGGATGATGTTTACCTTCTTCTCCACAAATGCGGATGGTGTCAATGTGGATGAGTCGGAAGAGGGAAAAATAGTCTGGCATGACATTGATAATGTCAAAAACTTGCCTATGGCAGAAGGCGATTATCACATCTTGGACTATATGATGCATGGTAATGGAATTATATATGGGACTTTCACATATACGCCTGATTTTGAACTAATTAGCTATCGGTTAGATCCAAGCTGAAAAATTTAAGGGGGAATGAGCATGGGTGCAAGTATGATGAACGAACCGCAAGTTGTCATTATTACAGGAATGTCTGGTGCAGGTAAAACAGTTGCCATTCAAAGCTTTGAAGACTTAGGGTTTTTCTGTGTAGACAACTTGCCGCCTACTCTTTTGCCGAAGTTTCTTGAACTAATGAAGGAATCGGAGAATAAGATGAATAAGGTTGCACTCGTGATGGATTTACGAGGCAGAGAGTTTTTTGAAAATCTATTCAGTGCATTGGATGATTTGGCCAATTCATGGGTAGTACCAAAAGTCCTTTTTCTGGATGCGGATGACAGTACTTTGGTCAGAAGGTATAAGGAAACAAGAAGATCACATCCACTTGCACCATCAGGTCTACCCCTTGAAGGCATTAAAATGGAGCGTGAACTGCTTGAGGAGCTTAAAGGCAGGGCACAAATCATTTACAATACGTCCAAAAGCTCGCCAAGAGACTTGCGTGAAAAAATATTAACGGAGTTTTCAGCTAACAAAGAGACGATTTTTACGGTGAATGTCATGAGTTTTGGTTTTAAGCACGGCATTCCCATTGATGCGGATTTAGTATTTGACGTTCGTTTCTTACCAAACCCTCATTACGTTGAGCATATGAGACCGAAGACAGGATTGGATGCTGATGTGTCCAGCTATGTATTAAAGTGGACAGAGACTGGCCAATTTCTTGAAAAAGTGATTGACCTCCTTACCTTTATGCTTCCGCAGTATAAAAGAGAAGGAAAGTCGCAGCTTGTTGTGGCGATCGGCTGCACAGGCGGCCAGCACCGTTCTGTTGCCTTGTCGGAATATATTGGACATCATTTCGAAGGTGACTATCATGTCGAAATAACTCATCGTGACATGGAGAGGAGAAAGGATCAACAAACATGAATGAAGTGGAGCATCCGAGAATTGTAATCATTGGCGGAGGAACGGGTCTGTCTGTGTTAGTAAGAGGATTAAAAAAATATCCTCTCGACATTACAGCAATTGTAACTGTTGCAGATGATGGTGGTAGTTCGGGCCGGCTGCGGAATGATCTAGATATTCCTGCGCCTGGTGATATCAGGAATGTGCTGGCAGCATTATCTGATGTTGAGCCGTTAGTGGAAGAAATGTTTCAGCATCGCTTTTCAAACAGCAAGGATCTTAATGGACATTCCTTAGGGAATTTAATTATAGCTGCAATGACATCAATAACAGGGAATTTCCCTTATGCTATTCAGGAAATGAGCAAGGTGCTTAATGTTCGCGGCAAGGTATTGCCTGCAACAAGCCATAGTGTTGTTCTTAATGCAATAATGGAGGATGGTTCAATCGTTACAGGAGAATCGCGCATTCCGGAAAGCGGCAAGAAAATAAAAGAAGTATTCCTAACACCAGAGAATGCTACGCCGCTGCCAGAAGCCATCCAGGCAATTCGTCAAGCAGACTTAATCGTAATTGGACCAGGAAGTCTGTATACGAGTATACTTCCAAATCTTGTCGTACCAGAAATAAGCAGGGAAATCATCACAGCTGCAGCTAAAAAGGTTTATATCTGTAATATTATGACGCAGGCTGGAGAAACACTTGATTTTTCTGCGAGTGATCATGTTAAGGCAATTTATGAACATATGCCTGAGCCTTTCTTGAATACTATATTGGTAAATAAAGAAAATATCCCCGGAAACGTTCTGGAACGGTATAATGAAGAGAAAGCAAAACCTGTCTTTTTTGACACAGAGAAATTAGAAAAGCTTGGACTGGAAGTCATACTTGGGGATATTATCAGCCTAGAAGAAAAGGTCATCCGCCATAATACGCTGGAAGTGGCTAAAATTCTTTATTCTATGCTTGACTCGAAAGTGGAATCAGAGCTTTAACAGGAAACAGGGTTTGCGTTTTAAATGGGGGTGAAGGTATGTCTTTCGCTTCAGAGACGAAAAAAGAACTGACGACGATTGAAGTTAAAGATTGCTGCGGCAGGGCAGAGCTGTCTGCCCTAATTCAGATGAATGGTACTTTATCCTTTTCTAATCAGAAACTGGTAGTAGACATTCAGACGGAAAATGCTGCGATAGCAAGAAGAATATATACACTCATCAAAAAGTATTATGACATACCTGTCGAGCTTTTAGTGAGAAAGAAGATGCGCCTCAAGAAAAACAATGTTTATATTGTAAGGCTGTCGGCAAAAGCGAAGGAGATTCTTGAAGATTTGAGTATTTTGACAGAGGGCTTTATGTTTACACATGAAATAGATGAAGGCCTTGTCAAAAAGAAATGCTGCAAGCGTTCCTATTTAAGAGGAGCGTTTCTTGCAGGCGGATCTGTCAACAACCCAGAAACATCCTCCTATCACTTGGAAATTACGTCGCTTTACAAAGAGCATATTGTTGCATTGAGCAATCTGATGAACACGTTCGATTTGAACAGTAAAGTGTTAGAAAGAAAAAAAGGATTTATCACGTACTTGAAGGAAGCCGAGAAAATAACAGAATTCCTCAATATTATTGGAGCTCACGGGGCATTGCTTCGATTTGAAGATATCCGGATTGTCAGAGATATGAGGAATTCCGTTAACAGACTTGTGAATTGTGAAACAGCAAACTTAAACAAAACGATTGGTGCTGCGCTGAGACAAGTCGAAAATATTCGCTTCATTGATAGAACAGTAGGGCTGCAGATACTCCCAGACAAGCTCAGGGAAATTGCAGAGCTCCGAGTTGCTTACCAGGATGTTACCTTGAAGGAACTTGGGGAAATGGTTTCCTCCGGGAATATTAGTAAATCCGGGATTAATCACAGACTGCGAAAAATAGATGAAATTGCTGATGCGCTTCGCAGAGGAGAACAAGTATAATAAACTATAGAAGGATAATATATCTTATCGGTTAAGACTATATTATCCTCCTTATATATTAGGAGGAGGGAATAAGATGGTAGAAAGGGATATTACAGTAACATTGAAATCAGGATTGCAGGCAAGACCGGCAGCGATATTTGTTCAAGAAGCAACAAATTATGTATCTGAAGTGTTTATTGAGAAGGAAGGGCGCAGAGTAAATGCGAAAAGTATCATGGGAATTATGGGCTTGGCGATTCACTCAGGGGCAGACATCAAGCTGATTATTGATGGAAGCGATGAATTGGAAGCGCTTAAAACACTGGAGAAATTATTATAAAAACACCTCGCGTTTGGGCGAGGTGTTTTTTTTCTATTACTTATCTTTTTTGTCTGTTAGTTCATTACGAGTGATGATATTGTCGATTAGACCATATTCCTTCGCTCTTTCAGCTGTCATGAAGTTATCGCGTTCAGTGTCTTTTGCGATAACGTCGATTGGTTGGCCAGTACGCTCTGCAAGGATACCATTCAGCTTATCACGCAAGAACAAGATACGTTTTGCAGCAATTTCAATTTCTGTAGCTTGACCTTGTGCACCACCAAGCGGCTGATGAATCATTACTTCAGCATTTGGAAGGGCATAACGTTTACCTTTTTCACCTGCTGCAAGCAAGAAAGCTCCCATGGAAGCTGCCATACCGATGCAGATTGTTTGTACATTTGGCTTAATGAACTGCATAGTATCATAAATAGCCATACCTGCTGTAATGCTTCCGCCAGGGCTGTTAATGTATAAGGAAACGTCCTTTTCAGGGTTCTCAGCATCAAGGAACAAAAGCTGTGAAACAATGGAGTTAGCAACATTATCGTCAATTGCACTGCCAAGCATAATGATGCGATCCTTCAATAGACGAGAATAAATGTCGTAAGCACGTTCTCCTCTGTTTGTCTGTTCAATAACTGTAGGGATTAAATTCATTGAAAAAATCCTCCTTTAAAATAAAGTTTGCTTCATAAGTATGTGTTTCTTCAGTAGTGAGTGAACTCATTACTGTATGTAATCCTAATGATACACGGATGGTCAATTAAGGTCAAACGTTTACGTTCAGATAAGGCAAAATATCCTTCGACAATGTCTACATCCTTTGTATCAACAACATTTTTGCACCTGTTTATTGAATAAGTTTTTATCCTTACCATAATACCCACTGTTACTTTTTTTAAACAATTATTCCTTGCATTACCATGAAACATATCATATAATCAAAACGTTCTTTAAAATTTGCCCTCGTGGTGTAATGGATAGCACGCAAGATTCCGGTTCTTGAAATAGGGGTTCGATTCCCTTCGAGGGCGCTATTAAAAAAGACAGTCGACAACTTTTGTCGACTGTCTTTTTTTGCTTTAAATACGAAGATGTTTATTTCTATATTAAAGGTTAAGTATTAGGCAAGCTGATTCGAAATCCAATTTCTGCTTTAGTGTTTTTTGCTGTCTCGCTAATCTTTCCGAAATCTTACTGATGGTAACGGAAATCTATATCCTTCTTTAATAGACAAAATGTTTTTTTATCGTCAAGCTAAGATAGGAATATCGTCCAATTGATGTTCCGCTTTTTTATATAGTATGAAAGCAATGAAAACGTGATTAAATTCACATATGGCAGTTCTTCAATTTTTCGTCAAATTTCTTGAAAAATGGACGTTTATAAGTTGAATTTGCTATGCGCTGGTGATAGAATGGGTTTTGTAGCAGGAATGATTTTTTTTGGAGAATGTGGGACATAATATGTCTATGCGGGACTTCAAATGACCACCACTGTAAGTGAAGGGGCACCAAATTAATGAATTCATTTATCGAGATTCAAAAAAGATTATTGCCTGATTTACTCGTAATTATGCAAAAAAGATACTACATTCTTCATCACATTAGCAACATGCAGCCTGTTGGCAGAAGAAGCCTTGCAGGAAGCCTGGGAATGACGGAACGAGTGCTCAGGAGCGAAGTGGAGCTCCTAAAGGATCAGAAGCTTATACATATCAGTACTATTGGCATGACACTCACTCCGATTGGCGAAGAAACTTTGGAAAGTCTTTCTAGTGTAATGAGGGAAGTAGCGGGTATTAACCAAATGGAGAAAGAATTAGAAAAGAAGCTGCAAATTAAAAGAGTAATAATTGTAGCGGGCGACAGTGACCATTCTCCATGGCTCAAAAAAGAACTGGGACTTGCAACAGCTAATTGTATGAAATCACTTTTAAAAGGCAATAATATCATCGCGGTTAATGGTGGAACCACTATGGCTGCAGTGGCAGAAATGCTTACGCCTAATATAGTGGACGGCGAATGGCTGTTTGTACCTGCACGTGGCGGCATTGGTGAAGATGTTAAAAACCAAGCAAACACAATTTGTTCCATGATGGCGGATCGTACAGCGAGCAAACATCGTGTCCTGTATGCACCAGATGAGGTGAGTAAGGAAATGTACAAAAGCATCGTTAAGGATGCCCGCATCAATGAAGTCTTGCAGCTGATTAAGTCTGCCAGCCTGCTTATTCATGGAATTGGTGATGCTATTACAATGGCAGAGCGCCGCAGTACAAGCGCAAGTGACCTAGAAAAAATCGTTCAGGCAGAAGCTGTCGGTGAAGCATTTGGCTATTATTTTAATGAAGATGGAGAGGTTGTCCACAAGGTTCAGACGATCGGCCTTAGACTTGAAAATCTTTCTACTGTTCCAAATGTAATCGCGGTTGCCGGAGGATCGTCAAAATCAAAGGCTATCTCAGCCTACTTAAAAAAAGCGCCACCTTCTACTATTCTGATAACAGATGAAGGTGCGGCAAAGAACTTGATATAACGGGAATTCCCTTTATATATAATTATCTCTACATTTAGAGGAGGAAATAATAATGACAGTAAAAGTTGGTATTAACGGATTTGGACGTATCGGACGTTTAGCATTCAGAAAAATCATGGAAAACCCAGAATTGGAAGTAGTGGCAATCAATGATTTAACTGATACTAAAATGCTGGCACATCTTTTAAAATATGATTCATCTCAAGGTACTTTCCAAGGTGAAATCGAAGTACACGAAGGTTACTTCCTAGTAAACGGTAAAAAAGTAGTAACTACTGCTGAAAGAAACCCAGCTGACCTTAAATGGGGCGAGCTTAATGTAGATACAGTTATCGAATCTACTGGTTTCTTCACAACTAAAGAAAGTGCTGAAGCTCATATCCAAGCTGGCGCTAAAAACGTTGTTATCTCTGCACCTGCAACTGGTGAAATGAAAACAATCGTTTACAACGTAAACCATGACATTCTTGATGGTACTGAAACAGTTATCTCTGGTGCTTCTTGTACTACAAACTGCCTAGCTCCAATGGCAAAAGCTCTTCAAGACAACTTCGGTATCGTTGAAGGTCTTATGACAACTATCCATGCTTACACTGGAGACCAAAATACACTTGACGCTCCACATCCAAAAGGTGATTTCCGCCGCGCTCGTGCTGCTGCAGAAAACATCATCCCTAACTCAACTGGTGCTGCTAAAGCTATCGGTCTAGTATTACCAGAACTTAACGGTAAATTGGATGGAGCTGCACAACGTGTACCTGTTAAAACTGGTTCATTAACTGAGCTTGTAACAGTTCTTGATAAAAAAGTAACAGTTGAAGAAGTTAACGCGGTTATGAAAGCAGCTGCTGACGAGTCTTACGGTTACACTGAAGACGAAATCGTTTCTTCTGACATCATCGGAATCAGCTACGGTTCATTATTCGATGCGACTCAAACTAAAGTAATTACAGTTGGAGACCAACAATTGGTTAAAACTGTTGCTTGGTATGACAACGAAATGTCTTACACTAACCAACTTGTAAGAACAGTTAAACACTTTGCACAATTAGCTACAAAATAATTTTTGTTAAGCTAAAGCCCTTAATCAAACAGCGGAAACAGCTTTGTTTCCGCTCTTTTAAAAATAGCTTGGAAATCTTAGTGGATACGGATTATAAGCTTAAAATAATGCAAGTGGAGGGTCTCATTTAATGAACAAGAAAACGATTCGCGATATCGATTTAAAAGGCAAAAAAGTATTTGTTCGTGTTGACTTCAACGTTCCAATGAAGGATCAACAAATCACGGATGAAACAAGAATTCAAGCAGCGCTACCAACTATTAATGAGTTAGTAGAAAAAGGTGCTATCGTAATTTTGGCAAGTCACTTAGGCCGTCCAAATGGTGAAGTGGTTGAAGAATTGCGTTTAACTCCAGTTGCTGCACGTCTTTCTGAGCTGCTTGGCAAAAACGTTGTGAAAACAGATGAGTCTTATGGTGAAGCTGTTAAAGCTGAAATCAGCAAGCTTTCTGAAGGCGATGTATTATTGCTTGAAAACGTTCGTTTCAATGCTGGCGAAGAGAAAAACGATTCAGAACTAGCAAAAGCTTATGCTGAACTAGCTGATGTATTCGTAAACGATGCATTTGGTGCAGCACACCGTGCGCATGCTTCAACTGAAGGAATTGCACACCATATCCCAGCTGTATCTGGTCTATTGATGGAAAAAGAGCTTGATGTATTAGGTAAAGCACTTTCTAATCCAGACCGTCCATTCACAGCTATCGTTGGTGGAGCAAAAGTAAAAGACAAAATCGGTGTTATCGAAAACCTTCTTGATAAAGTAGATAACTTGATCATCGGTGGCGGATTGGCTTATACATTCGTAAAAGCTCTTGGCCATGAAATCGGATTATCTCTTCTTGAAAAAGATAAAATCGAGCTTGCAAAATCCTACATGGATAAAGCAAAAGAAAAAGGTGTTAAATTCTACATGCCTGTAGATGTAACAATTGCAGATGACTTCTCTAACGATGCTAACACACAAACTGTTTCCATCGAAGAAATCCCTGCTGATTGGGAAGCATTGGATATCGGTCCAAAAACAAGAGAAATCTATGCAGATGTTATCAAAAACTCTAAATTGGTTATCTGGAATGGACCAATGGGCGTATTTGAATTAGATACATTCGCTAAAGGAACAAAAGCAGTAGCAACAGCTCTTGCTGAATCCCAAGATACATACTCTGTAATCGGTGGCGGAGATTCTGCAGCAGCAGTTGAGAAGTTTGACCTTGCAAGCAAAATGAGCCATATTTCAACAGGCGGCGGTGCTTCGTTGGAATTCATGGAAGGTAAAGAACTTCCAGGCGTAGTAGCTCTTAACGATAAATAATTAACGAAGCATGAAAGGATGTTAAACATGCGCAAACCTATTATCGCTGGAAACTGGAAAATGAACAAAACACTTCCAGAAGCAGTGGACTTTATCCAAGAAATTAAAGAATCAATTCCTTCTAGTGAACAGGTTGATGCTGTAGTTGTAGCTCCTGCTCTTTTCATCGGTCAATTAGTGGAATTGACTGACGGCACAGAAGTGAAAATCGGTGCACAAAACATGCACTTCGAAAAAAATGGTGCTTTCACTGGCGAAATCAGCCCTGTAGCATTAGAAAACATCGGTGCTAAGTATGTTGTCCTTGGACATTCAGAACGCCGTGAATTCTTCAATGAAACAGACGAAGGTGTTAACAAAAAAACGATCGCAGCATTTGAAAATAACTTAACTCCGATCGTTTGCTGTGGTGAGACGCTTGAGCAAAGAGAAAACGGCGAAACAAACGAATTCGTTGCTTCTCAAGTTTCAAAAGCTTTAGCTGGTCTTACAGATGACCAAGTAAAAGCAACAGTTGTAGCTTATGAGCCAATCTGGGCAATCGGAACAGGCAAATCTTCTACATCTGCAGATGCAAACGAAGTTTGCGCACATATCCGCAAAACTGTAAGCGAACAGTTTTCTCCAGAAGTGGCAGAAAGCATCCGCATTCAGTACGGCGGCAGTGTAAAACCAGAGAACATCAAAGAATATATGGCTCAGCCTGATATCGATGGTGCTCTTGTAGGTGGAGCTAGCTTAGAAGCACAAAGCTTCCTGCAATTATTGGAGGAAGGTAAGGCATGAGTAAATCTCCTGTAGCATTGATCATTTTGGATGGCTTTGCATTGAGAGACGAACGTATGGGAAATGCTGTTGCTCAAGCAAAAAAGCCAAACTTTGATAAATACTGGAACAAATACCCTCACACTACACTTGTTGCAAGTGGTGAAGCAGTTGGTCTTCCAGAAGGACAAATGGGTAACTCTGAAGTTGGTCATTTGAACATTGGAGCAGGACGAATTGTGTACCAAAGCTTAACAAGAGTAAATGTGGCAATCAGAGAAGGACAGTTCGCTAAGAACGAAACTTTCGTGAATGCTATCAAACATGTGAAGGAAAATGGCAAGAATCTTCATCTGTTCGGTCTTCTGTCAGATGGCGGTGTTCACAGCCATATTGAGCATATGTTTGCACTTCTTCGCCTTGCAAAAGAAGAAGGTGTGGAAAAAGTATATATCCACGGTATTCTTGACGGCCGAGACGTCGGTCAAAAGACTGCTGAAAAATACATTAAAGCAACACAAGAAAAAATTGAAGAATACGGTGTTGGTGAATTTGCAACAATCTCAGGCCGCTACTATTCTATGGATAGAGATAAGCGCTGGGATCGTGTGGAAAAATCATACCGTGCAATGGCTTATGGTGAAGGACCTAGCTACTCCAACCCATTAGATGTTGTGGATGATAACTACAGAAATGGTATCTTTGATGAATTCGTACTTCCGTCTGTTATTACAAAAGAAGACGGTAAGCCGGTTGCAACCATTCAAGACGAAGATGCAGTAATTTTCTATAACTTCCGTCCTGACCGTGCAATCCAAATCTCTAATGTATTCACTAATGAAGACTTCCGTTCATTCGATCGTGGAGAAAATCATCCGAAAGATTTATATTTCGTATGCTTGACTCATTTCAGTGAAA
Source organism: Niallia taxi (assembly GCF_032818155.1). Classification (NCBI taxonomy): domain Bacteria; kingdom Bacillati; phylum Bacillota; class Bacilli; order Caryophanales; family Bacillaceae; genus Niallia; species Niallia taxi. The sequence goes on from NZ_CP102589.1 coordinate 1,069,516, forward strand.
CAGTAAAAGGGTATGTCGCATTCAAACCGACAAACTTGGATAACACAATAGGTGAAGTTATTTCTCAAAACGGAATGACTCAGCTCCGCATTGCGGAAACGGAAAAATATCCGCACGTAACGTTCTTCATGAGCGGTGGACGTGAAGCAGAATTTCCTGGTGAAAAGCGTATTTTGATCAACTCACCTAAAGTTGCAACATACGACCTGCAGCCAGAAATGAGCGCATATGAAGTGACAGATGCACTTCTTAAAGAGATTGAAGCAGATAATTTTGACGCTATCATCTTAAACTTTGCAAACCCTGATATGGTTGGGCACTCCGGAATGCTTGAACCAACAATCAAGGCTATCGAGACTGTTGATGAATGCTTAGGCAAAATCATCACATTGATCGAAGAAAAAGGCGGAAAAGCTATCATTACAGCAGACCATGGTAACTCAGATGAAGTGGTAACACTTGATGGGAAACCAATGACTGCACATACAACAAACCCTGTACCTGTCATTGTGACAGTACCTGGTGTCGAGCTTCAAGAAGGAAAGCTTGGAGATTTGGCTCCGACAATGCTAGAACTATTAGGACTTGAACAACCAGCAGAAATGACTGGTACATCTATCATTAAAAAATAATTGATCTATTAAAGGAGAGAATTTATTATGCCATACATTCAACATGTATATGCTCGCGAAGTATTAGACTCACGCGGTAACCCAACAGTAGAAGTAGAAGTATTAACAGAATCAGGTTTCTTCGGTCGTGCACTTGTTCCATCTGGTGCATCAACTGGTGAATACGAAGCAGTAGAATTGCGTGACGGCGACAAATCACGCTACCTTGGTAAAGGTGTTCTTAAAGCAGTAGAAAACGTAAACGAAGTTATCGCTGAAGCAATCATCGGTATGGACGTTACGGACCAAGCTGGAATCGACAGAACAATGATCGAGCTTGACGGAACTGAAAACAAAGGTAAATTGGGCGCTAACGCTATCCTTGGTGTATCTATGGCTGCAGCTCATGCTGCTTCTGAAGTTGTAGGTCTTCCATTGTACCGTTACCTTGGCGGATTCAACGCTAAGCAATTGCCAACTCCAATGATGAACATCATCAACGGTGGTTCTCATGCTGATAACAACGTGGACTTCCAAGAGTTCATGATCTTGCCAGTAGGAGCTCCAACATTCAAAGAAGCATTGCGTTATGGTGCTGAAGTGTTCCATGCACTTAAATCAGTTCTTTCTGCAAAAGGCTTAAACACTGCTGTAGGTGACGAAGGTGGATTCGCTCCAAACCTTGGTTCAAACCGTGAAGCTCTTGAAGTTATCATCGAAGCAATCAAAAAAGCTGGCTATGAGCCTGGTAAAGACATCTTGCTTGGAATGGACGTTGCTTCTTCTGAGTTCTACAACAAAGAAACTGGTAAATACGATCTTGCTGGAGAAGGCCGTACTGGCTTGACTTCTGAAGAGCTAGTAACTTTCTACGAAGAGCTAGTTAACGAATTCCCAATCATCTCTATTGAAGATGGTCTTGACGAAAACGACTGGGAAGGTCACAAATTGTTGACTGACCGCATCGGTTCTAAAGTACAATTAGTTGGTGACGATCTATTCGTTACAAACACTAAAAAATTGGCTGAAGGTATCGAAAAAGGAATTGCTAACTCAATCCTTATCAAAGTTAACCAAATCGGTACTTTGACTGAAACTTTCGAAGCTATCGAAATGGCAAAACGTGCAGGTTACACTGCAGTAGTATCTCACCGTTCTGGTGAAACAGAAGATGCAACAATCGCTGACATCGCTGTTGCTACAAACGCTGGCCAAATCAAAACTGGTTCACTTTCTCGTACAGACCGTATTGCTAAGTACAACCAACTTCTTCGCATCGAAGACGAGCTTGGCGACCTAGCTGTATACGATGGTCTTAAATCTTTCTACAACCTTAAAAAATAAGGTTTGAACATTAACACCTGACATTCATTTGTCAGGTGTTTTTTATTTGGATAAGTTATGTAAAACAATTGTAATGCTATTGTGGGACAACATAAAATATGGTACATTAAGAGTAATGTATGTTCGTTTTAATGGAGGTGTTTGTATGCTACACACAATTTTGTTAACATTATTGATCATTGTTGCCCTTGCTCTTATTGTAGTTGTGCTTTTGCAATCAGGGAAAAGTGCAGGTCTTTCCGGGGCCATTTCTGGTGGGGCAGAACAGCTTTTCGGTAAACAAAAAGCGCGTGGTTTAGATTTAATACTTCATAATACAACAATCGTGTTGGCTATCCTGTTTTTTGCCTTGACGATTGCAGTCAGCTATTTCGATATTTAATAGCTGTACGGTATAGATGAAAACCTGGCCGGAAGCGGTCAGGTTTTTTTTCTGTAATAGATGCTTTAATTCTTTTTACTGGATTCTTAGTCTTTTTTCTGCCTAAAATAGGGTGAGATTTGAAGAAATAAAGCAATACATAATTGATTTTGAAAAAATGGGAAAAGATAAAGCAAGGAGTGTTTTAAATGAAATTAGTGGAACAAAAGCCGTTGTTTTTTGAAGGAGACAATAAACGTGCTGTCTTACTATTGCATGGGTTTACAGGCAATACTTCAGATGTCAGACTGCTCGGACGCTACTTGAGTACAAAAGGATACAGCAGCTATATTCCGTTGTATAGAGGCCATGGGGTGCCTCCAGAGGACCTTGTTCAATTTGGACCTAAAGAGTGGTGGGAGGATGTTCAGGCAGGTTATCAATTTTTGAAGGATAAAGGCTATGAGGAAATAGCTGTCGGCGGACTTTCCCTCGGCGGGGTATTTTCCCTGAAATTAGGTTACACTGTACCAGTAAAGGGTATCGTAACGATGTGTGCGCCAATGTATATTAAAAGCGAAGACGTAATGTATGAGGGTGTTTTAGAATATGCCCGTAATTATAAAGCACGTGAAGGAAAATCAGAAGAGCTTATTGAAAAGGAAATGGCAGAGTTCGCTCCAATGAACACATTGAAGGAGCTGCAAGCATTAATTGCAAGTGTCCGCCAATCAGTAGACTTAATCTATTCTCCTGTATTTGTAATACAAGCAAGACATGACCATATGATTAATACAGATAGTGCTAATATAATTTATAATGAAGTTGAAAGTGACATGAAAGAAATAAAATGGTTTGAAAACTCTGGCCATGTCATTACACATGATAAAGAAAAGGACCAGGTTTTCGAGGACTTTTACCAGTTTATCGATCGTTTAGACTGGAGCCGTTAATTAAAGGAGGTTATTTGTTTGGATATAATTCACGAACATATAGAAAAGTTGCTGCATTATATGAAGGACGAGGCGTATAAGCCGCTGACAGTCCAAGAATTAGAGGAAGCATTTGGGATAGAGGATTCCTCTAACTTCAAAGACTTCGTCAAAGCATTAGTGCAGATGGAAGAAAAGGGATTGGTCGTTAGAACGAGAAGCAATCGTTACGGACTTCCTGAAAAAATGAATTTAGTAAAAGGGAAAATATCCGGTCATGCGAAGGGATTTGCCTTTGTAATCCCAGAGGAGCCTGGCTTAGATGATATTTTCATCCCGCCAAATGAAGTGAAAACAGCAATGAATGGTGATATCGTGCTTGCGCGTGTTACTTCAGAAAGCTCTGGGCAAAGACGAGAAGGTACGATTGTCCGTATCCTAGAAAGAGGGGTACAGCAAATTGTCGGTACATATTCCGAAAGCAAGCATTTTGGATTTGTTATTCCCGATGATAAAAAAATCGCCACAGATGTGTTCATTCCAAAAGGTAGCACTAAAGGTGCTGTAGAGGGGCATAAGGTGGTTGTAAACCTTACTGCATATCCTGAAGGCAGAAAAAATGCAGAAGGTGAAATTACAAAGATCCTAGGACATAAAAATGACCCAGGTGTAGATATACTATCTGTTATTCATAAGCATGGACTGCCGCTTGCTTTTCCTGATGAAGTTATGGAACAGGCTGATGGTGTTCCCGATGAGATTGATGAAAGTGAAATCAAAAACAGACGTGATTTAAGAGACCAGCAGATTGTCACAATCGACGGAGCAGATGCGAAGGACTTGGATGATGCTGTTACTGTTACAAGGCTTGAAAATGGCAATTATAAGCTTGGTGTCCATATTGCCGACGTTTCTTATTATGTGAAGGAAGAATCGCCAATTGATGTGGAAGCACAAGACAGGGGTACAAGCGTTTATTTAGTTGACCGAGTTATTCCGATGATTCCGCATCGACTATCAAACGGTATTTGCTCCTTGAACCCGAAAGTAAATCGGTTAACGCTGTCCTGTGAAATGGAAATCAGCTCTAGTGGTGAAGTAGTCAGCCATGAAATCTTCCAAAGTGTTATTAAAACAACGGAAAGAATGACATATGCTGATGTTAACTCTATCTTGAATGACAAGGATGAGGAGCTGCGGGAAAGATATGCAGAGCTTGTTCCTATGTTTGAGAGAATGGAGGAGCTTGCGCAAATTCTTCGTAATAAACGAATGGGCAGAGGAGCAATCGATTTTGATTTCAAAGAATCAAAGGTGATTGTCGAAGAAGACGGCAAGCCGAAGGATATCGTTCTGCGCGAACGCTCAGTGGCTGAACGCTTAATTGAAGAATTTATGCTTGTAGCTAATGAAACGGTTGCTGAGCATTTCCACTGGCTGCAAGTACCATTCATCTATCGTATTCACGAAGATCCGAAGGAAGAAAAGCTGCGCAGATTCTTTGAGTTTATTACAAACTTCGGTTATATCGTTAAAGGAACTGCAAATGAAGTTCATCCAAGAGCTCTTCAGGAAATCATTGAAGAGGTGCAAGGAACACCAGAGGAAATGGTCATATCAACTGTTATGCTTCGATCGATGCAGCAAGCGAAATATTATCCAGAAAGCCTTGGGCATTTTGGATTATCAACCGATTTCTATACGCATTTCACGTCGCCAATTAGACGTTATCCGGATTTAATTGTGCACAGACTTATTCGCACATATCTTGTGGAGGGTGATATTAGCGCACCTACTCAAGAAAAGTGGAACAGCAAGCTAACAAACATTGCCGAGCATTCCTCTAACATGGAAAGACGCTCTGTTGAGGCTGAACGTGAAACAGATGAGTTGAAAAAGGCAGAATACATGCTGGATAAAATCGGCGAGGAATATGATGGGATTATCAGCTCTGTCACTAACTTCGGAATGTTTGTCGAGCTGAACAACACAGTTGAGGGTCTTGTCCATGTCAGCTATATGACGGATGACTATTACCGCTATGATGAACGCCATTTTGCGATGATCGGTGAAAGAACAGGCAAGGTGTTCCGAATTGGTGATGAAATCACGGTGCGTGTTGTTAATGTTAACAAGGAAGAAAGAGCAATTGATTTCGAAATTGTTGGCATGAAGGGAACACGTCGCAGAGATCCGAACAAAGAAGGTAAAGTTTTCTCCACTGGCAGCACATCTCGCCCGGCGCGCAAAGGAAAATCTGGTGCAGGCAAAGATAGCAGAAAAGGCAGTGGCAATAGCAGCTCCAGCGGTGAAGGAAAACGCCAAGGGAAAAAAGAACGAAAGTTTTTTGAAAATGCCCCAAAGGCAAAAAGAAAGAAAAAAAGACGCTGATTGAAGGCTTAAGAAAGGGAAGCACTTATTGCTTCCCTTTGCCAAAGCTCATCAAAATTGTCCGAACGAAGATAATTTGGTACAATTAGCTTATAAAGGTAGGGGAATTCAAATGCCAAAAGGTGAAGGGAAAGTAGTCGCACAAAACAAAAAAGCGAATCATGATTATTTTATTGAGGAAACATATGAAGCAGGCATCGTGCTGCAAGGAACGGAGATTAAAGCAATTCGTGCCGGCAGGGTCAACTTGAAAGAATCATATGCTCGCGTTCATAACGGAGAAGTATTCTTGTATGGCATGCATATAAGCCCGTACGAGCAGGGGAACCGTTATAATCACGAACCGCTGAGAACACGAAAGCTGCTGCTTCACAAAAAGCAGATAAACCAGCTGATTGGTGACACAAAAGAAATCGGATATGCATTAGTTCCATTGAAGCTTTATATGAAAAACGGTTTTGCCAAGGTTTTAATCGGCCTCGGAAAGGGTAAGAAAAACTATGATAAGCGTGAAACATTAAAGCGCAAGGAAGCAAACCGCAGCATCGAACGTGCCTTAAGAGATAGGCAAAAAATGTAATCCAAGAACTTACAATTGAAATTTAGGATGTTTATGTTATAATAAATTATGTCGTTAAGACAAGCATAACTTAAAGCTCCTATTTTTGAGCTTCCTAACGTTAACGCTTTTGAGCGTGAATCCTGTGATGTAACAATTACAAGATTTTATCCTTATGGGGACGTTACGGATTCGACAGGGATAGTTCGAGCTTAGGTTGCGAGTCGAGGGGATCGGCCTCGTTAAAACGTCAAAGCCTATAACTGGCAAACAACAAAACAACTTCGCTTTAGCTGCTTAATAGCGCTTAGCGGTTCCTCCCTCCATTGCCCATGTGGTAGGGTAAGGGACTCACTTTAAGTGGGCTACGCCGGATTCCACCGTCTGAGGAAGAAGGAAGAGAACAACCAGACTAGCTCATCGGACGCCCGTCAGCAGGCAGAAGAATGAGCGAATCGCGAATATGTTGACTACACTCGTAGAAGCTTAAGTGCCGATGTTTCTGGACGTGGGTTCGACTCCCACCGTCTCCACCAAATACATATGTTTGGTGGTTTTTTACTACTTAGAGATATAAAAGCATCAATTCCAAAAAGGAATTGATGCTTTTTTTGTTTGCGGCAATTCTATTTATGCTGTTGCTGCCTTTTACAGCTAGATCTCCTCTTCACCAGTTCTGTATCTATAAATATCTTCATTTTATCTTCTTCTTGATAATCAATTTCTCTAATGAGTTTCTCCACTGCAAGAGAAGCAATTTTATCTTTTTTGACATGAATCGTTGTTAACTCTGGACTTACTATTTGAGACTCCATAATATTATCGAATCCAATTATAGATATATCTTCCGGTACTTGTAAATGAAGTTCGTTGAGTGCCTTAATCACACTGATTGCCATATAATCACACTCGCAAAAAATGGCGGTAGGTAGATTATCCTTTAGTTCCAGAATAGATTGTGTGAAATCGTGTTGAATGGAGAGGTCTGTCGGAGACATTTGGAAAGTATGTTCAGGCTTAATACGTAAGCCGTTTTCTTCCATGGCTTTTTGAAATCCTCTTCTTCGTGAATCGAAATTGTACATTCTAGAAATAGATTCTGCATACCCAATTTCGCTATGACCTAATTCAACTAGATGTTTCCCTGCTTGGTAGCCGCCAATCACATTATTCATAACGATGAAGTTGATATCTAATGTCTCAAAACAAGTATCCAAGACAACTAAATTCGGCTGTAAGTTAGCGACCGTCTTAATCTGCCCTTCTGTTAAGTTTGTTCCTAATAGCAAGATACCAGACGAGCTTTGTTGTTTTTCTAAATTCATTATTTCCTGTTCTAGTGAATCTATGTTTATGGAAGAAATAATTAAAGAGTATCCTTTTGATGAAAGAGATTGATCAATATTATTTATTAATTCCATAAAGAAAGACTGAGACTGGTATTGCTCAGTGATGATTCCAGTATGTGTACAAGCTATAAATCGGAATATTTTAGATGTAGAATTGGTTTTTGTTTTTGAAAAGGATTTAGGGTTATAGCCATTTTCCTCTGCAATCCGGATAATTTTTTGTCTAGTTTCTTGGCTGACACCAGGCTTTCCATTTAAAGCTAAAGAGACAGCTGATTTGGATACCTCTGCAATTTGGGCAATGTCATTTATCTTCATATGTATCCTCCGATCTATCTAAACTAAACTAGTTTTATAACTATTTATGTTTAGTTTAGATAAAAAGTTTAGTTGTGTCAAATTAGTTAACTAGTATAAAATAATGTGTATTCTATTAATATAATAAGGAACTCACATAAATATAACTAAATTAAACTAAAAATAAACGCTTACAAATAATAAATATTTTGATAAATTTATATAAACATATTGACTTCTTTTTAGTAACGGTGTTAATCTAATACCAAGAAATAACTTAGATTTAATCAAGAAAACAGTGGGTTAGTTGCGGTTTTGTGTTTAATGGTTGTTTAGTAAGTTTAGTAGTCAATGTTAATTTGGGGGAATAACATGGAAAAGTTTAAATTAGGTTTTGCTCCGACACGCAGATTTTTGTTTAGTAAAGAGGATGCTTACAAATATAAAGAGTTAATTAAGGAAAAAATGAAAAGCTTTCATTTAGGTATTGAAATCATTGATTTAGAAGGGATTAATGACGAGGGCTTACTATATAATCGTGCGGAAGAGCAAATGATTATTGATCGCTTTATTTCCGAAAAAGTAGATGCTGTCTTTTTTCCACATTGTAATTTCGGCACAGAGGATCTTGTCGCGAAAATCGCTAAAGCTGTAGGTAAACCAGTATTAATATGGGGACCACGAGATGAAGCTCCATTAGTAGATGGGACTCGGCTTAGAGATACTCAGTGTGGAATTTTTGCTACAGGTAAGGTGCTTCGCAGATTTAAAGTGCCATTTACCTACATAACAAACAGTTCTGTCGAATCAAGAGTGTTTGAAAGAGGCTTTAAAAATTTTATTGGTGCAGCAAATGTTGTAAAGCACTTTAAAAAGCTTAGAATCCTGCAAATCTCCACAAGACCGTCTGACTTCTGGTCTGTTATCTGTAATGAAGGCGAACTACTTGAGAAGTTTGGCATTCAAATATATCCAATTACGCTGGATCAAATTAAACAAAAAACATTAAAAATTGAGAAGGCTGGCAGTGAAGAACTAGATAAAGCAATTAAATACATCAAGGATACACTCGATTGGAGTGCGGTTAAAGAAGAGGATGTTCGTCGGATAGCGTCATTAAAGGTTGCGATGAAGCAGTTTGCAGAAGAAACAGGTAGTTCAGCAATTGCTATCCAATGCTGGTCTACATTGCAGGATATTATCGGAATCATGCCTTGTCTAGCGAACGCTATTTTAACAGATGAACAAATACCTGTCACTTGTGAAACAGATATCCACGGGGCAATTACATCCATCATGGTTCAAGCAGCAACATTTAATACATTACCAACATTCTTCGCAGATATTACGATTAGACATCCAGAGCACCCGAATGGAGAGCTATTATATCATTGTGGTAATTTCCCTGTTTCGTTAAGTGTGGAAGAGAAGCCCCAATTAAATAAGCACTTTTTATTTGAAGATCATGCACCTGGAACACATGAAGGGGAAATAAAAGGGGGAGAAATGACGATAGCTCGCTTTGATGGTGATAACGGAGAGTACTCCATTTTCTTAGGTAAGGCGAAAGGAATGGAAGGCCCATATACAAGAGGCTCTTATGTTTGGGTAGAGGTGAATGATTGGCCACTATGGGAAGAAACATTAGTAAAGGGTCCTTATATCCATCATTCTACGGGAATCCACGCGAATGTAATCCCAGTCATTTATGAGGCGTGTCAGTATATTCCAGGATTAACTCCAGACCCTGTTGATCCAACAGTAGAGGAAATTCGTGCATGGTTACGAGGCAGTGACATAAATGAATGACTTAATGGAGGGAAAACAATGTTAAATATTGTAGAACTGAAACGCAAAGCAACGGAAATAAGAATGTCTGTAATAGATATGGTGTACGAAGCAGGCACAGGACATACGGGTTCATCTCTATCTAATACAGATATTTTGACAGCGCTTTTTTATGGAGTAATGAAGGTTGACCCAACTAATCCGACATGGGAAGACCGTGACCGTTATATTCAAAGTAAAGGTCACGCTGTTGAATCATACTGGGCAGTTCTAGCTGATATGGGCTTCTTCCCAAAAGAAGAATTAAAGACATTTTCTAAATTTAATTCAAGATTAATAGGTCATCCAAATAATAAGGTTCCTGGTGTAGAAATGAATACGGGAGCGTTGGGCCATGGTTTATCCATCTCTGTTGGCATGGCATTAGCTGCTAAACTCGATAAAAAACCTTACCGGGTTTTCACTTTAATGGGAGATGGAGAATTAGCGGAAGGATCTGTGTGGGAAGCTGCAATGTCTGCTGCGCATTATCAGCTTGATAATCTAGTTGGAATTATTGATAGAAACAGATTGCAAATCACTGGAAGTACAGATGATGTGATGAGTAATGAACCTCTTGATAAGAAGTGGCAAAGCTTTGGCTGGGAAGTCGTTGAGGTGGATGGCAACGATGTAGCTGAGTTAGTAAGAGTATTTAAAGAAGCACCAATAGCAACTGGAAAGCCGACAATGATTCTAGCCAACACTATTAAGGGCAAGGGCATTTCACTGGCAGAAAATGTAGCAAGCTGGCATCACCATGTTCCGACTAAAGAGGAATATGACCTAGCAATGACGGAACTTTCTAAGCAATTGGAGGTATTAGCATGAACAATGTAGCGTTTGAGAAAAATACTGGCAATAAAATTGCGAACAGGACAGTTGTAAGTGATACATTGCTTGAGTTAGCTTCGGAAAACAAAGATATTCTAGTTTTAACAAGTGATTCTAGAGGGTCTGCATCAATGGTGCCGTTTGCGGATGCATTACCTGAACAACTAATAGAAGTCGGTATCGCCGAACAAAATTTAGTTGGTATTTCGGCGGGCTTGGCTGCCTATGGAAAAAAACCATTTGTTGCTTCTCCAGCTTGTTTTCTTAGCATGCGGAGCATTGAACAAATTAAAGTGGACATTGCCTATTCCAAAACGAATGTAAAATTAATTGGGATTAGTGGTGGTGTCAGCTATGGAGCCCTTGGCATGTCACATCATTCTGTTCAGGATTTAGCTGTAACTAGAGCGATTCCAGATTTACATGTAATGATGCCTGCTGATCGTCACGAAACAAAGAAAATGATTGAGGCATTAGTAGATTATGAAACGCCAGTTTATATGAGAATAGGCAGAAATCCAGTCGAAGATTCGTATTTAAATGCTGATTATGATTTCCAGATTGGAAAGGCAGTCATCATGCATGAAGGCGATGACTTAACGATTATTGCTACTGGGGAAACTGTACGTGTTGCCCTTGACACTGCCTATGCATTGAAAGCAGATGGTATTAGCTGTCGAGTAATTAATATGCACACAATAAAGCCATTAGATGAAGCTGCAATTATTCAAGCCGCTAAAGAAACAGGCCGTATTATTACGATTGAAGAGCATAGTATTTTTGGTGGCCTAGGTTCAGCTGTTTCAGAGGTTACATCACAATTCTGTCCAGTGCCAGTGAAAATTCTCGGAATTCCAGATGAACCAGCAATCGCAGGGAATACGAAGGAAGTTTTTCAACATTATGGATTAAGTGCTGAGAATGTAGCATGTATTGCCAAAGACATGCTTGGATGCTAGGGGGAGATTGCTATGCGTAATCATTATATCCTTGCGATAGATCAAAGTACTTCTGGAACAAAAGCACTGCTTATTAATCACCAAGGTCAGATTGTTGAAAAGCAAACAGCTGTTCATAAGCAAATTTATCCTCAATCGGGTTGGGTCGAGCATGACCCGGTTGAGATTTATGAAAATGTAAAGCAAGTAATCAATAAAATTGGCGCGGATAATCCGTCGATATCACAAAAAATGAATACCCTTACAATTACGAACCAACGGGAGACTATCGTTATTTGGGATAAACGAACAGGTGAGCCGGTATATAATGCAATTGTTTGGCAGTGTCGAAGAACGACTTCCATTTGTACTTCCTTGAAAGAAACGGGATATGAGGAGGTAGTTCATGCAAGTACTGGTCTTAAAATTGATCCGTACTTCTCCGCAACAAAGGCAAAATGGATTTTAGATAATGTCCCAGGAGTGAGAGAAAGAGCGGAAAAGGGAGACTTGTTACTCGGAACAATTGACAGCTGGTTAATATGGAAGCTGACAAATGGGAGGGTTCACGCAACAGATGTTACAAATGCCAGCAGGACCCTTTTGTTCAATATTTACACTTTAAGCTGGGATGAAGAGCTGCTGAAGATTTTTACTATCCCAAAGAACATGCTGCCTGAAGTTAAATATTCGGATGAAATCTTTGGAATCGTAGAGGATAGCGAGCTATTCATAAATAAGCTGCCAATATCAGGAGTAATCGGTGACTCGCAGGCAGCTTTATATGCCCAACAATGTTTTGATAAGAAAAGCGCTAAAGCAACCTTTGGTACAGGAACATCCGTAATGGTTTACACGAAGGAATGTGTGGAGGCGAAAGAAGGGTTAGTTACTTCTGTAGCTTGGGGCAGTAATGGTAAGGTGCATTATGCTATGGAAGGAATTATAAACACTACAGGCGATATTATCCGATGGATGAAGGATGATTTAACATTATTTGCAACCTTTGATGAGGCAGAACAGTTGGCATATATGCTTGATGATAATGAAGGGGTATATTTAGTGCCTGCATTTGTTGGCTTAGGCGCGCCATATTGGAAACCAGAAATTCGGGCTAGTATTACTGGGATGAGCAGAAGCACGAAAAAAGCTCATATTGTAAGAGCTGGCTTAGAAAGCATCGTTTATCAAGTAAAAGATGTTCTGCAGCTAATCGAAAAGGAAACGAATATTGCAGTAATAGAGTTACGAGTAGATGGTGGGGCAACAACGAATCAATTTTTAATGCAGTTTTTAGCCGATATTCTTGGTATTAAGGTTATGGTTTCGGCGATTTCTGAGTTATCGGCACTTGGTTCTGTTTATTTAGGTGGGCTTGGGTCGAGCTTTTGGACATCTGAAGAGATTTCAGCGTTACATACGGAGAAACATATGTTTGAACCGAAAATGAATAAAGAAGCAAGAGAGCAGTTTTACTTAGAATGGAAGAGAGCAGTTTACTCAGCGATAGGCTAATTTATTTTAGTTCTTGCAATCTTTGACAGCATATTATTGTATGCGCTTTAAATTCGGATAAGGAGGTGAGATTCTTCCGCAATCAATAGCGTGGGTAAGCGACCATGATAATTGTGCACTTATTCTAGTTGTAAGATATTTAGTGGGGGGGAAATAGGATGAGTTATGAAAAACTTGCCAAGAAAATCGTTCAAGAGGTGGGAGGCAAAGAGAATATTAATAGTGTCATCCACTGTGTAACACGCCTAAGGTTTAAGCTGAAGGATCAATCGATTGCAAATACGGAGGTATTAAAAGAACTAGAAGGAGTTATGACAGTTATAAAAAGTGGTGGTCAATACCAAGTAGTCATTGGAGAACATGTTAGCAGTGTCTTTGCTGAAGTAATAAAATTGATTGGGGGAGAAGCACCTCAAGCAGATGAAACTACAGAAGAATCAACGGAAAAGAATACGATATTCAGCAAGTTTGTATCCTTAATTTCTGGAATCTTTATGCCTGTTATGGGAGCAATGGCTGCTGCCGGGATACTAAAAGGCTTCTTAGTAGCATTAACAGTAGTTGGCTGGATAAATGAAGAAATGGGTGTATATAAGATTTTATATGCAGCATCTGATGCATTCTTCTACTTTATGCCAATTCTCTTAGGGTTTTCAGCAGGTAAAGTATTTAAAACAAATGCTTATATTACGGCTACAATCGGAGCGGCGCTTGTATATCCTACTATGATTGAAATTTATAGTGCAGGGGAGCAGTTAAGCTTTCTGCAGATTCCAGTTATCCTTATGAATTATACACAATCCGTTATCCCAATCATTCTAGCATCGTTTTTAACAGCTAAATTAGAGAAAGTTCTTTTGAAAATTATCCCTAAATCTTTACAATTGATTTTTGTTCCATTATTCATTACCGTTATAATTGTTCCGTTATCCTTTATTGTAATTGGTCCAATCTCTGTATATGCAAGTGAATTACTAGCTAAAGGTGCCATGTCTGTTTATTCATTAAGTCCGCTTATTGCAGGCTTGCTGCTAGCAGGTATTTGGCAAATTGCCGTCATGTTTGGTTTACACTGGGCATTTATTGCGATTTTCATTAATAATATTACAACATTAGGATATGATCCTATTAATGCATTACTATATTGTACTGTGTTTGCTCAAACGGGAGCAGCTTTAGCTGTTTCGTTGAGAACAAGAGAAACAAAAATGAAATCGTTATCAACGACAGCTACAATTTCAGGATTCCTCGGAATTACAGAGCCTGCCATATATGGTGTTAACTTACCACTGAAGAAGCCATTTATTTTTGCTTGTGTTGGCGGCGGTGTCGGCGGAGCGATTGCAGGATTCTTTAATGCGAAAATGTATGGAGGATTTGCATCAGGTGGTGTCTTTGGTATCCCAATGTTTATTAATCCAGATGGAATTAGCTGGGAGTTTTATGGATTTACCATTTCATTAGTTGCTGCATTGATTACTGCGTTTTTGTTAACATTTCTTTTCGGTCTATCTAATAAAGTGAGTTCAACAAAAACTACAACTACTGTAAAAGCGAGTACGAATGGTTAATTGAATATTTGAAAGGAAGAGAGAATAGCTGCTAGCACTATTTTCTCTTCCATATTAATCGGGAGGGAAAACAATTGATAGAGTTAAGAGTAGCGGAAAATAAACAATACCTTGAAACGGAAAAAGGTGAAAGGTTTTTTTACCTGGCAGATACTGTTTGGAGTGCTTTTACGAATGCTACGTTAGAGGAATGGAATGATTATCTTAACTATCGAAAAACACAAGGCTTTAATGTACTCCAAATTAATATCCTTCAACAATGGGATGCAAGTGACACAGATGTTAATATGAAGCCATTTGCATACAAGGAAGATGGCTCATTCGATTTTAATCAAAGAAATGATGCTTACTTTGAACGTGCAGAAAAAATGGTGGCAATGGCAGTGGAAAAAGGATTTGTACCGGCACTTGTCCTGCTGTGGTGTAACTATGTGCCTGAAACATGGGGTTCGGAGATCAGTAATATCAATAATATGCCTTTTGAATTGGTAGAGGATTATGTGAAATATGTTGACGGCAAATTTTCGAAATACAATCCCATTTATTTAGTAAGTGGCGATACGGATTTCCCAACAGAATTAGCAACTAGCTACTATTCACTTGCGTTAAATACAATCAAACAATTAAGCCCACAATGTTTAACAACATCACATATAAGAGGAAGATTAACCGAAATTCCTAATGAACTGCTGCACAGTGACAAGCTGGATTTCTATATGTTCCAATCTGGTCATAATATACAATTTCAAAATACGTCTTATACGCTTGCAGAAGAATTCAGTAATAAGCCTGTTAAACGGCCAGCTCTTAATTCAGAGCCATGTTATGAACAAATGGGCTATAGCAGAAATATATATGGCCGGTTTAGTAGATTTGATGTTAGAAAGGCTGCTTGGCAAAGTTTATTGTCAGGTGCAGAGGCAGGTGTTACCTATGGAGCTCATGGGATATGGAGCTGGCATAAGCAAGAAAAAAACTTTGGCCTAGTTGGAGAGGCGTTTGATAAGCCTTACGATTGGCGAGATGCGGTAAAGTTTGAAGGTGCTTGGGATTATGCTTTTGCCAAAAAGATCTTTCACTTATTTAATCTCAAAGACTTACAGCCATTAAAAATTGTCATGAAAAATACCGATGAGATTAGAGTAGCAAGCAGCAAGGATGCCAGTAGAATCGCCATTTACCTGCCTGTTAATACTACCTTAAAATTAGATACAACTCTCGAAGATTATGATTTTACGATCATTGATTTAGAGCATAGACGATTTGGAGAAGCAAGTGTAACCATTGAGGATAATATCACGACTATTGGCATGCATAGCTTTGATTCAGACGTTGTTATTATTGGGGAAAAAAGACGTTAAAGATTGGTCGATAATATGTTTGGCAAGATATTAAAACGAAAACAAAAAATCGAAAAGGAAGAGCTTTTTTTTCGCCCCTTGCAGGTCAAATGATAGAGTTAGAAAAAGTCCCTAATCTAGTATTCTCACAAAAACTAATGGGTGGATTATAATATTGCTAATAAACAAGCTGCCATAAATCACAGCTTGTTTATTGTCGTTTATATAGGAAAATCACTATTATTTTAGTTGCTGAACAATTGGATTGGTTGACAAATACTGTAATTATATTAATGTTATGGGGAAAAATAAAACATAATTTACTTTCGTAAAGGGAGGACTAGATTATGAAAATAAGGAAGCTAATGGTTCCAATTGCAGCTCTACTACTACTGGCTGCATGTAATAACTCAGCTACAGAATCAAGCACTTCAGCAAATAACGAACCAGAAAACAACAGTATTTCACAAAATGCGAATGAAGAGAATGCTACTACAGAGTCAGCAGAAGCAGCCAACACAAACAATACTAATACAACAGAAAGGGAAAAAGACTCAAGTGCTAATGATGACAAAGTGAGCCAGAAGGAAGAATATCTTACAAAACTAAATGCTAAGAAAAAAGAAATGGATGAACTAAGAAAAAATCCCGAGGATGATTCCACATATGCATTGAAAAAAGTGGAAGGAGAGAGATACAAGGCTTGGGATGATTTATTAAATGAGATTTATGGAGTCCTGCAGAAGCAGCTTTCCTCTGAAGAAATGGAGCAGCTAAAACAGGAGCAGCGCGAATGGATCGAAAACCGTGATAGTAAGGCAAAAGAGGCATCTCTTAAATATGAAGGCGGAACGATGGAGCAATTGGAATATGTAGCTGTGCTAGCAGATCTTACGGAAGAGAGATGCTTTGCATTGGTTGAGGGATATATGAAATAAAATGGAAAGTGCGAAATGAATAATTACCTTAAACGAAGAAAAAGGAAGGTTCGCTTACTGTACCTTCCTTTTTCTAATAAGTTTAGCTACTTTTTCACTAATAAACAAAAACGTGACACCAGATAAAAGGATGAACAAGGAACTTATTGTTCTTTTCTCAGATGTTTCTAAAATTACATTAATAAATAAAAGCAATGCCCAATATACAAAGGTAGAATAACATGCGATGTTTAAACTAGGTCTGTCGAAATTTTTGTCTTCTTTAAAAAACATATAACTTAACTCCTTAGGATAGAATCGACCTAAAAATTCAAAATCTAATATGGACATTATCAGCAGCATTGATTGATTAGCAAAAAGGGTAGTGCCTCTACCAATAGTGATTATTATTACGGCTTATTTGTTTCTTTAAAATGGTGAATATTTACTAAGAAAAACGTCAAACGCAATAATAAACTCATTAGCTATATGCTGCTCTTCCTCTGTGAATGGTTGATTTTTACCTGCTCATAGAGGGCTTGCATTAGGTCTAGTGTTTCTGTATAAATCTGTTGATCCTGTTCATTTATGATTTCGGCTATTTTTTGCCCGTAGTCATACTGATAAAATCCATCATATACTTCACATTCAGCAGCAGTTAATGCTATCTTTCTCTGAAGACAAGCTATACATATTCCACAAGGAGTATACATTGCCTTGTCTATCTTTCTTTTCATTCTTACACATTCATTTGTATTTTTTATTTGCTGTTTATATTCTTTTGGCAGTTCCTTAATGACTTCGGCACGGCTTTTTTGCAGCAATGGCGTCTCAATGCTCATATCGACTGATGCGCTTTTATAAAGGGCATTCATCATTTGATATGTTCTCGGATGGGCTGCTTTAAGTAAAAGAGATGGATTGTTAAGATAGTCCATGTTTATTTGTTTGCTTTGATAATAGAATACTTTTGAACCATCATTAAAATAGGACTTTGCAGCAGCAATCGCTATTACGAATAAAATAGCTGCAGGAGTGGTTTTTCTTTTAAAGAGTAGTTTTATAGGTGCATCAAGAATTTCGCTAGAATCAGCAACAGATTTCCGCAAAAACGCTGCTAATTTTTGTTGTTTCTGCTTTTCATTATCTTTGTTGATAATACGAATGTAATCAAACAAGGACTTGTCCTTATTTAATCCGGCAATTGATTCTATATCATCATAAAACAATGCCACGTCTTGGTTTGCAGGCAATGACAAAAAAACGTCGTCGTTATCTAGCGGATTGATTACTGTGAATTGAACAGGTACTGGTTTGTCAGTAATCCATTCAAAAAGCGCCTCTATTGCAGCCTTTTCCTGTTCCCAAAAAGATACATCAAAAACTGGAATTGATATGTCGAGGTCCTTTTTGTCTTTTTTTATATCAGACTCAAAGACAATAAGACTGCCCATTATAGTGATGAGGTCTATAAATTTACTGCTAGTATCGTTATAGTCAAAGTACATCCCATGAAGCACTTCTCTATGTAAATTAGTTAGAAGATCATTTTTTACATTCATACAAAAACTCCTGTTATCTTGTAGAAATGAAAATAGCAATTTACTAAATTATAGCACTTAATGGTTCTTTAGAGATAATTCTAATCCGGATAAGCATGACTTTTTCCATTAAAAAATCTAAAGAAATCATTTTTTGTATTATATTTCCCGCGAAGCACTTACCTTTGAAGTGAATTCACGAATTTGTTCTAGTCGGTCAAAGTTATCAGCAAAATTAGGGGCATTTACCCTCACTAAACCTTCGTTGAAATCCTTTTTAAAGTGGAATACACCGGATGGACGCATTGCGATAAGGTGGATTTGATTCCACTCAGGAAATCCAGCTTTGTGGTACAAGACGTCTGCTGTTTCGAGTGCGATAAACTCCTTGCACCACTTCTTTGTGTGCAGAATATGTTCCATAGCAGGACCATTGTTGTGAATCATAATATTTTTGAATTCTAAGAGATACTTCTGCTGTACATTAACGTATTCAACTATCTGAATGTTGCCGTTTTTTTCGTTGGAAGGGAAGAAGGAGCCAGGGGTCGGAAGCATTGTTTCTTGTCTCACTAACTGTGTTCTATAATCCTTAAAAGCTTGCTTGAAATGGTCGTAATGTTCTTCTTCCTCTGCTTTAAGAAGAATGAGTATATTCCACATTTGGTTTTTATTTACGGATGAAAAGGTTAGTTTCTTGCGATATATTCTATAAAAAGTGAACTTGTTATTATTTTGTTGGAAATAAGTAAGGAATTGACTGATAAACTGCTTATCCTCTTTTTTGTCTGTAATGTATGTTTCAGCGTAGTACATCTTAAGACGCTCCTTATTCACGTTGTTTTTAATAAACCTAACATAATTGATAATCATTTTCAATTAGAAAGGGGTGTTTTGGTCTCCATTAACTTTTCCGCTACAAAAAGAAAAGACAGGACCAAGTCCTATCCTTCCATGCCTACTATTAAACCATCCCGCCATTAACCCGAATCGTTTGTCCTGTAATCCAGCGAGACTCCTCACTCACTAAGAAGGCTAATGTATCGGCGATATCCTCTGTTTCGCCTAATCTTCCAAAGGCATTATTTCTTTTTAATCCTTCTAATTGTTCAGGACCTTTGCCTTCTAGAAATAATTCTGTTGTTGTCGGACCTGGAGCAAGGGTATTAATGGTGATATTCTTTTGGCCAAATTCCCTTGCTAGCTGTCTGCTGATTTGTTCAACTGCACCCTTAGTAGCGGCATAGAGGCTGTACCCAGGGAACATTACTCCTGCAACCGATGTGGAGAAATAGACAATGCGGCCGTTTGCTTCCATATGTTTGAAGGCTTGTTGACAGGCAAAATAGGTTCCTTTCACATTAATGGCAAAATGCTGGTCGAATTGTTCTTCTGTTACTGCGCTTATTGGAACGGTATGCATGATACCTGCATTATTTACAAGGATATCAACTTTACCGAAATGACTGATTGTCTGTTCGAATAACTTCTCTATTTCCTTTAATTTGCTTACATCTGCTTTGACAGCAATTGCGTGGCCGCCATTCTCAACAATATCTGCAACAACCTCGTCTGCAGCTTGAGGACTGTTGGCATAATTGACGACTACCTTTGCTCCTAATTCTGCCAGCCTTTTAGCACTTTGTGCGCCAATTCCTCTTGATGCGCCTGTAATAATGGCGACTTTATCCTGTAAGTTTGTCATCATTAATTCCTCCAAAACTATCTATTTTCTTCACATTATAAACAACCTAAAATCGAACAAGGTAGCAGATTCATCTGTTATTTTTGCCTATTTCTCCAAATAAACGTTAAAATGATAAAAAAGGCGGTGAATGACATGAAGGATAGGCAGCAGCAGCTTGTGAAATTAATTGAAAATCATACGAATACGGATGGAACTATTGAAACGGAGATTGATAAATTAAGTTTTATCCGGTCTTCATCCTTATCAGAGCCCCTCCATTCCTTGTTTGAACCATCTGTCTGTTTTATTGCTCAAGGCTCAAAAATCGTGATGGTTGGTGATGATATTTTTCATTATGACCCGAATCACTATCTTATCGCCTCTGTTCATTTGCCAATAACGGGAAAAATCATTAAAGCTACAGAGGACAAACCATATTTAGGTGTCAAGCTGCGCTTTACAACAGAAGAGATTCTCGATGTTATTAAGGTAAAGCAGGATCACTCCGCTCCTGCCCAAAGAGCCATTATGGTCAATGAAACAACGTCGAATATATTAGATGCCGTCATAAGACTGATTAGTTTACTTGATACACCAGAAGATATTCCTGCACTTGCACCGCTTTATAAAAGGGAAATTCTTTATCGAATTTGGCAAAATGAAGATGGTGAACAAATGAGGGAGTTCGCAGTGATGGGAAGTCAAGCGCAGGCAATCAAGGAGGTTATCCAAACAATTAATGAGGAGTTTGATCAGCCGCTGCGGATAGATGTACTCGCAAAAATGGCGAAGATGAGCGTTTCCTCCTTTCATCATTATTTTAAACAAGTAACGTCAATGAGCCCTTTGAAGTATCAAAAAAAGATAAGGTTGCAGGAGGCGAGAAAGCTATTAATGTCAGAGCCGGTTGAAGCAGCAGAGGCAGCATTCCAAGTCGGCTATGAAAGCCCTTCTCAATTCAGCAGGGAATACAGCAGAATGTTTGGTTATCCGCCCGTTAGTGATGTAAAAAGACTGAGAGATTCCTTAACGAACAGTGCAGAAAAATAAAAAGTGAGCATACTCTGATAAACAGCCCTAGTATCTTAACCGTGAGTGAGTTAGTAGGCTATAATATAGTTATAAATACATATATGAGGTTGGTAAAAATGATTCGGACCATTGCGGATATTGCTAAAATCGCTGGTGTCGCCAAAAGTACCGTTTCACGCTACCTAAACGGCGGCTCTGTTGGTGAGGCAACGAAAAAGAAGATTGAAAAGGCAATTCAAGATACTGGATATACGCCTAATCCATTTGCTCAAAGCTTAAAAGCAAAAAAGACGAATATTATCGGCACGATTGTTCCGAGATTAGATTCTTATGCTTCGTCACAGACGTTAATCGGAATTGATGAACAGTTGAAGGAATGGAATTATCAAA
Organism: Niallia taxi; assembly: GCF_032818155.1. Taxonomy (NCBI): domain Bacteria; kingdom Bacillati; phylum Bacillota; class Bacilli; order Caryophanales; family Bacillaceae; genus Niallia; species Niallia taxi. The sequence continues at coordinate 1,090,952 of NZ_CP102589.1, forward strand.
TGCTGATATCCAATACAAGCCAGGATTTAGACAGAGAAATTGAGAGTATTTACAGCTTGGCAAAACAAAAGATGGCGGGCATTATTCTCCTTGCCACTGTGATTACAGACAGGCATCTGAAGGCCATTTCCGAAATTAATATTCCCGTCCTGCTGATTGGTCAGGAGCATGAAGAGATTCATAGTGTTATTCATGATGATTATCATGCTGGTTTGGCGATCGGACAATATGTGCTGGAGAAGGGACATCGGAAAATTGCCTTTCTTGGTGTTACAGAACAGGATATTGCTGTTGGTGTTAAACGGAAAACTGGTTTCCAAAAAGCATTGGAGGCAAGGGACGATATTGATGTCAGTTATTATGAGACAGAATTTAATATTCCTGCCGCTCAAGCCGCTGCGATGAATATTTTGGATGCCCGTGAGCATTCTATTATCGTTTGTGCCACAGACAATATTGCGATTGGTGTTTTAAAGTCAGCATACAAACAAGGGTTATCTATACCAAGAGATGTGTCAGTTACAGGATTTGGCGGTTATGATGTGACAGAAGCTATCCATCCCGGCATTACGACAGCGAAATTTCATTATAAGGAAGCAGGTAAAAAAGCAGCAATAAATATGGTTGAGCTAATTCAAGAGCGGCCAGTGGAAAAACTGACAACCATGAATTTTGAGATAATTAAACGAGAAAGCGTTGACACTGTCTAGCACGATGAATTATAATTCTAGTGAAACCGATTCCAATCTAAAAATTTGGTTTCATTAGAATCTATTTTTTTTTAACTTAAATTTGGAACCGGTTCCTTAAACGGTTTTTGTTTTTAAATATTTTTGGAACCGGTTCTACAACTTGATTTATAATAGGGAGGAACGAATGATGAACCATAAAAAAATCGCAGAAGAGATACTGACGGCAATTGGCGGTAAAGACAATGTATCTGCAGCAGCACACTGTGCAACACGGCTTCGATTAGTGCTGAATGATGAATCAGCAATCGATCAAGGAGCACTTGATAATATGGATGTGGTAAAAGGGACCTTTTCAACAGGAGGCCAATATCAAATTATTTTAGGCTCAGGAACTGTGAATGAGGTGTATAAGCATTTTGCCTCCATGACTGGCTTATCGGAAATGTCGACAAAGGATGTTAAAGAAGCAGGAGCAAAAAAGCTTAATCCAATTCAACAGTTTGTAAAAATGCTGTCAGATATCTTTGTGCCGATAATCCCTGCAATTGTTGCTGGCGGTTTATTAATGGGACTTAACAATGTTTTGACAGCACAGGATTTATTTATAGACGGAAAATCTTTAGTAGATGCGTATCCGAATATGGCAGATTTAGCTGCACTTATTAATACTTTTGCAAACGCTGCCTTTGTGTTTTTGCCAATCTTAATTGGTTTCTCCGCCACACAGCGGTTTGGGGGAAATCCATATCTTGGTGCAGCACTGGGAATGCTTATGGTTCACCCGGATTTACTGAATGGCTACAATTATGCAGATGCAATGCTGAAAAATGAAGTTCCTGTTTGGCACATATTTGGCTTGGACATTGAGAAGGTGGCCTATCAAGGAACTGTGCTGCCTGTGCTTGCTGCCTCGTTTATTTTGGCTAAGATTGAAACATTTCTCAGAAGAATCGTACCTTCCGCATTAGATAATTTGCTGACACCGCTCTTATCTATTTTTATAACTGGTTTATTGACATTTACTATAGTTGGCCCACTTACAAGGTCAGCAGGGAATCTATTAACAGATGGAATTGTTTGGATGTATGACACAACCGGAGTAATCGGCGGATTAATTTTCGGCCTTTTGTATGCACCAATTGTTATTACAGGAATGCATCACAGCTTTATCGCAGTGGAAACACAATTGCTTGCAGACATTGCCAAAACAGGAGGCTCCTTCTTATTTGCTATCGCAACAATGTCCAATATAGCGCAAGGTGCAGCAACACTTGCTGTATTGAAAATAACAAAGGATGCAAAGGTGAAAGGAACGGCGTCTGCAGCAGGTATTTCTGCATTGCTTGGCATTACAGAGCCAGCGATGTTCGGTGTTAATCTAAAACTGAGATATCCATTTATCGGGGCTATCGTAGGTTCTGCTGTTGGCTCTGGTTTTGTCACATTGTTTAAAGTAAAAGCTGTTGCATTAGGTGCTGCCGGATTGCCTGGGATCATTTCAATTCGTCCAGATACGATTGTGCCATATATTATCGGAATGGCAGTCGCATTTGCAGTTGCCTTCACTGTAACAATTGTATTAGCGAAAAGAGCAGCTAAAAAGGAAGCAAACATAAGAAAAGAAGGCATAGTGGCATAAAATATCGATAAATAAAGGGGAGAAGTTTTTCTCCTTTGTTTTTTAGGGAGTGAATCATCATGGAATGGAACAGAGAACAGAGGTATAGAAGATGGGAGGATGCATTGGAGGCAGAACAGATGCAGCTTGTAGCAATGGTTAATCAATGCTCATGGAGACAATCCTTTCATATTCAGCCTGTTACAGGGCTGCTTAATGATCCGAATGGCTTTGCCTATTATAATGGCGAATACCATTTGTTTTACCAATGGTTTCCCCTTGGTCCTGTCCATGGTTTAAAGAATTGGTATCATACAAAATCAAAGGATCTCATTCACTGGGAAAATGTCGGTGTGGCGATTGAGCCAACAAATGAATTTGACAGCCATGGTGTATACTCTGGCAGCGGAATGGAGCATGATGGACAATTATACTTTATGTATACGGGCAACAGCCGAAATGAGAGCTGGATAAGAACGCCTTATCAATGTCTTGCTGTCATGAATGAGAAGGGGCAAATCCAAAAGCACGAAAAACCAGTAATAGCTAATGTACCTGACGGCTATACAGATCATTACCGTGATCCTAAAGTTTGGAAGCATGGGTCTGACTTTTTCGCAGTTATTGGAGCACAGCGTTCAAATGAAACAGGAACAATTATACTCTATCGTTCTAGTGATTTGACAGAATGGAACTTGGAAGGCGAATTAGAGATAGGCTTTAAGGATTTCGGTTATATGTGGGAATGTCCAGATTATTTTGAAGTGGATGGACATGGCATACTTCTGTTTTGTCCACAAGGTATTAATTCAGAAGGAGACAGCTATCAAAATATTTATCAATCAGGCTATGTGCTTGGAGATAAGCTGAATATACAAGAAAGAACCCTTGTTCATACCGGTTTTCAAGAGATGGACAGAGGATTTGATTTTTATGCACCACAAACAATGGAGGCCCCTGATGGCAGAAGAATACTAATCGGATGGATGGGGCTGCCTGAAATAGAATACCCAACAGATAAGAATGGCTGGGCTCATTGCTTGACACTTCCCCGTGAATTGACTGTAAGGAATGGAAAGTTACGGCAATCACCGGTGCAGGAGCTGGAGAGACTTAGAGGGAACAAAGCAGAAGCTCATTTATTGATAGAGAACGAGACTAGGCAGGTGGAAAAATTTGCTGGAGAGGTCTATGAATTATCAGTAGAATTTTCAAACTTCACAGCAGAACAATTTGGTGTTGAGCTGCGAGCAGGGGATGAGAACAAAACCATCCTTAAATACGATACACTTGCAAAAAAGGTGATTTTAGACAGGAGTGAATCGGGAGAGCTTGCTGGGATACAGTATGGGACTGTTCGACAATACTCAATGGCGTCAGAAACCATTCATTTCCGGATATTTGTTGATGTTTCCTCTGTTGAAGTGTTTGTCAACGACGGAGAGGAAGTGTTCACAGCAAGAATTTTCCCAGATGCATACAGCCAAGCCATTCGATTTTTCGCACAAAATGGGAAGTCAGAAGTGAAGGCTGTTAAATATGAACTTAATTCTGATTGCTGATTTTTATAAGCTGCCCCGTAAATGTTAGACACCATTCTAACTTTTACGGGGTGGTTTTTATATACTTTTTGTCATCAGCACATGAGGTATGCCATCCTCCATAAATACATCAGAAGAAGTCTCATAGCCGAGCTTTTGGTAGAAGCCCTCTGCATGTGTTTGGCCATGCAACTTCACCTTTATGTCTTTTCGGTCTGCGGCAAGCTCTTCAAGCTTTGTAATAATAACCTTACCAAGACCGAATTTACGGTATTCCTGTGAAATACAAATTCTTTCTAGTTTGCCATAGCCCTCAACAGATCTCACTCGTCCAGTACCGACAGCCTCGCCGTTATAATAGACAAGGATATGATCACATTTGCCATCAAGCTTATCAAATTCATCGTACTCGTCTTCTAACGGAACACCCTGCTCCTCAACAAACACCTTCCGTCTTATATGTAACGCCTGCTCTAGTTCATCCAATGTTGTGATTTTTTTTGCTTCCACTTACTATTTCATTCCTTTCTGGATTTATAATGAGAAACAAGTCATAATTTAATTATCATTATAAACAGTTTATAGGAAAAGTTTATTGTTGTAAATACAACAATAATTGGAGGTTTATTTTAATGAAGGAAATTCTGCGCGAAGTAGGCATGATTGCTAGAGCACTTGACTCTATCAGCAATATCGAATTTAAAGAATATGATTTAACAAAGGGACAATATTTGTACCTTGTCAGAATATATGAGAATCCAGGAATCATTCAAGAAAAGCTCGCAGAAATGATTAAGGTCGACCGGACGACTGCAGCTAGAGCAATTAAAAAGCTTGAAATCAATGGTTTTATCGAAAAAAGGCAGGATGAAACAAATAAAAAAATCAAGAAGCTGTTTCCGACTGAAAAGGGAGAAAATGTTTATCCTTTATTAAAAAGGGAGAGCGACTACTCAGACAAATCTGCACTCGCCGGACTTACCGAACAGGAAACAGAGCTTCTTTATGATTTATTGAAAAAGGTTAGGGAGAATATTGAGGTGGATTGGGAGTATGTGAAAAAAGGGAAAAAACGAGAGTATTAACTAAACTTATATGATCAATGCCATCTTTGTGATTCCTTTTTTTACCGTAATTTTGCCATTCTTTCCATTGATGAATTTTATATGAAATATAAAAAAACCATCCCAAAATTAAGAGAATGCGTCAAAGATGAAAGCAAATAAAAAAGAATTAACGATTATATAAATAAGTTAATTCTTTTTTATTAACTATTCGTCATCGTTTTCTTGACTGAGGACCTGGCAGTCTTCCTACAGTCTGATTGCTGCTGTTTGTGTCTTTCATAAGTCTTTCTAAATTTCTGATTGCTTCATCAAATTCTGATCTTGTTATTTGTTTCGTTGCCAATAAGGAGCATAGCATGGCATAAGCAATCGGATTTGTATTAACTTCGACGTTAACATAAACGTCTACATCGGAGTTTCCGCTTTCCCCAATCTGTGCGGCGTTTGCATCAAGCTCTGTGTTACCGTTATTGCGAAACTCATAATTCGTGTTTTCTCTACCTCTTGGCTGGCGGTTCGGATACATGAATTTCCCCTCCTTTACTGCGAAAGAACGAGAATGGGCTTATCCATTCTCGTCTCACAATGATTAATCCTCGTCTTGATCTTGATTGTTATCTTGATCGTTATCCTGATCTTGATCAGAATCAGCATTCGCTTTTGAGCGAGAGCGAACTCGAGCCTTAGAATCAGATGTAACATCAATACAAAGATCAATTTTTGCATTTCCTGAACCGTCTACTTTTGCAACGTTCGTGTTCTTGTCGATGTTTTTTAAATCATTGTCATTGTCAACATCTGTGTTTGATTTTAGACGATTGTCACTTTCAAAATCGACATTTGCTTTAGAACGGCTGTCGCTGTCGCCAGAGCGAGATTTAGAAGTGTTACGCTGATCGTTGTCCCCATCACCTGGATGCCATACTTTACTCATTAGAAATCCTCCTTTCGTTATTCAATTACTATCTTATTCAAGAATAGAAAATTGACATGGTTGACTGTAGTAGGACAAGTATGGATTTTAGAAAAAATAAAAAAACACCTCCAATAAAGGAAGGTGTCTTGTTACTCAGGATAATAAATAGTCATGCTAAGCCTTGTAAGCCTTTCGCCGGGATTATGGTACGTATGCGGTTTGTCTGCTTTAAATTTTATCGAATCCCCAGCGTTTACTGCATAGTTTATGTCATTAACCTGCAAACAAAGCTCTCCGTCAAAAACAGTGATAAACTCAACTGTACCTTCCTGATGTGCTTCTGCACTTAAGAATCCGCCTTTTTCCATTTCTACTGTATAAATCTCAAAGCGCTTATCCTCTTCAAAAGGAAAATAAGGATAAACATTATATTTTCCGTTGTCCTCTGCTAAGGCTTTGATTTCGTTTCTTTTAACGATTTTCGCCTCTGGCTGCTGGTGTTGAATGAGTGAAGTGAAGGAGATTTTTAAGCCATTCGCTATTTTCCAAATCGTATTGAGAGTAGGACTCGAATCGCCTCTTTCTATTTGGCCAATCATCGTTTTGCTTACTCCAGTCAATTCTGCTGTTTTTTCTAAGCTTAACTTTTTCTTATCCCTTATCATTTTTAAGTTTTTTGCTAAGATAAGCTGAATTTCTTCCATAAAAAACACTCCTATCATATATACAATATAGCGACCATATTGTACAATAAGTTGTAAATCGTTATATTGTCCGTTATGGACATTATAGCATACATATGAAGGAGGAGAGCAGTATGCCGTTGTTATCGTTTTTGCTGTATGTGACTGTAACCAGTTTTACACCAGGTCCTAATAATATTATGGCAATGGCCTTTGCTAATAAATACGGGCTGAGAAAAACAGTTGGATTTTGCATTGGTGTTAGTGCTGGCTTTTTTATTATTATGCTTTTATGCAGCTACTTTAACTTAATTCTAAATAGCTTTATGCCCAAGATTGAGTTTGGAATGACAATCCTTGGTGCAGTTTATATGTTATATCTTGCCTATAAAATCGCCTTTAGCAAGGATGGGGGACAAGAGAAAGAAGAGGATAAGAATAATAGCTTTTTGGCAGGGATGCTTTTGCAATTTATTAATCCAAAGGGGATTTTGTACGGAATAACGGTTATTGCCACGTTTATTCTGCCATACCATGATTCACAGCTTAGTCTGTTATTATTTGCGATTTTTCTAGCTTTTATTGGGTTTTTGAGCACATTCAGCTGGAGTTTGTTTGGCAGTATTTTTCAGAAGTTTTTGTCCAAATATAAAAGCCAGTTTAATATTGTAATGGCATTGCTGCTCGTTTATAGTGCTATTTCCATCCTTATTTAAAGTAAAAGTGGGTGGGACATAACAAACACGAAAAATATTTTAGCTAACCTTGAGACAATGAAGCATGAAATTATAAAATAGAGTATGGCTTTAAAAATTAGTTTGTTTCATTGCGCGCTCGTCCTCGTGCTTTCCGCAAGTGAAGATGAGCCTCCTCATCTTCACTTGCGGGGTCTCAACTTTTCCTTTATTTCTAGCAGGAGTCAAGTGGTCTCCGCTCCATTGTTTTTAACAAAGAAACCAAGCTATTAATCAATTAAATAGTTCATTTTTCAATTAGACTTACATACTTATGTCCCAGCCTCTAATCATTCAGTCATCTGCCACTTTAATGATAACTTTGCCTTGTGCATGGCCTTCTTGCAAATAGCGATATGCTTCTGCTGCTTCACTTATAAGAAATTCCTTATCAATAAGAGGCTTGAGCTTATTCTGTTCAATAAGGTTCTTTAGGAAATGCAAATCAGACTGATTTGCTCTTTGCAGCATATTGCCAAATTTTTTACCGCTTGATAAAGACAGGAAAGGACCAAGCAGCATAGCATCACGCATTTGCTTTCCTTTTCCGCCAACCATAACATAACGTCCTTTTTCCGTTAATAACTGTTTATAGGCATGAATGGTTTGATAACCATTCACTGCCAGTATCAGATCATATTTTTGGGAGTTTTTTGTGATATCTTCTTCTACGTAGTCAATCGCATAATCAGCACCTAATGATTTTATTTTTTCAAGGTTTCTTGTACTGCACACACCAGTTACCTCTGCACCTAGTGCTTTGGCGATTTGAATCGCAAAGGTGCCTACACCGCCAGATGCTCCGTATATCAATACCTTTTGTCCAGGCAGTACTTTTCCATTATTTCGCAATGCCTGTAATGCAGTCGTGCCTGCCATTGGAACAGCTGCTGCTTCTGCAAAGGATAGTTTTTCCGGCTTTATGGCTAGAGCTTTTTCAGGTACAGCAGCATACTCAGCAAAACCACCCCAGCTACTTTGAGAAAGATCCCCAAACACCTCATCACCTGGTTTAAATTGGGTAACCCCGTTTCCGACGGCCTCCACAACACCTGCAATATCGCCACCTGGTATCTGATATTTTGGCTTAAACAATCCAAAGGCAAAGCGTGCTAGGAATGGTTTGCCACTAAGTAAGACAAGATTTCCATAGTTAAGGGATGCAGCATAAATTTTCACTAGCACTTGCCCTTCCTTAGGCAATGGCCTACTTATTTCGGAAAATGTCAGTGTTTCCGGTGTGCCGTATTTGTTAGAAACAATTGCCTTCATCCTTTCCCCTCCTTATAAAAGATAATAATGTCAATTAAGGATATGTATAAGAAAGAATTGTAAGACATAAAAACACTGCATCCAGTCAACAGGATGCAGTATTTTATAAAAATATAGCCTCAATCAAACAGATGAACCTCATCTCCTGAATGAATTTTTCCTGTTTTAATAACAGAGGCATAAACGCCAAAATTATTTTGTCTTTGTTTAAAAACAGTTTTTAATAAAGAAGGAGACCGTTCTGCATTGTCAGGGTCAACTGTAACAATCATGCATCTTTCACAATGCCTGTTCAACTGCAATTCTACCTCTGTTCCAATTTTTATACGCTTGCCAAACCAGCTTTCTTCTATAAAAGGAGTCTTGTCCTTTAAAGAAAGGATAAGGTTTGGACGGAAGCGACGATGGTCAACAGCGGCCTCGCCCCAAAGCTCTTTAAGCTTTTCAAGTGATGCGTCTGTCACGAGCTGGATATGCTCTTCTTCAATTGCTCCCAAAGGAACATTTTCTGGTGTATAGGATAGCAGGGAGATTTTTCTTTTCGATTTTTCCTCTAATTCCAAGGCTAAAGCTGCATCTCCCCAATTCATTACTTTTCCTTCAGGTGTTGTAATTTCAACGCTAGGATATTCAGACATTGCTTCTTCTCCTGCGAACCTTGCCGAATAACGAACCATCTCTGGGAATTGAGTGATCGTCAAATATTTACCTTTTCTTGTGTCATCTGCAAAAGCATGGCTTCTGTCACCATACAGACCATATTCCATAACATTTGTTTCTGCTACGCTTTCTCCGCGAAAAGATTTTACTGGGTGACGAACAATTTCTTCAATATGACCTATTAGCATGAACGAAAACCTCCATTTTATAGTATCTTGAAGCACTGTCTAGCTCATTATTCTCCGAGTGGATTTGCTGGTCCTGGCAGGTGTAATTGATAAAATGCTAAATCTAACCATCTACCGAATTTATAGCCGGCTTTTTCAATAGTACCAGAATGGACAAAGCCAAATTTCTTATGTAGGGCAATGCTTTTCTCATTAGAAGCATCTATACCCCCAATCAGTGTAGCATACTCTCTTTCTGAAGCAATGGCGATAAGCTCCTTCAATAGTATTGCCGCAATACCCTTTCTGCGGTAATTACCGTCGACATAGATAGAATGTTCAATAGAATATTTATAGGCGGGCCAAGCACGGAAGGGGCCGAAAGTAGCAAAACCGACTGCTTTATTATCTAGTTCATAGACGATTACCGGGTATCCGTCCTTTAGCTTCTGTTCGTACCATAGCTTTCTGTTCTCTAATGTATCTGGCTTATATGTATATACAGCGGTAGTGTTAAGAATTGCATCATTATAAATAGACAGGATATGGGCGAGATCCCTTTCCTCCATAGGTCTTATCACTGTTTTTTGTCCTCCTTCAATTTGCTAGATATTATTCTTTTTCATCTACTATAACAAATATTTTAAATCCTTAAAAATTTATATTTACTGAATGATGGTCAATTAAGTATGATGAGTATATAGAACTAGTGACGAAAGAACTAACCTTGTTGTTAGAGCCCTTCTTTTGGGACTGTGGTCTATGAAGATAGGTAACTCATAAACAACTGGGGGAAAATATGTGAAAAAGAAAAAATATCCTTTTATTCCTTTAAGTAAAAAAGGGATTGTTTCTATTTTTAGTGCTGCATTGTTATTTTCAGCACCATTAGCAGGGCCTTCTATCACGATGGCTGAAGGAAATGGGACAAATAAAGTTATTTTTGATGAGAATCTTGAATGGATGAAGTCAAAAACTGCAATGACTGGAAAAACATTGACGATAGATTTCAGCGAGCAGTTAGCAGCAATGGGAGCAGATGTGTTGCTGGAAGCAGCATCAGATAAACAATCTGTACAAGCTGCTTTTAACAAGAAGGTCTTGACGCTCACAATAAAGGATTTCGGTGAAACGACAATAAGCGTTACCGCTAAAAACAGTAAGCAGACTGTAACTAACACCTTTACCGTTAATATCACGAAAAAAGGCGATATTAATGGTGATGGCACAATTACACCTGCAGACTCTCTTTATATCTATCAAGTTATCAGCGGCAAGGTTAAGATTTCAACTGAACAGCAGAAGTTACTTGATATAAATGGCGACGGAAAAATTACTAATTTGGATGCGACTCTTTTAATGAGCAGTTATGTTGGCAAAAACGTTCCTGCGACTATTGAAGATAATTCCTTCGTCCAATTAACGGAAATTAATGACTCACCTGTAGGAGCAGATGATACATATACACTAAATGAAGATGAGCAGCTTAAGGTAAATACAGCATTGGGCGTGCTGGCAAATGATATTGATCCAGAAAACAAGGAATTAACGGCAACAGTGATAACCAATCCTGAAAATGGAAAATTGACATTTAATGAGGATGGGTCGTTTCAATATGTGCCAAGTGCAAATTTTGTCGGAATAGATCAATTCTCGTATAAAGCAAGTGATGGAAGCAGCACAACAGCAGCGAAAACAGTCACAATTAATGTATTGCCTGTAAATGATGCGCCTGTATCAAAGGATGGTGTGTTAAATACACAAGAGGATACTGTTGGTATTGGGACACTGTTAGGGGAAGATGTTGATGGTGATACATTGACATATACGATTGTTGAAAATGGTAAAAAAGGCAAAGTGACGATTCTTGACCAGAAAACAGGAGTTTTCTCTTATAAGCCAAATGCAAATGAAAATGGAGAAGACTTCTTCACTTATAAAGTAAGTGATGGCAAGTTAACCTCTACTGCTAAGGTGTCTGTGTTTATTAAGGCAGTGAATGATGCTCCAATAGCAAAAAATGACGCTTATTCTACTAAGGAAGATGAAACATTAACAGTTGGTAAGGAAAAGAGTGTATTGCTGAATGATGAGGATGTGGATAAGGATTCTCTGAAAGCTGTCCTTGTAAAAGGAACTGCTCACGGCACACTTGATTTCAAAGCAGATGGAACATTTACGTACATTCCAGCTAAAGATTTTAATGGAAGTGATTCTTTTGTATATAAAGCTACCGATGGTGTTTTAGAATCAGCAGAGCAAACAGTTGTACTCTCGGTAGGAGCAGTGAATGATCTACCTACAGCGAAAGACAGCTTGCTGAATGTAACAGAAGACGAAGCAGCTAGTGACATGGTTGAAGCAAGCGACGCAGACAAAGACAAACTGACATTTGCGATTGCCGAAAACGGCCAAAAAGGAAAGGCAGCTCTGACAGATGCGGAAACAGGCAAGTTCACATACACACCTGACAAAAACGCCAACGGAGAAGACAAGGTTGTCTTCACAGTGACAGATGGTCAACGAGAACCTGTAAAAGCAACAGTCTCGATTTCGATTAAAGCAGTTAACGACGCTCCAACGGCAGCAAGTGACAGCTTCACGACAAAGGAAGATGAAAAGCTAGAGGTTGGTACAGCGAAAAGCATTCTTGTAAATGATGCGGATGTTGATAATGACGCTCTTGAAGCCATTTTAGTGAAAACGACAGCACATGGGAAGCTAGAGTTGAATAAAGACGGCACCTTTACGTATACGCCAGACAAGGACTATAACGGTAGTGATTCATTCACATATAAAGCAACAGACGATAAATTAGAATCAGCTGTTCAAACTGTTGAAATTGAAGTGGAGGCTGTGAATGATCTACCTACAGCGAAGGACAGCTCGCTGAATGTAACAGAAGATGAAGCAGCTAGTGGCATGGTTGAAGCAAGCGACTCAGACAAAGACAAACTGACATTTGCGATTGCCGAAAACGGCCAAAAAGGAAAAGCAGTTCTGACAGATGCGGAAACAGGCAAGTTCACTTACACACCTGACAAAAACGCAAACGGAGAAGACAAGGTAGTCTTCACAGTCACAGATGGTCAAGGAGAACCTGTAAAAGTGACAGTCTCGATTTCGATTAAAGCAGTAAATGATGCGCCAACGGCTGCAAGTGACAGCTTCACGACGAAGGAAGAGGAAAAGCTGACGATTGAAGCTGCAAAAAGCATCCTTAACAATGATACCGATGTAGATAATGATGCTCTTGAAGCCATCCTAGTGAAAGCTACAGCACACGGAAAGCTGGAATTAAATAAAGACGGCACCTTTACTTATACGCCAGACAAGGACTATAACGGTCAAGATTCATTCACATATAAAGCAACAGATGGAAGGTTAGAATCAGCTGTTCAAACTGTTGAAATAGAAGTAAAACCAGTAAATGATCTACCTACAGCGAAAGACAGCTTGCTGAATGTAACAGAAGACGAAGCTGTAGACAGTATGGTTGAAGTAAGCGACGCAGACAAAGACAAACTGACATTTGCGATTGCCGAAAACGGCCAAAAAGGAAAAGCAGCTCTAACAGATGCGGAAACAGGCAAGTTCACATACACACCTGACAAAAACGCCAACGGAGAAGACAAGGTTGTCTTCACAGTGACAGATGGTCAAGGAGAACCTGTAAAAGCAACAGTCTCGATTTCGATTAAAGCAGTTAACGACGCTCCAACGGCAGCAAGTGACAGCTTCACGACAAAGGAAGATGAAAAGCTAGAGATTGGTACAGCGAAAAGCATTCTTGTAAATGATGCGGATGTTGATAATGACGCTCTTGAAGCCATTTTAGTGAAAACGACAGCACATGGGAAGCTAGAATTGAATAAAGACGGTACCTTTACGTATACGCCAGACAAGGATTATAACGGTACTGATTCATTCACATACAAAGCAACAGATGGAAATTTAGAATCGGCAGAACAGACCGTTAAGATTGAAGTAAAACCAGTAAATGATCTACCTACAGCGAAAGACAGCTCGCTGAATGTAACAGAAGACGAAGCAGCTAGTGGCATGGTTGAAGCAAGCGACGCAGACAAAGACAAACTGACATTTGCGATTGCCGAAAACGGCCAAAAAGGAAAAGCCGTTCTGATAGATGCGGAAACAGGCAAATTCACATACACACCTGACAAAAACGCAAACGGAGAAGACAAGGTAGTCTTCACAGTCACAGACGGTCAAGGAGAACCTGTAAAAGTGACAGTCTCGATTTCGATTAAAGCAGTAAACGATGCGCCAACAGCGGCTAGTGACAGCTTCACGACGAAGGAAGATGAAAAGCTGGAGATTGAAGCTGCAAAAAGTATTCTTAACAATGATGCGGATGTAGATAATGACGCTCTTGAAGCCATCCTAGTGAAAGCTACAGCACACGGGAAGCTGGAGTTGAATAAAGACGGTACCTTTACGTATACGCCAGACAAGGATTATAACGGTACTGATTCATTCACATACAAAGCAACAGATGGAAAATTAGAATCGGCAGAACAGACCGTTAAGATTGAAGTAAAACCAGTGAATGATAGTCCAACTGCGAAGGACAGCTCGCTGAATGTAACAGAAGATGAAGCAGCTAACGGTGTGGTTGAAGCAAGTGACGCAGACAAGGATAAACTGACATTTGCAATTGCGGAAAACGGCCAAAAAGGAAAAGCAGTTCTGACAGATGCGGAAACAGGCGAATTCACATACACACCTGACAAAAACGCCAACGGAGAAGACAAGATAGTCTTTACAGTGACAGACGGTCAAGGAGAACCTGTGAAAGCCACAGTCTCCATTTCTATAAAAGCAGTAAATGATGCTCCAACAGCGGCTAGTGACAGCTTCACGACAAATGAAGATGAAAAGCTGACGATTGGTTCAGAGAAGAGCATTCTTGTAAATGATGCGGATGTTGATAATGACGCTCTTGAAGCCATTTTAGTGAAAACGACAGCACATGGGAAGCTAGAATTGAATAAAGACGGTACCTTTACGTATACGCCAGACAAAGATTATAACGGTACGGATTCCTTCACATACAAAGCAACAGATGGAAAATTAGAATCTGCTGAACAAACGGTTGAAATTGAAGTGAAGGCAGTTAATGATACTCCGACAGCAGATGCTAGTTCAATAGAGTTAGAGGAAGATAGCAGCTTTAATGGCAAGTTAACAGGGTCTGATCCAGAAGGCGACAGCCTGACATTCTCTCTTGTTGAAAACGGCAGCAAAGGAACAGCAGTCATTACAAATGAACAGACTGGTGCTTTCAGCTATACACCGAGCAAGGATGCAAATGGTGCAGATTCGTTTACATTCAAGGTGAATGATGGCAACTCTGATTCCGAAAAAGCAACGGTAGAAGTGACAATTAAGGCTGTAAATGATGCGCCGACAGCAAGTGATGTGAAAATGGAAGGTACTGCAAGAGTTGGTGAAACGCTGACTGGGACATACAGCTATCATGATGTCGAAAACGATGCAGAAGAGCAATCAACATTCCAATGGTATAGTGGCGACAAAGAAGACGGCAGTGATAAAACGAAAATAGATGGTGCGACATCTAATGAATACAAAATAACGAATGCTGATTTGAAGAAGTATTTATTCTTTGAAGTGAAGCTTGCTGCAGCAACAGGTGAGCAATCATCTGAAAGCTACTTAAGCAATGCAAGTGAAAAGGTAAAGCTTGCTGACAGTGTTGCGCCGACAATTGTATCCACAACACCGGCAAATTCTGCAAGTGATGTTGGGGTATCTGATGATCTAGTCATTACGATGAGTGAAAATGTTTTAGCTGAATTAGGAAAAATCGAAATTAAAAATAGTGACGGCAGCACATTTGCAGAATACGAGGCGAATGACACGCAGCATGTCGTGATTGATGGAGCAACAATTACAATTAAGCATCCTAATTTTGCAGAAGGAAAAGAGTATTCAGTTGTTGTTGGTTCAAATGCATTTGTAGATGAATCTGAAAATGTATATGAAAATAGCAATAATGAGTGGAAATTCGAAACGGAAGCGGCCCCAGGTCTGACAGCTTATGCTGATTCAAGCACTCCTTTAGAAGAAGAAGCAATGAAGCAAATGTTTGGAGCATTTGTATATGTGGATATCGCAGGAGATAGCTTTAAGGACGGCTTAACGGCAGATGACATTATCCTGAACAATGCTCCTGCAGGAGTAACCGTCATGGATCAATATATAATGGGGAACAACCTTACACTAGTGCTGGGTTATGATGGAACAGATTTTGATACGAAGTTCAGTAATTTTACAGTAACGATAAAAGGTACAGCTTTGGAAAAAGGCAATGATCTGACATCTAACAGCTTGGAGTTTGTACCAAGTACCGATGCACCAACACCAATCATTACAGAATATTTGCACGGTGGAGATGGTAGGTCTGCCGTTGAAATATTCAGTCCTGCTCCAACATCAGAGCAATATAAGCTGAAAGTATATTCTACACATAATGGTGTAAAGAGTTCTTCTGAAATAGCATTATACTTGCAAAGTAATCCTAATTTAACTATTGGCAGAATTTTTTACGATTATTTTGATGTTGTTCCATTTTGGTACTATAACCAAGAAACTGTTTTAGATGAAGGAACCAATATAGTAAACGCATTGCAGATTATAGCTCCAAACGGATCAGTTGTTGATACACTAGGAGATCCATCGTCAAGCACTCCGATTGTAACTGGAAGTGTAACAATGGTTAGAAATACAGATATCAAAGACGGTATTGACCGCTATGTTCCTAGTCAATGGAGTACATATACAAGTGATATCTACAATCATTTCGGTAAAAGAGATTAAAACATGGTCTGAAAAACAGGTGAAAGATGTTCCTTGTAGGACACTTTTCACCTGATAGTGATAAATACGCGTTAACTTTTAAATTAAGGGAGATTACAGGATGAACCGAAAGAAAATAAAAGCTTTATTGCTTGTCCTACTTATTGCGATGCTGACAGTGCCTGTACAGGCATTTGCAGCTACTTCCAAAAGCGTTACGGTGAAAATCGGTGATGTTCACGGGGAAGCGGGTCAAGTGATAACAGTACCTGTGTCCGTTTCAGCACCAGTGACAGATATTGCTGCATATGGCTTGGAGCTGAACTATGACAATACTTCTTTGGAAGTAAAGGAGATACATCAGGTTGACGATAATCAAGAGTTTCAAAGCAACTTCAGTAACAAGGATGGGTATTTGCGAGCAGCATGGGCAGATGCTACTGGAGGGGATGATGCATTAAAAAATGCAGCTACTTTATTTACGGTTGATTTCTTAATAAAGGAAAATCCAGTATACGGAAAAAAAAGCATTAATGTTCCGATATATGATGCAGCAGCATTGAGTTTTACTGATTCCAATAATAATAACGTAAGTGCTACAGTAGAAAACGGCAGCTTTACAATCAATAAATCTAGCAACTCTAAGCTAAGCAGCTTACTAGCTAGTGATGGGACATGGAATGAAACCTTCTCACCAGAAGGAAAATTCTATACTGTTGCTGTAAAAAGCACAGTTAATTCATTGAATTTTGTTCCGACAGCACAGAATGAATATGCTCATATTACTATTAATGACAAAAAAGTAACGAGCGGAACATTATCTCATGGCTTTTCGTTAAAAGAAGGCAGCAACAGCTTCACTATCAAAGTAACAGCACAAGATGGATCTGCTTCGACTTATACGGTGAAAGTTAATAAGGAAAAAGAAGCAGTGGAAGAAAAACCAGACACAAATACTGAAATTGTCACAGTAGATATTCAATCAGGCAATGATGCAGTGGTTGCTAAAACACCTATTTATCGCACTACAGATGAATTTGGTATCAAATCAGATAAAGTGACATTGACAAAAGATGTTGTGAAGGAATTGCTGGCAAGTGCTGAGCTGCAAGACTCAAACACAGCTAAAATCATCATTCCAGATACACAGGATGAGATTTCTGAAACGTATTTCTCCATTCCAAAGGATGCTCTAAAGCTATTGAGCGAAGGGAATATCAATATACAATTAGTAATGAACAATGCTCAAATCGTTTTGCCAAAAGAGTCTCTTAAAGACGTAAAGGATGATTTATATTTCCGCTTCGTTCCTGTAAAAACAGAAACAGAAAAGAATGAAGTGAAAAACAGAGCACTTAACAGCATTACAAGCTTTTCTGAATATGAGAATGTCCAAGTATTAGGAAGACCGATGGAAATTCAAACGAATATGGAAAACTCGAAGGTGAAGCTTATTTTGCCAGTAGAATCTGATGTGATTGATACGATTAAAGCAAAAAATAGTGGTATTGAGAACCTGCCAATCTTTATTGAGCATGATGACGGCACGAAGGAAGTTATCGATGCCTCGTTTACGAATTATCATATGGATGGCTTCACTGGATTAGCTTTTGAAATAAATAAGTTTAGTACCTTCACGCCACTGTATCTGTCAGGTGCTGTTACTAACAATACAGACCAAGAAGCAGTTAGCGGCAAGGATGCGAAGGACAGCAAGGGTACGGAAGCATCTTCAAGCGCAGACACAACAGTAAGCACAGATGAGCAGGGAACTGGAACAAATCTGAAGAAACTGCCGAAAACAGGCGACGATTCTTATATTGATATGATCTTAAATATCTCTATCGTTGCAATTGCAGCAATTTTAGTTTTTCTGTTTGTCAGCAAAAAGAGAAGGCTGAAAAAGCAATAATAAGAATGAGGAGAGGGACTTTGTCTCTCTCCTCATATTCTTTAGGAGTATGCTATGAAAAAAACAGTAATCGTTCTGCTTGTTCTCCTTTTACTTGGATTATTGGCTATTAGAGGGGTTCGTTTCTATGAAGACTATAAAAATGAGCAAAAAAGAGCAGAGCTGTCAGAGCGCTATGAAAAAGCAGTTACCGGTGAAATAGATACGAAAAACAATCAGCAAGAAACTGCTGTAGTAGGGAAAATCACCATACCTAGTCTCAAAATCAACTACATCATCCTTGATGGAGCATCAGATGAAAATCTTGATATTTCAATAACGAAGGTGACAGGTCCTGATATGAACGAAACAGGAAATCTCGTTCTCGCTGGTCATAACATGCGAAATGGCAGTTTATTTGGCAAATTAAAAAAGGCGACAAAAAAGGACGCGATTTTTTTAACCGATGAGAAGGGGAACAAGGGAGAATACAGCATTACGAAAATGTATACAGTGGAGGATACGAACCTCACTCCACTAGAACAAAACACAAATGGTACAAAGCTAACGTTGATAACATGTACAGATAATAATGAATACAGACTGATTGTTGTTGCAGAAAAGACAGCAGATTAAAAATGGTAATAGTAATGATAACGAGAGACTTTTTAGAAGTCTCTTTTTTAGGACTTTTTATTTAGGGATTTATAACTAGTTTAAGGGAAATTTAAGTTTTTCCCTATATAGTTAGCAACATAACAAAACGACAATAAAAAGATTAGGGGAAATTACTTTGAAAAAAATCTCAACAAAAATCATTATATTATCATTATTTAATTCTATATTTGTAGCAGCGGTCAATGTCTTTGCATCGCTCTTCATGAGCAGCAGCCAAGGTAGTGGAAGTGGAGAAAATCAAGCGCAGAGCGGTCTGTTGGGCCATCTCCCGCCAAAGCAAGTCCTTATAGGTCTTGGTGTTTCCATTGTCCTTGGTGTTATCCTGGCATACTTCCTAGGAAGATTAATATCAAAGCCAATTGTTCAATTAACAGAAATCGCCCAGAAAACATCAGAGCTTGAACTAACGGAAGACGATAGTATTTTCGGTAAGACACTTGTATCAAAGGACGAAACAGGGGAAATGGCTAGAGCACTTCTGGAAACGAGAAACTCATTGAAATCAATGGCAACACAGCTGAAGTATGTCTCTTCAACAGTTGCAGCACACTCAAGCAGCCTTACGAAAAACACAGAGGAAAATGCCAGAAATATTGATCAAGTGGTCGCAACAATAGAAGAAATTGCAATAGGAAATAATGGTCAAGCCCAAACAATCAGTGAGGTAAACACTACTTTATTAGAGGTTGTCGAACTGATGGAAAATATAACGAGAGATGCTTCTGCAGGTGCTGACAAAGCGGCAGCTTCCATTGATTCCATTGTAGAGGGGCAGAACACGGTAGAATTGCAAGGAGATAAAATGGATGAAAACATTTCGGTATCAGCAGAAGCAACATCCTCCATCAATGAATTGAGCATGATGATTGGTCAAGTTGGAAACTTTGTAGCCGTCATTACAAATATTGCGGAGCAAACAAATCTGCTGGCGCTGAATGCGGCAATTGAAGCGGCAAGAGCAGGAGAAGCAGGCAGAGGGTTTGGGGTAGTAGCCGATGAAATTAGAAAATTAGCGGAGGAATCATCAAGAGCTGCAAAGGAAATCACTGGCATCATTCATGATACGACAGAAAAAACGAACCAAGCAGTTTCACGTATCAACAAAGCACATAATCTAATTGACGAACAAAAGGATGCTTTAAAGATAACAGAGGAAGCATTCAGTAAAATTAAACATACGTATGACGGAATTGTGCATAACTTTAAGCAGACTGCAGCTCACATGAATGCAATTAACGGAAAATCACGGATCATTTCCGAGCAAATTCAGCAAATGACAGAAACGGCAGAGGATTTCGCGGCAAATACGGAGGAAATATCTGCTTCAGGCCAAGAACAGCTTGCGTCAACAGAAAACATTGCAGCTTCTTCCAAAGAACTGCATGTGCTGGCAGAGGAATTGGATACAGAAGTGAATAAGTTTAAAGTAAAGTGAGAAAACCAATAGTAATAGAAGAGCGGCTGTTAATAGCCGTTCTTTTTTTTCTTCTTAAGCAGTTATTTACAAAAAATAACCAATAGTAAAAAAGTTACTTCAATAAGCATTTCCAATCAGCAAAATGATTATGATAGTTTGCCATATGCCTGATTAATTATATCTGGAAATTAAATGTAAGGTTCCTTTTGTTATCAAGCATTATATTACCAAGAATGAGCAGCTGCCTATTTGGGGAAAATACTTCGCGAAGCGAAGTTGTTGTAATTGACATGAAATTATAACAGGATTATTATTGTTATGATAAATAACTAAGGTAATAAAAAGTAACTCGTTAACCATTTTATGGTTTTAGATATGGAGGTTTAAGTGATGGAATCAATGACATTTGTGTTATTTGGTGCTACAGGAGATCTTGCGAAAAGAAAAATATATCCTGCTCTTTATAATTTATATTTAGATAAGAAAATGCCGCAGGCCATCTCCGTTTTTGGTTTAGGAAGAAAAGAGTTCACAGACGCTACTTTCCAGGAGCATGTGAGAAAATCAATTGAAACTTTTTCGAGAAGAAAAGCGGAGAATGACGAGCAGTTGGAGGCGTTTATTGCAAGCTTTCGTTACAGCATTCTTGATGCAACAAAAATAGAGGATTACGAAACCCTTTTGAAAAAGGTGGAAAAGCGGGAAGCTGAATTGAACATACCTCAAAATCGCATGTTCTATCTGTCAGTTGGTCCAGAGTTTTTTGATCTCATCGCCTTAAATCTGAAGGAAAGCGGTTTGGGTACAACAGCAGGTTGGAAAAAGCTGCTTATTGAGAAGCCGTTTGGTCATGATTTAGCTTCAGCCAGAGAGCTTAACGAGAGATTGAGCAAAGCATTTACAGAGGAAGAAATTTACCGCATTGACCATTACTTAGGAAAACCAATGGTCCAAAATCTAGAAGCATTAGAGTTTGCCAATCCTGTATTGCAAGCATTATGGAATAATAAGCATATTGCTAATGTGCAAATTACAGCAAGCGAAATGGTCGGAGTAGAAGAAAGAGCCGGCTATTATGATCATGTTGGTGCACTTCGTGACATGGTCCAAAATCATTTGCTGCAAATGCTGATGATGACTGCAATGCAAACACCTGAAAAAGTAGGTCAAGACCAAATACGTGAACAAAAACGAAAAGTGATGGAAGCACTTCGTCCAGTTAACGGGCAAGATATTCACGAAAATATTGTTAGAGGACAATACAGCAGTGGCGAAGTAAACGGCCAAGCTTCAGTTGGGTATCGTGATGAGCCAAATATTAAAGAGAATTCAAGCACAGACACATTTATAGCAGCAAGACTTTGGATTGACAATGATTTGTGGGAAGGTGTCCCATTCTATATTAGAACAGGGAAAAAGATGAAAGAAAAATCTACTCGGATTGTCATCGAATTCAAAGATACACTTAAAGATCTTTATGAAGAGAAAAAGGATCAGATTGTGCCTAATCTCTTAATAATAGAAATCAGTCCGAATGAAAACATTAAATTGCTGTTAAACAGTAAAAGTCCATTTGAAAATGGAAAAATAGAACAAGTGGAAATTGATCTTACACATGCCCAAAAGGATGTTCCAGAAGCATATGAGCGTTTAATATTCGATGCTTTCAAAGGTGATTCTACGTTCTTTGCTCATTGGAATGAAGTGGAATTGTCTTGGGAATGGGTGCAACCAGTATTAGATGCATTTGAACAAGGCGATGCTCCATTGCATTTCTACCCAGCTGGCTCTAACGGACCTGAAGCGTCAGATGAGCTGCTTGCAGCAAATGGGTTTAAGTGGTGGCTTGATAGTAAACCGGCAGAAAAAGACAGCTTAGTTTCCATCGGATAACACATATCAGCAGTGATTTAGAACATGCTATAAACAGCGTCATAATAAAATCGTTCGTTTAGTTTCCATCATTAACAAAAGGAATATGGATAAAAATAAATGTTTTTCTCAGTTAATCAGGAGGGGTTTAAGATGAAAGTTGGTTTAATTGGTTTAGGGAAAATGGGTTTAAACTTAGGAAAGAATTTATTGGATAATAAACATCAAGTGTCTGCATTTGATTTAAATCCTGCTGCTGTTTCTGAAATGAAGGAATATGGAGCAGATGGAACTACAAGCTTAACAGAGCTTGTGCAATCATTGGAAACACCAAGAGTACTTTGGATTATGGTGCCTCATAATGTCGTGGATTCTGTTATTGGCGAGATGGCACCATTACTTGCTAAGGGCGATATTATAATCGAAGCAGGTAATTCCCATTATAAAGAATCAATCCGCAGATATAATGAGCTGCAGGAATTCGGTGTCCACTTTATGGATGTTGGAACGTCTGGAGGAATGGCTGGTGCACGAAATGGTGCATGCTACATGATTGGCGGTGACCAGGCTGCATGGGATGTTGTAGAACCAATTTTCCGTGATACAGCTGTTGAAAATGGCTACTTTTATGCAGGTGCAGCAGGCAGCGGTCACTTCTTGAAAATGGTTCATAACGGAATAGAGTATGGTATGATGGCAGCAATCGGTGAAGGATTTGAGGTTCTCGAGAAAAGTGAATTCGATTACGATTATGAAAAGGTCGCAAAAGTTTGGAACAATGGCTCTGTTATCCGTTCATGGCTGATGGAGCTAACAGAGAATGCCTTCTCTAAAGATGCTAATTTAGATGATATTAAAGGAATTATGCATTCATCAGGTGAAGGAAAATGGACAGTGGAAACAGCTCTGGACTTGCAGGCTGCAACACCAGTTATCGCCATGAGTTTATTGATGCGCTATCGCTCTCTTGAAAATGATACATTTACAGGCAAAGTTGTAGCGGCACTCCGCAATGAGTTCGGCGGTCATGCTGTTGAAAAGAAATAAAGTGTAAGGAAATTACCCTTAAGCGCATGCTTGAGGGTTTTTTCTTTTATAGAGACTTGGTAAAGCAGGTTTTAAGTATATCTCTGTAAATGGGTTTATAATAATAAAAGCAAATAAAGTAGGATTGGGGGAAAAGGGAAGATTGAAATTAAGTGTATTGGATCAATCCGTCATTAGCAGTGGTGCGACAGCTTATACTGCTTTAAAAAATACAGCCGCATTGGCACAAATAACAGAACAATTAGGGTATGAAAGATTTTGGGTTGCAGAACATCATAATGCAAACGGAATTGCAGGAACGTCTCCAGAGGTGCTGATATCACATATCGCAGCAAAGACGAAGCATATTAAAGTTGGCTCCGGCGGGGTGCTTTTACCACAATACAGTCCTTATAAAGTAGCGGAAAATTTTAAAGTGCTAGAAGCTTTATATCCTAATCGTATTGATTTAGGGATTGGCAGGTCTCCTGGAGGATCACCTGAAACAAGGCTTGCCTTGACAGACGGTATTCGGAAAAGCTTAAACGAATTCCCTCGGCAGGTACAGGATTTACAGAAATATATCATCGGTAATGACAAAGGGAAAAATGCTGTAACAGCATATCCTGTCCATGAAAGCTTGCCTGAAATGTGGATGCTTGGCGTATCACATAGAGGCGCGAGACTTGCCGCAGAGCTAGGCATTGCGTTCACTTTTGGCCATTTTATTGCACCGCTAAATGGGAAAAGGGCGATGGAATATTATTATAAGCATTTTCAGCCCTCTGTTTTTGCGAATAAGCCGAAAGCTAATATCTGCATCTTTGTAATATGTGCGGAAACAACCGAAAAGGCTGAGTTTTTGGCTACAAGCCTTGATTTATGGCTGTTAGCCCTCGGAAAAGGAGAAGCAAATGCAGAAATTTTAAGCCCTGATCAAGCCAGCCGCAAAGTACTGACACAAGAAGATAAAAAAGCTATTAAAGAAAATAGACGGAGAATGGTTATTGGCACAAAGGAGCTAATCAGGGAAGAGCTTCTTCGCCTTAGCAAGCTTTATGGCACAGATGAATTTATGGTTTTAACGAATGTTTATGATTTTGAAGATAAGGTAAAATCATATCAACTATTGGCGGAAATAGATTTTTAATGAAGAAAGAAAAACCTGAAAGAAAATATTTTTCAGGTTTTTCTTTTATTGGAGATAAAAAAGTTGACATTATTTTCAAGCATGTTATATAATAATCTCGAATTAAAGATATGTCGATTTGAGATACTTAGTAGCCTGTTAAATAATTATTGTCGTTAATCCTATTTTAGATAACGAAAAAACACTTGTAGGGAATAAAAAATGAGTACTTTTTTTGAAGCAATTAAAAACCGCCGTTCACACTATGCAATCAACAAAGAACAAGTAGTATCTGATGAAAAAATTCAAGAAATTATCAACGAGGCAGTGCTTCACACTCCATCTTCATTCAATTCTCAAAGTACGAGAGTTGTTGTCCTTCTAAATGACAAGCATGACAAAGTATGGGATATTACAGCAGCAGAATTGAAAAAGATTGTTCCAGCAGAGAACTTTGCATCAACAGAAGAAAAGCTTAACAGCTTTAAAGCTGGATATGGAACAGTATTATTCTTTGAAGACCAAGAGGTTGTAGAAGGATTGCAAAAAGCATTTGAATTGTATGCAGATAACTTCCCAGTTTGGGCAAACCAAACAAATGCTATGCACCAATTAGTAATTTGGACTGCTCTTGAAGAAGTAGGCTTCGGTGCATCATTACAGCATTACAATCCATTAATTGACGAAGCAGTTGCAGTTGAATGGGACATTCCATCAACATGGAAGCTAATTGCTCAAATGCCATTCGGTAAACCTACAGCACAACCAGGAGAAAAAGAATTTAAACCATTAGAAGATCGTGTGAGATTCTACAAATAATAAAAGAAGAAGTGGCTGGGACATAAGTATGTGAACCAGCGTAAAGACCGAACTACTTAATCAACGATCAACCATTGATTAAATAGTTCGGTTTTTTGTTTTGTCCCAGCCTCTTTTTTAGTCCCAACTAGAAATAGGGTGATGAATAAAAAATGAAGTCCATTCCTCGTCGGATTTACAGTAAATGGTACCGCCGATTTTGTCGATAATTTGCTTGCACACAAATAAACCAATGCCTGTCCCAAGCTCTTTTGTCGTATAAAAAGGTTCAAAGATTGTTTTTGTGTTTTCTTCCTCAATCATTGGCCCGTTATTGGAAATAACAAAGACTATTTCGTCTGTGCTTTTTCTAGAGCTTATCTTTAAATCTCTGCCATTAGGCATTTGCTTTAAAGCGTCTATAGAATTCATAATCAGATTTAAGAGAACCTGTTTTAGTTCATCCTTAAACGTATAGAGGAAAAGAGGCTTCTCTGTTTCAATAGTAAGGTTAATTTTATTATCGACTGTGCTTGCATAGCAAAGCTGCTTAAGATTTTCAAAAAGCAAATCAATCGCGACGTTTTCTTTGCCCTTTTTTACAATCTCTGTTTTAGAAGTATGAAGAAACTGGGTAATCCTGAAATTCAATTCGTTCAGTTCATGCTGAATAATGTCCAAGTATTTCAAATCAGGATACTCGTCACGCAAAATTTTATTAAACCCAATTATAGCGGTTAATGGATTTCTGAATTCATGCACAAAACTGGAGGAGATTTGTCCGAGTACTGCCAGCTTGTCCATATGGTTGTCATTGATATACTTTGTTTTCGTATGCAATTCCCGATTCTTTAATTGCGTGTATCTTTTAACGGCATGATAACAGAAAGAATCAAAAAGGGTGTTCAGACTGTTTACAAAAGATTCTAGCTCCTGTGTGGGAAGATTCGCTTGAAAACAATATTTAATGAGGATACTTCTGCCTGCATTCACATTGTAGATAAAGTCACCGATATTAATATCGGCCTCAAGCCGCTCTTTGCCGACTTTATAAGCAAACTCCTGTAGCTCTGTATTGGAATATTCGCCTTCTAGCACCTTTATAAGAAGACCATACATGGTCACTGCATTGTTTTTGATTTCCTCCTTATGTGGATCATTAGATTCGATGACGGATATATCGATCCATTCATCAATGAATGAAGACTGGTGTTCCATCAGGAATAACATAAGTTTATTTTGTTGGTCGTTTATAAGCAAAACAAACCCTCACTTTGCATTTTTTTTCAGTTATGGTTGATATGTATGTAACTTATTCGACAAAGTGATTTAAAAACCTTTTTGAATTCATCTTTTGAAATTTTAAATATTGGCAGTTTTGAATGAGAGTTTTTCTGGAATAGTAAAGACACACAGTTTTTTTATAGGAATATTGATGCATAATATTCTTGCAATAGAAAACGTTATCATCTATAATAGGTTTAGTAAGGATTGTTACTGTTCGGCAGGCAAAACCTGAATCAACTAAACTTATGGAGCAAAAATGTTCTATCTATGAGTTTATTTGGTTCGGGTTTTTTTATGATAAAAATTCGAAGGAAAAGTGATTAGGATGAAAATTATAAAAGTGTTTAATAATAATGTCGCTTTGACTAAAGACCTTAACTCCATAGAGATGGTAGTGATGGGCAAGGGGCTCGCATTCCAGAAAAAGGTCGGAGACGAAATTGACGAAGAGAAGGTCCAAAAGACGTTTGTATCTCCTTCGGAAAACTTCGCGGCCAAGCTTTCCGAGCTATTGAATGAGATTCCTTATGAGATTATGTCACTGTCAAAAGATATTATTGAGCTTGCAGAGAAGGAATTGCGCACAGAGCTGAATGATTCCCTATATTTATCTCTATCGGATCATATTCACTTTGCCATTACGAGAATAAAAAATGATATACCAATCAAAAATGCGCTGATGTGGGAAGTAAAGAAGTTCTATAAGGCTGAATATCAGGTTGCCCGCCTTGCTTTAGGTTTGATTAAGGAAAGAACAGGTGTTGAACTTCCAGAAGATGAGGTTGCATCGATTGCTCTGCATATTTTCAATGCAAGACAAGATCATACAGGCATGGAAGAAACAGTAACAATGACAAATATCGTTAAAGATGTGACGAATATTGTTAAGTATCATTATGGCATTGACTTTAATGAAGAATCAGTCAATTACAGCCGGTTTATCACACATCTACGTTATTTTGCTTATCGTATGCTTCGTGGTGAAATAAATGATGATCAAAACGATGCTCTTTATAACCAGGTGAAGAGACAATATGGCGAAGCTTATAAATGTACAATAAAGGTTGCCGACTACTTGGAAAAAGAATATTCTATGAAGATGACAAAGGATGAGCTTGCCTACTTTATGATTCATATCCACCGCGTTTCAATAAGAGAGAAACGGATGAAATAACCCAGCAAAAAACCACTGTTTAAGAAACAGTGGTTTTTTGTCAGCCTTGCTGATTTAATTTCGAATCGGTAATTTTTTCATTTGTCATACTCAAGATGAACACGAATGACAGCAGAAGTGGAATGAATGTCCACAGGAATGTTGTGCTGATGGAATCTGACAGCACGTCGGTAATTTGTTTCAGAATATCTGCAGGGATATGAGCCCGCGCTTCTGGTGACAGGATGCTTCCGCTTTCTGCTCCGCCTTCTGGCATCGTTGCTGGAAGATTATCTGTAAAGCTGTTTCGCTGGATTACTCCAAACACTGTTATTCCCAATGTCATACCAAGGGAACGAAGAAAGTTACTTGTTGAGCTGGCAATTCCGCGCTGCTGTGGCAATGCTTTTTGCAGAGATGCCATCCCCAGAACAGAGAAGGAAGGGCCAACACCAAGCCCAATCACCATCATATAAATCGTGATAGACCATCTTGGTGTGCTTGCATCAAGTGTGCTTAACAGGAAGGTTCCGATTGCCATAATAATTCCGGAAGTCATCATTATAGACTTATAGCTGAATTTATTTGCGAATGCTCCTCCAAGTGCTGCTGCAACACTTGATGTAACCATCATCGGCAGCAAAAGCAATCCTGAATTGGTAGCAGTCCCGCCAGTCACTCCTTGGATATAAAGCGGAATGTAAATAGTTGACACCATGAACACACCGCCGTAAAACATGCCCGTCAAGACGGTTGTTGTGTATAGTCGCTCTTTGAACAAGTTAAATGGCAGAATAGGGTCTTTTGCCCGTTTTTCCACAAGCAGAAAAACGATGAAGCAAACAACAGACAGAATAAATAAGGAGATAATCTGCCATGACTGCCATGGATAAGTTTCTCCTCCTAATTCTAATCCGAACATTAACGAAATAGAAAAACCTAACAAAAATACAAACCCAAACCAATCGATGATTTGTTTTGTATGTGTTTTTGATTCTTTGTAAAAAATAATAATTAATGCTAGTGCGATGATTCCAATTGGAATATTAATAAAGAAAATCCAGCGCCAATCAAATTGTTCTGTAATGAAAGATCCTAATAATGGACCTGCAATACTCGATAAACCGAAGACAGCACCGAAAATACCACTCATTTTCCCGCGGACTTCACGAGGGACTACATCCCAGATGATCGTGAATGCGATTGGCATTAAGGCGCTTCCGCCGATACCTTGAATAGCTCTGAAAATACAAAGCTGTATCATTGTATTTGCCATACCGCAAAGAATAGAACCAGCTAAAAATAGTAAAATTCCAAAAACAAAAAATTTCTTTCTGCCATACATATCCGATAATTTACCGAATATCGGCATACCTGCCATCTCTGCCACTAAATACGCGGAAGTAACCCAAACATATTTATCCATACCGCCTAAGTCGCCGATAATGGAGCCCATGCTTGTTGCTACAATTGTGTTGTCTAGAGATGCAACAAATATCCCAAGCATTAAGGCAATCATAACAGGAACTAATCTTGTCTGTTTAGAAGACATACATTATAACCCTCATTTCTTAATTTAACAGTGTTAAATAACCAATATGCAGTTTAACACGGTTAAATACGTTAGTAAAGAATTATAGCCACAAATAATATACAATATAAGTGTAAAGAGGTGACTTCATGCAGAAGAAAAATGTCAGCAAAGAAGCAATAATAAATGCGGCGCTTGAAATACTCCGCGAACAAGGTTTATCACATGTGACGATGAGAAACGTAGCAGCAAGGCTGAAAATAAAAGCTCCTGCTCTGTATTGGTATATAAAAAACAAACAGGAATTATTGGAGCTGCTCGGAGAATACATAGCATGCCAATTTACATTCCCGAAAGAATGCAGCAGCTGGGAGGAAGAAGTAGAGTTATTTTCCCTTGAGCTAAGGAGAGTATTACTGTCAGTCCCTGATGGAGCTGAGATTATGATGGTTACATTACCTGTTACAAAACAAAGATTGCTGCTAATTAACAGGACATTTGCGATTTTTCATCGGTCAGGCTTACGAGAAGACAAAATATTTCAGGCAGTTAACTTTATCAATACTTATGTGACTTCCTATGTACTAGACGAGCAAAAGCAACAAAGAATGCTTGAAGAAATTGGCTTTGAAGCAGTACAAGACAAATTCTCCGAAGCAATTGCAGCCCTATCAAAAGCAGAAGCCCCTTATATATACCACCATTTTCTTTCACCAAATGAAGGCCTAAAATCAAGTAATGACTTCCTTTCCGGCTTAAAGGTAATTATAAAAGGACTGCAGCAGTTACATTAAGAGAGAAAAAGATGCCAACAAAGCATCTTTTTTTTTGTTTCATTTTCAAAGATTGAAAATGACTTTATTTTATAATTTAAATGTATAGACAAATAAGAACAAATGATTATAATAATAAATGTAAGCGGTTTTTGAAAACGATTTAATAAAATTTAAACATATAAAAAGGTAAAGGAGCATGAACGATATGAAAAAGATATTACTAGCTTGCAGTGCAGGAATGTCTACTAGTTTACTAGTTACCAAGATGGAAGAACATGCAAAAACAATCGGCGTAGAAGCGAAAATATGGGCTGTCGGCCAGGATAAAGCAAAGCAAGATATGGCAGAAGCAGACGTTGTACTAATTGGTCCACAAATGAGCTTTTTGAAGGGAGAACTTCAAAAGGCGGCAGATCAATACGGAATTAAAGTGGATGTTATCGATATGATGGCATATGGTTTGGCAGATGGTCAAAAAGCCTATGAACAAGCAGTTGCTTTAATGGGTGATAAATAATGGGAAAGATTGATGTTAATACATTAACAGCAGAACAAATCAACTTTATGCTTATTCTTCACAGTGGCAATGCGAGAAGCAAAATTATTGAGGCGCTTCGGGAGTACCGTGCAGGTAAACCGGAGGCGGCAGATGAACTGCTTGTACAAGCAGAGGCAGATTTAAGTGTTGCCCATGAGATCCATTTTAAATTGGTTCAGCAAGAGGCATCAGGCAACAAGGTAGAATTCGCGCTTCTTCTTATGCATGCAGAGGACCATTTAATGTCAACGCTTTCCATGAAGGAGCTTGTGAAAGAGCTGCTTGAAATCTTTAAAGAAAAGAACCTATAAAATAGCTGTATATCCAAAAGGGGGAGAATCCTGTGTTTGAAAAATTAAGCCAATTTTTGGTGCCAATAGCAGGGAAACTGAACAACAACCGTTATTTGACTGTCCTGCGTGACGCCTTTATGCTGTCATTTCCATTAACGATTTTCGGCTCTATCTTTGTCGTACTGACAAATCTGCCATTCCTAAAGAAATTTATGAGTGCAGAGTCAATTGCATCATTCCAATCATTGTTTGGGATAGCCAATTCGGCAACAATGGGCATCATGTCTATCTTTGTTGTATTCGGTATCGGTTATTATCTGTCTAAAAGCTATAATGTGGAGGCTGTATTTGGCGGTGCAATCGCACTTGTTTCTTTCTTATTACTAACGCCATTTGTTGTTCAGCCAGAGACAGGTGAAGCTATTTCAGGTGTCATTCCTGTCGATCGTCTTGGGGCAAAAGGGATGTTCCTTGGCATGATCACTGCCTTTATCGCAGGGGAAATTTACCGCACGATTGTGCAAAAGAATATCACGATCAAAATGCCGCCAGGAGTTCCGCCGGCAGTAGCAAAATCATTCGCAGCATTAATTCCAGCTGTACTTACATTGACTTTCTTCCTGCTTGTGAACGTTATTGTAACAGCAGCATTTGATACAAACTTGCATGATGTTATTTATAAAGCAATTCAAGCACCATTAGTAGGCTTGGGCAGTGGCATCATTCCGACACTTATTGCAGTATTCTTTATCCAAATTCTATGGTTCTTTGGTCTTCATGGTCAAATTATCATCAACTCTGTTATGGACCCAATTTGGAATACACTGCAAGTAGAAAACTTAACAGCATATACGAGCGGACAAGAAATACCACATATTATCTCAAAACCGTTCATGGAGATTTATACTGTCGGCATGGGTGGAACAGGTATGACACTTGCTGTCGTGTTCGCAATCCTGCTGTTCATGAAGAGTAAGCAAATGAAGCAAGTAGCGAAGCTTGGCCTTGGCCCTGGTATCTTTAACGTCAATGAGCCAATCATCTTTGGTTTGCCAATTGTTATGAACCCATTAATTATTGTACCTTGGATTATTTCACCAATGATTGTAACGCTAGTAACTTATTTCGCAATGTCAACAGGAATTGTACCACCTCCTACTGGTGTTACCGTTCCATGGACGGTGCCATTCTTCATCAACGGTATTATGGCTACTAACTCCTTCGCTGGAGGATTAATGCAGCTTGTGAATATGGCAATCGTATTTGCAATTTGGTTCCCATTCCTGAAAGTTATTGACCGTGTCAATGTGAAGAAGGAAGAAGAAGAAATGAAAAAAGCATCTTAATAAAAGCAGCTAAATGATACATGAATGGAAGGGAGGAAGCAGAGTATTGGCTTTAGCGTCAGCAAAAGCTCAATATGCCTGCTTTTTCCTATAACAAAGGAATTCATCTTAGAGTATGTCTTTGAAAGGGGAAAGAAAAAATGTCAGTAAATAATGAAGTGAAATATAATTTTCCAGAAAATTTTTGGTGGGGATCTGCCGCATCAGCAACTCAAACGGAAGGTGCAGCAAATGTTGATGGAAAAGGACAAAATATTTGGGATTACTGGTACGAACAGCAGCCAGAGCGCTTTTTTGATGGAGTTGGTCCACAAGATACATCGCAATTTTATGTGAAATATAAAGAAGATATTAAGCTGATGAAGGAAATTGGTCATAACTCCTTCCGCATGTCTATTTCGTGGTCAAGATTGTTTCCTGAGGGCAAAGGAGAGATTAACCCGAAAGCAGTGGAATTCTACAATAATGTTATTAATGAATTCATTGAAAATGGAGTAGAGCCATTTGTTGGACTGTTCCACTTCGATATGCCGATGGAGCTGCAAAAAATCGGTGGATGGGCCAACAGAGAAGTCGTTGATGCGTATGTAAACTATACAAGCATATGCTTTGAGCTGTTTGGTGACCGTGTGAAGAAATGGTTTACACATAATGAACCAATCGTACCAGTGGAAGGCGGCTATCTGTACGATTTCCATTATCCGAATGAGGTTGATTTCAAGAAGGCTGTCCAAGTCGGATACCATACAATCCTTGCAAGTGCAAAAGCGATTCAAGCATATAAAAACCAAGGACAGGATGGGAAAATTGGAATCGTCCTTAATTTGACGCCATCTTATCCACGCAGTCAAAATCCTGCCGATGTAAAAGCTTCCGTGTTGGCAGATGCCTTCTTTAACAGATCATTTTTAGATCCTTCTGTTAAAGGAGAATTTCCGCAGGAGCTTGTTGCAATCCTGAAAGAGGAGGGCTTCATGCCGGAAATTGCGGATGGAGATTTGGAAATCATCCGTAATAATACAGTTGATATTCTTGGTGTTAACTATTATCAGCCAAGAAGGGTGAAGGCGAAAGAGCATCTTCCTAATCCAGAGGCTCCATTTATGCCAGATCGCTATTTTGATAACTACGTGATGCCTGGCAGAAAAATGAATCCGCACCGTGGCTGGGAAATTTACGAAAAAGGCATATATGATATTTTAATCAATTTAAAAGATAACTATGGAAATATTGAATGCTTCATTTCTGAAAATGGAATGGGAGTTGAAGGCGAAGAAAAATTCCGTGACGAATCAGGCATCATTCAAGATGATTACCGAATTGAGTTTATTTCAGACCATCTTAAATGGGTTCATCAAGCAATTGCGGAAGGCTCTAATGTAAAAGGCTATCATTTATGGACGTTCATGGATAACTGGTCTTGGACAAATGCGTACAAAAATAGATATGGCTTCGTATCTGTAAATCTTAATAAAGACGGTGAACGCACAGTTAAAAAGAGCGGACAATGGTTTAAAGAAGTTGCAGAGAATAACGGATTTTAAAAGAGAGAAAAAAGTGATTTCAATCGAAATCACTTTTTTTTTTGCAATCTAGGAAGCTCTCTTTCTATTATTGACGGTTAACTTCGCAGAGGTTTATAATTAAGTTATCGTTTAAGTAATACAAAATGTTAGCGCATACATAAACTAAGCGGAGGAATGCTGATATGAAATTTGATATGCCTTTGTCTGATTTACAGCAATATAAAGGAATCAACCCGAAGCCAGATGATTTTGATGCCTATTGGGCAGCGGGGCTAAAAGAATTACAAGCGCAATCGTTGGATTATGAGCTAATCCCAGCTTCTTTTCAAAGTAAGGCTGCTGAATGCTTTCATTTATATTTTACAGGCGTCGGTGGAGCAAGAATACATGGCCAGTTAGTACGACCAAAAGGGCAAACAAGACCTGGACCGGGGCTGTTATGGTTTCACGGCTATCATGTGAACAGCGGCGACTGGATGGACAAAATAGGCTATGCAGCAGAAGGCTACACGATTTTGGCCATGGACTGCCGCGGCCAGGGTGGTCTGTCAGAGGATAATCTCCAAGTAAAAGGAACAACATTAAAAGGCCATATTATTAGGGGGATAGAAGAGGCTCCAGAAAAGCTCTATTACAGAAATGTATATTTAGATACAGTTCAAGCTGCAAGAATTCTCTGCTCGATGGAGAATGTAGACGAAAATAGAGTAGGAGCTTATGGTGCATCACAAGGTGGGGCGCTGGCGATCGCTTGTGCCAGTTTAGAGCCGCGAATTAAGAAAACAGCTGCTGTTTATCCATTTCTATCAGACTTTAAAAGAGCATGGGAGCTCGATATTACCAATTCAGCTTATGAAGAAATTCATTATTACTTTAAGTTTATTGATCCAAACCATGAACATGAGGAAGAGGTTTTCCAAAAGCTAGGCTATATAGATATACAGCATTTGGCAGACAGGATAAAAGCAAATGTATTGTGGGCAGTTGGTATGGAGGATGCTATTTGTCCGCCTTCTACCCAATTTGCTGCCTACAATAAAATTCAATCAGACAAAAATATGCTGATTTATTATGAATATGGACATGAATATATAAGGACATTAGGCGACAAAGTCCATGATTTTTTTGCAGACCTGCTTGAAGAGTAAATATGGATGCTTTTTTAAAAGTGGCCGTTATAGTATAGTAATCCCATGAGCTAAGAAACAGAATTATTTCATATCGGAGGAATTTTTGTGAGAAGCAATGTTACGATGCGTGACATCGCCAATAAACTTGGTGTCAGCAGTGTGACTGTCTCCAAAGCGCTTAATGATAAAGATGGGGTCAGTGAAGAATTAAAAGAGAAAATAAAATTATTGGCTGAAGAAATGGGCTATCGCTTCAATACACATGCAAAGTCGATTAAGGATGGCCTTTCTTATAATCTTGGGATCGTTATCCCAGAGAGGTTTACAGGTACAACGCAATCCTTTTATCTGCAGTTTTATCAAATGCTGACAAAAATCCTTGATGGCTACCACTACTCAGGAATTCTGTACATTTTAGGGCAGGAGGATGAAGACCAGCTCATTTTGCCGCGAATTTATAATGAGAAAAAGGTGGATGGCTTCATTATTTTAGGACAGATTGGCAATGAATATGTGAAAGAAATTCAGAAAATTGACAGTCCTGTTATTTTCTTAGATTTTTATACAGACCAGAACGAAATTGACTCTGTTTTAACAGATAACTTTTTTGGCGGCTATGAAATTACTAATTATCTGGTGGAAAATGGCCATAAAAAAATTGCCTATGTCGGCAACATCTATGCGACGAGCAGTATACAGGACAGGTTTCTAGGATACTACAAATCACTTTTGGAGCATCGAATCGAGCTGAGGCAGGACTATATTATTTATGACCGTGATGAACGAGGCAAATATATAGACATCGTTTTTCCTGATGATATGCCAACAGCATTTGTTTGTAATAATGACGAGATTGCATACAACCTCATTAACAATCTTCAGAAAAATGGCTACCAAGTACCGGAGGATTGCTCAGTAGTTGGGTTTGATAATTCTATTTTTGCAGCCTTAACAGAGCCGCTGCTGACGACTGTTGAGGTGAATATTAAGGAAATGTCCAAGGCTGCTGTGAAGATAATTATGGAAAAGCTTCATAATCCTAATGAAAAATACGGCAGAACACTTATTAACGGGAAAATCGTTCATCGGAATTCCGTGAAGAAGCTCAGCTGAAAAAACGAAAGCACCAGTTATTCACTGGTGCTTTTCCCTATGCCTCCACAGATTCGGCTTTCTGGCACTGCAGATAATGGTACAGTGCGCCGATGAGATTGGCATCATTCTTGTATTGGCATTGTTCAATAACTGGTCTAACCTTTGCAGCCATCACAGATTCCAGAAGGATATCGAGTTTTTTGTAGATTTGTTCAATTAAATCCTCCCGATTGCTGATGGCTCCGCCAATAATGATTTTTTCCGGATCATACACATACTGGATATTATAAATGCCTTGTGCAAGACGGAGATAAAATGCATCAATTTCCTCTAAGCAAATAGTATCTCCTTCCTCGGCAGCCTGAAAGATTTTTTTTCCGTTCAGCTCCTTCGGATCAATGCCTTTTCTTTTGGCGACTTTTTTAACTAAAGCGCCTGTTGCAGCAAGCTGGCTCCATGTTTGAAAGGCAGGCTTGCCGTCTTCCTCTACTACTTGCATCACCATATAGCCAATTTCACCGCCATGAAGATTGGCTCCTTTATGAATGCGACGATCCTTGATGACAGCTCCGCCGATTCCTGTGCCAATGATAGTAAACAGCACATTTTCATTTGTTTTGGCAGCACCCTTCCACACCTCACCTAAAGCAGCACAATTTGCGTCATTTTCCAGCTCAACAGGGAGATTTGTCGCAGTACCGAAAATCTCCTTGAAGTTTGGTCCATGAATGAAGGGCAGTGCACTTGAACCGCCAATAATACCTGTTTCACTTTCCACTCCGCCTGGGCAGCTGAAGGCAATTCCTGCAACTTGATGTTTTATTTTGTTTTCCAATACGGTTTGTACAATGCTTTCTTGGAATATAGTAAACTCGCTTTCGGAAACGGGCAGCTCACCCTTCTCGATAAAATCGCCATTTTCTGTCATGACAGCGAACTTTATCATGCTGCCTCCTACGTCAAACACCATATAATTCTTCATGTGTTGACCTCCTTTTATTGTAAGAATTCAAATTTTTAAGCTTCTGTCAGGATAAACAGCCGAGATGAATAATCTCCTGCTCTTTCCCGTTGCCAATATTCCGAGGCACGGTCTGTATAATCCTCTGAAAGCAGTATGCCTATATTCATCAGTTCATCGCCGTAATGCTTTGTGTCTTTGCCTTCAATTGCATATAGTTTATCGGGATCTAAGCCTGTCAGCTTGATGCGGTTATAGCGCTCATTCGGCTTTGCGAGAACTTTATAATATCCAACTAGCGCTTTTTTCTTATCACGAGCTACAACCATCCAGGATACTTCATTTGAGTCAAATGGTGACAACAAGCGATAGAATGTCCCTTTCTGGATGAAGTCCCTATGCTCCTTCATGAAGGCAGTCTGCAGCATTACTTTTTCCTGCTCTTCCTTTGTGAGCTTTGTAATATCGAGCTCATATCCGAATGTTCCAAAGTAAGCGACATTTGCTCGTGTTTCCATCGGTGTTATCCTTTCCACCTGATGGTTAGGCACTGTGGAAACATGGCTGCCGATAGAGGAAAGCGGGTAAACAAGACTTGTTCCGTACTGAATTTTCAAGCGCTCAACTGCGTCTGTATTATCGCTTGCCCATGCTTGCGGAGCATAATACAGCATGCCAGGATCAAAACGGGCACCTCCGCCAGCGCATGATTCAAACAGCATTTCCGGATATTTTGCCAACAGCTTCTCGTATAAGCTGTAAACACCAAGTATATAACGGTGACTCAACTCTCCTTGTTGATCGATTGGAAGGCTTGAAGAATAGGTTTCTGTCATGTATCTGTTCATATCCCACTTAATATAGCTGATGTTAGAATCCTCGATGATATTATCCATGAGCTGAAAAATATGCTCGACGACTTCCTTTCTGCTGAAATCGAGAATGAACTGATTTCGCCCGTGTGAAGGCATTCGATTTGGTGTAGCGATTATCCAGTCAGGGTGCTCCTTAAAAAGGGCTGTATCCTTACATACCATTTCAGGTTCAAACCATAAACCAAATTTCATGCCAATCTTGTTGATTTTTTCTGCCAACCCTTTAATACCATTTGGAAGCTTTCCTTCATTAGCAAACCAGTCGCCGAGAGAAGAGGTGTCATCATTCCTGTTCCCAAACCAGCCATCATCGAGGACAAACAGCTCAATACCAAGGTTTTGTGCTGTCTCTGCAATGGAGAGGATTTTTTCCTCATCGAAATTAAAATAGGTCGCTTCCCAATTGTTAATAAGAATGGGTCTCGCTCTGTCGCGCCAATAGCCTCTTGCCAGCCGCTCCCGATATAATTCATGAAATGTTTGACTCATTCCATTCAAGCCCTCATGAGTATATACCATAATGCATTCTGGTGTTTGAAACACCTCACCAGGCTTGAGCTTCCAACTAAATTGAAACGGGTTAATTCCCATCATTACACGAGAGACGCCATATGTATCTACCTCTGCTTGTGCAAGAAAATTGCCGCTGTATACAAGGCTGAAGCCATACACCTCTCCAGTTTGTTCTGTGCCGTTATAACGCCTTAATGCTAAAAAGGGGTTATGGGCATGACTGCTTGCACCCCTTGAGCTGTATACAGATTGGATGCCCTTTGTTAAAGGCTGGACCTCCATATGTGCTTCCCTTGCCCATGCACCTGCAAGATGAATCATTTCAAATTGATCATCAGGTAAATCCACAGATGCACTCATGGCATTATCCAAAAAGAACGCAGAGTCAGATTCATTGATAAATCTGGCATTTCTGCAGATGACATTACGGTCACAAAAAATGGTGTAGCTGAGTACAAGCGTTGCACGCAGAACTTCATCTGTTAATGTTATTTCCAGTGTATTTGCTTCTTCCGCTTGCTCTGTATATACGGCAGGGAGATTATCTAGTACAGGCTTGCCCTTTAACAGCTTGTAGTCTTTGTACTGGAAATTTGTTATGGTGCTGCCAATTTTGTCGGTAATCATATGGGCTGGCTGGCGATAATCTGTAGTTCCAAAGCTTGGGTATTCCTGCTTAATATGCTCAAGGGAAGACGTATGGTCATGCTCAAACAGATTGCAGGATGGTCTTATTTCTCTTTCAATTAAGTGCGTAAACGAATCACGATGTGTCAGTTTTTTGCCGTAATAAAGATGTTCCAGCTGGTTTGATTTCTCTAAGACTCTAAAAATATAGCTGACGTTATTGTTGCATAAATGGAATTCCTTTGTTTCTTGATTTACATAGATTGTCATCAGTAAGTACACCTCACTTCATTATATGAAAACCCTTACAAGATTATATATTTGATTTTAACAATTATAAATAAGGATGACAATAAGTATTTAAATTAAATTAAGTAATCGATAATCTTCAAAAATGCGAATGTAACTTAATGAATATGAGTATATTTTATTCAGTAATTATAGATTTATATAGATTGGGTAATATTGAGTGCATTTATTTAGTACGAGGGTTATCTAGACTATTTTAAGTAATTTTATATTTTGTTACTTAAAATAAATTAAAAAAATTAAGTAAAATACTTTAAAAAATTATTGAAAAATTCAAGTACAGCAGTTAATATGAAATTGTAGTTGAAAAGGCTTACATAACTTTATTTGTAAGTTAAAACAGAAGTAATATACATGATGGATTTAAATAAGCAGCAATCAAATGTGTGGAAGGGAGAGTGAAGGAAGCAGGTTACATAGCAGTAAATGATTTTATTAAATGGAAGGTGACGCAAATGAATAAATCGAGGACTTTATTGTTTTACTTATTTATTTTGCCTTGGCTGATTGGCTTTGTTGTCTTTACTGCAGGCCCAATGGTGTACTCTTTATATATGTCCTTCACAGACTATTCAGGGCTGGGGGCAGCAAATTGGGTTGGATTGGAAAATTATAAAAAGCTGTTCACAGAAGATCCACTGTTTTGGCAGTCATTATGGAACACCTTCTTTTATACGATTGTCGGAGTTCCTCTTGGTCTCGTTGTCGGGTACATGCTTGCTGTGTTGCTGAACACAAAGGTAAGATTTATGGGCTTGTTCCGAACAATCTTTTACTTACCTTCGCTTGTACCGACAGTTGCCAGCTCACTTCTTTGGATTTTAATTTTTCAGCCGGATTTTGGGATTGCCAATAGTATTCTTTCCTTCTTTCATTTGCCGACATCAAATTGGCTATTAAGTGAAGGCATGGTTAAGCCTACTTTGATTATTATGAGCCTTTGGGGAGCAGGTGGCGGAATGGTTATCTATCTTGCAGGACTCCAGAGTGTTCCAGCGTCCCTTTATGAAGCAGCTGAACTGGATGGTGCGGGGAAGTTCCATAAGTTCTGGAATATCACCATTCCGATGACTTCAAATGTTATTTTCTTCAACCTCATTATGGGACTAATCGGTTCCTTTCAGATTTTCACACAGGCATATGTTGTCAGCAGCGGCAATGGCGGACCGAATTATAAGTCGTTGTTTTATGTATTTTACTTATACCAGGATGCCTTTAAATTCTTTAAGATGGGCTATGCATCAGCACTTGCCTGGATCTTGTTCATCATCATACTTGTTTTCACACTGATTCAGTTTAAAGTGTTTGGGAAAAAAGTGTATTACGAATACGATGAGTAAGGAGAGGAGGAGTCAACTATGGAAGTAACACCTGTTAAGACGGCAGCTTCTGTTAAGGCAAAAAAACCTCGCAGTTTAAAGAAAGGCAGAAGATTAGAAAAGGGATTTACTTACTTTTTGCTGATTGCTCTTTCCATTCTGTTTTTATTTCCTTTTCTATGGCTGATTGGAACATCTGTTAAGCCTGAAAATGAAGCGATGGCATTCCCGCCTACTTTACTGCCGAAGAATTGGGATTTGGCTAACTATAAGGAAGTCTTTACGCTTGTGGACTTTGGGCAGTATTATTTGAACTCTGTGATTGTTACGGTTTGTGTAGTGATTGGCACAGTCGTTTCTTCTACTCTTGTTGCATATGGGTTTGCGCGAATTAAAGGAAAAGGAAGGAATTTCTGGTTTGTGCTTTTGCTTGGCACCATGATGCTGCCGCCTCAAGTCACAATGATTCCTGTCTATATGATCTTTTCTAAACTGGGGTGGGTTAACACCTTCCTGCCGTTAATTGTTCCTTCCTTCTTTGGTAGCGCTTACTTCATCTTTTTATTAAGACAATTCTTCAAAACAATACCGAAGGAGCTGGAGGAAAGTGCCTATTTAGATGGCTGTGGAGCATTCGGTATCTTTTGGAGAATTATTATTCCTTTATCAGTTCCTTCTATTATTACAGTGGCTTTGTTGAGTTTTATGTGGACATGGAATGATTTTCTTAATCCATTAATCTACTTAAATGATGATTCCAAATATACGCTCGCATTAGGAATTCTGCAGTTTAAGGGTGCTTTGTTAATTCAGTGGGGTCCGATGATGGCAGCAAGTGTTTTTATCATCTTGCCTCTAATCATTATCTTTTTTGTTGGCCAAAAGTACTTCGTCCAAGGAATTGCTACAACAGGCGGAAAGGGTTAATTGCGTTGGTTTCACTTAGATGAATGGCTTTGCCGTTTATCTGTTTATCCATACACAAACATTACCTGGGGGGTAAAAGCATGAGGAAGAAAAAAGGGTTAGGTGGTTTGCTGTTCACTATTGTATTGGCACTATCTTTGATTTTGACAGGCTGTTCTGGTTCGGATTCTGAATCCGCAAGCGGTGAGTCAGGAGATGTGACGCTGCGCATTCTTGTTTGGAACAATAATCCAGAAGGAACGAAGCTCGAAGGTGATATTTTCAAGGAGTTTGAAAAGGAGAATCCTGGAATTAAAGTGAAGCAAGTATATGCACCATATGATAAGTTCAATGATAAATTCTTGACGATGTCTGCTGGTGGAGATCAGCCAGATTTAGTATGGCTGCAGCCGTCTGCATTCGGTCAATTTGTCAGCAAGGGCGTATTGATGGATTTGTCTGATAAAGAAATCAAGGAAGATGAATATATGCCAAATGTGCTTTCACTTGGGCAAGTGGATGGAAAGCAATATGCGCTTATTCGTGATGCTTCTGCCTTTATGCTTGGATACAACAAGGATATGTT
This sequence comes from Niallia taxi, assembly GCF_032818155.1. Taxonomy (NCBI): domain Bacteria; kingdom Bacillati; phylum Bacillota; class Bacilli; order Caryophanales; family Bacillaceae; genus Niallia; species Niallia taxi. The sequence goes on from NZ_CP102589.1 coordinate 1,132,724, forward strand.
CGATGCTGCAGGTGTTGAATATCCAAAGGATGACTGGACATGGGCTGACTTCCTTGCAGCAGCACAAAAGCTGACAGTAGAGAAAAACGGCAAAACAGTCCAATTCGGAATGGAAAACTTTTATACAAATGAACTGCTTGTAGAAAATGGCGGAGGATTTGTCAGTCAGGATGGCAAAGAAGTAATTATTGACTCACCTGAATCAATTGAAGCTATTAAATTTGGAGCAGACTTGATTAATAAATATCATGTACAGCCAACTACTGCTCAAAGTCAAGGGCTATCGAATATGTTCCTTGCAGGTCAAGCAGCAATGAAAATGATGGGTCCATGGGATTGGTCTGATACAGCGAAGAATGCAACCTTCAAATGGGATGTTGTGCCACTGCCTGCAGGAAAAGCAGGAAACGTAGCTGCAGCATCTTATCTTCCAATTGGAATTGGAAGCGGAACAAAGCATCCTGAAGAGGCTTATAAACTTCTGCAATTCCTGTCTACTGGAAAGGGTCAAGACCTGCAAGTAGATACTATTTCAGCAGTTCCTGTAGTAAAAAGGAATGAAGATAAAATTGAAACAATGGCAAATGCACCTGAAAATGCAAAAGCATTGTCTACAATTCTTGCAGAAGGAAGAACCGTTATGAATGCTCCTTATATCCCGGAATATGCAGAGATAGTGAGCAAAATCCAGCCTGTTATTGACAATATCAATCTTAATGGCAGCAAGGATGCAGAAAAACAGTTAAAAGAAGTAGCAGATCAAATTCGCAAGGAATTTGGCTTGAAATAGCAATCAATAGGCTGTCTGAAAAATGCATGGACTATATGGTTTTTTACCATTTGGTCGGCCTGGATTCAGGCAGCCTTTTTTTATTAGGGGGTCATTTACTATGAATAAAAGCCGTTTTATAGACAGTAAATTCTTTTCCTTTATGGACATTTCATACCGTCTTGTCAGGGCAAGTCTATTATTCTGGCTGTATTTAGGAAAGGGATTTTTTATTGGCGGGCTTGTTTATTCAGCCTGTACGCTGATTGAGGTTATTGGTGAAATTTTCGCAGGGAATGGCACATCTGTGCGCAAGCTGTTTCAAGAAATCAGCCCTAAATATACGAAGAAAAAAAGGCTGTCCGCCATCATTATTTTTATCTTTATTTATATCGGAACTTTTATCATCCTGCCTTTTCCTGCAACAATTAATCCTTATGTCACATCTGTCATTAAATTTGTGTGCATTTATGCCTTTATGCTGGCCATTATCTTTTTTACGTATATGGTTTGGAATTTAGTGCATCTTGATTTACCGGCAAAAAGGACAGCAATGGTCAGTCTGTTTCTCATAGCTAAGCAGATTTTTCGGTCGTTCCTGATGCTCGCAGCCATTATCGTTGTTTTTCAGTTAATCAAGCTTAACTTCCTTTTTTTCGTATTTTTTGCACCTGCCATTTACGGCGCATGTGTCAGATTTATTTTTACGTTCAAAACCAAGAAACAGAAAGAAGAGGCAGCGGTATAAAGCTGCATTATTTCTGGGGCAATCGGTCTATTAAAAAAATGATAGATTTTATGAACAGGACATACATAGAAAGGAACTAATGCTAATAAGATTATTCGGTAGCATTATCTTAGATAGTCGAAAAGTATATGGAAGGAGAGTAAAGTGACGAAAGTAAGCAAAAGAATACAGCAATGGAAGGGAGTCGGCTAGATGCATAGTCTGCGATGGATATGGGGGTTCTTACATACTTATCGTACAAAAATAGCAATTGGCCTGTTTTGTGCAGTTATTGTATCTGCTTTAAATGTGCTTAATCCGTATTTGGCTGGGAGGATGGTTGATGATGTCATGTACGGCAAGCAGATGAATCTGCTTTGGCCGATACTGGGAATTATGATTGCAGGTACATTTTTGCGAACAATTATCCGCTATACGTATCAAATGATTTTTGAAAATGTCTCCCAGAATGTCATTTACAACATTAGAGAGCAGCTATATGACCGTTTGCACAGGCTGGATTTCAGCTTTTATGATCGCACAAAAACAGGAGATATTATGGCAAGGATGACAGGAGATATGGAGGCTGTCAGACATTTTACAGCATGGACGATCTACATGATTTTTGAAAACGCAACCATCATGCTGTTTGCGATTGGTTTCATGTTTTATATTCATCCTCCATTGGCGCTGACATTATTAATTGTAACACCAATCATTGGTTTTTTCGCTTTCCGCCTTACAAAGGATGTGCGGCCAACCTTTACAGAAATCCGTAACCAATTTGCGAAATTGAACTCTGTCGTTCAGGAAAACATTAGTGGAAACCGTGTTGTTAAAGCATTTGCAAAAGAGGATTATGAAATCGCTAAGTTTTCGATTGCAAATGAAGGCTTTAAAGAAAAAAATTTAAAGTCGTCAAAGATTTGGGAAAAGTATTTACCGATTTTGGACTCTCTTGCAGGTGTACTGACAGTGCTGATGATTTTTGCAGGAGGAGTTATGGTTATAAATGGTTCACTCACAATTGGAGAACTAGTTATGTTTAATTCCTTCATATGGGCACTTAGCAACCCGATGAAAATGGCCGGATGGCTTTTAAATGATGTGCAGCGTTTTATTGCATCAGCAGAAAAAGTTGAGGATCTTCTTAAGACAGTCCCGAAGATTGCCAGCCACAATAATGTCGTGCCGATAGGTGAGTATAAGGGGATTGTGGAGTTTGACAAAGTTTCCTTCAGCTATGGAGAAGAGCCTGTGTTAAAGGATATTAGCTTTAAAGTGAAGCCGGGCCAGACGCTGGCGATTATTGGTCCAACAGGTGCGGGGAAATCAACTTTAGTCAATTTGCTTAGCCGGTTTTATGACACCACAAGCGGAGAGGTAAGAATTGATGGAAGAAATGTGAAGGACTGGGAGCTGCAGGAGCTTCGTAAAGGAATGGCGATGGTCATGCAGGATATCTTCCTGTTTTCGGATACAATCGAGGGTAATATAGCATATGGTAATCCTCATACCTCCATTGATTCCATTAAGTTTGCTGCAGAAATGGCGGATGCTCATGATTTTATTAGTGATTTACCAGAAGGCTATGAAACGATTGTTGGGGAAAGAGGTGTCGGGCTTTCTGGAGGGCAAAGGCAGCGGATTGCCCTTGCAAGAGCTATATTGAAAGACCCGTCGATTTTGATTTTGGATGATACGACCTCAAGCCTTGATATGGAAACAGAGAATCGTATTCAAAAGACACTGAAATCTATTCAAAAGAACAAAACATCCTTTATTATTGCCCACAGAATTTCGTCTGTTAAGGATGCAGACCAAATTCTGGTGATGAATAATGGAGCGATAATCGAGCGGGGCACACATGAGGACCTGCTGCGAAAGAAAGGTTATTACTTTAATGTTTATAAGAATCAATATGGAAACTTTGAAGAAAAGCACAGGGATGAGGATGTGATTTAATGGCACGAAATAAGTTCGATGTTGATGAGGATTTAGAGACGCCATTTAGTTTTATTCATCTTAAGCGCTTGTTTGGTTATGTTAAGCCGTACAAGAAAAAAATCATGCTGACGATACTCATCATGCTTGTCGCAAGCGGAGCAAATCTGATTGGACCTTATCTTATTAAACAAGCGATTGACAAGGAAATACCAGCAGGCAATGTTGGTGGGCTTTTACTGCTTGCAGGCATCTATTTGGGTGCTCTCATTATAACGGGGATTTGTATGAAATACCGGATTAGAATGATGGCTGAAATTGGTCAAAATGTCATAAAGACAATTCGAAAGGACCTTTTTACACATATTCAATCATTGTCCTTTTCCTTTTATGACAACCGCCCACACGGAAAAATTTTAGTGCGGGTCGTTAATTATGTGAACTCACTTAGTGATTTGCTGTCAAATGGGCTTATCAACTTGATTACAGATATATTCAGCTTAACTGTCATCATTGGATTCATGTTTGCCATAGATGTTCGTTTGGCGATTTATGCCATGATTGGATTCCCGCTTTTAGCGATTGTTATCTTTTTTATTAAAAATGCCCAGCGTAAGGCATGGCAGGACTTAAGTAATAAACAGTCTAATATGAATGCATATATACATGAAAGCATCAATGGCATGAAGGTAACACAAGCATTTGCGAGGGAAGAAGAAAACAAGAAAATTTTTGAGGATGTGTCAAAGGGCTATAAAAAATCATGGATAAAAGCAGTCTATATCCAGTTTCTTCTTTGGCCGTCCATTGAAAATATTTCTGTTCTGACCGTTTCCTTTATATATGTGGCCGGAATCTCAATGATTGGGCAAGGCGTGACAGTTGGGGCTTTAGTAGCCTTTGTCGGTTATATATGGATGTTTTGGACACCGATTTCCAATATCGGCAACTTCTATAATGCGATTATAAATGCGATGGCCTATCTGGAGCGAATTTTTGAAATGATGGATGAAAAGCCGACAGTGCTCGATAACCCGCGGGGAAAAGCACTGCACGATATTAAAGGAAAGGTAGAATTTGACCATGTTGAGTTTGGTTATGAGGCTGGCGAAAAAGTATTAAAAAATATTCATTTCACTGCAGAACCAGGAGAAACAATAGCTCTTGTTGGTGCAACTGGATCTGGCAAAACGTCAATTGTTAACTTGATCAGCCGTTTTTATGACTTGAACGGCGGCAAAATAAAAATGGATGGGGTTGATATAAAGACAGTAACGATTCCCTCACTTAGAAGACAGATGGGCATTATGCTCCAAGATCCGTTTATCTTTTCGGGAACAATAATGGATAATATTCGTTATGGCCGCCTTGATGCAAGTGATGAGGAAGTGGTGGAAGCAGCAAAAGCAGTTCAGGCCCATTCCTTTATTATGACATTGCAGGATGGCTATGAAACAGAAGTGAATGAACGAGGAACAAGGCTTTCAGCAGGACAAAGACAGCTCATTTCCTTCGCAAGAGCACTCTTGGCAGATCCAAGAATTTTGGTTTTAGATGAAGCGACATCATCGATCGATACAGAAACAGAGCTGGCCCTTCAAAAAGGCTTAAGTACGCTGCTTGCAGGAAGGACGTCCTTTATCATCGCACACCGTCTGTCCACCATTCAAAGCGCCTCAAGGATTTTGTTTATTGAAAAAGGCGAAATTGCTGAGGAGGGGTCCCATGATGAGCTAATGACAAGGAAAGGCCAATATTGGAATCTATATACATCTCAGCATTCATCATTGGAAGTAAGTTGACGATATTTGTCGTTAAAAGTATAATCTAATTTTTATAAAGTATAGACATTTAAACACTAGCCTTTATAATATAATTGTAAGCGTTTCTAATTAGTGGTTAAAACTTGTGAGAAGCTGCTGAAAATGAATTCAGCAGTTTCTCTACTGGCTGTGCGCATGACTAAAAAAATCTAATAGGTTGGGTGATTAGAAATGAAGTACAGAAGACTAGGAAACTCTGGTTTGAAAGTAAGCGAAATCGGATTGGGCAGCTGGCTCACATATGGAAGTGCAGTCGAAAAGGAGAAATCTATTTCCTGTATCCATAGGGCATATGATCTTGGCATCAACTTCTTTGATACAGCAAATGCTTATAATAAAGGCGCTGCTGAAACTGTCCTGAAAGAAGCACTGCAAGATTATACCCGTTCCAGTTATGTGCTTGCAACAAAGGTCTTCTTTCCGATGGGAGATGGACCAAATGACAGAGGGCTGTCCAGAAAGCATATTATTGAACAATGCGAAGCAAGTCTGAAGAGATTAGGTGTAGACTATATCGATTTGTACCAATTTCATCGCTATGATCATGAAACGCCTGTAGAAGAAAGCTTAAGAGCATTAGATGATTTAATTGCACAAGGAAAAATTCTCTATGGCGGTGTCAGTGAATGGTCGGCTGCTCAGCTGACGGATGCTGTACATATTGCTAAAGAGAAAAATTTAAGGCCGCTTATCTCTAATCAGCCAATCTATAATATGATGGTCCGCTATATAGAAAAGGAAGTAATCCCTGTAAGTGAAAAAGAAGGAATTGGCCAGGTTGTGTTTTCACCTCTTGCCCAAGGAATATTAACAGGGAAATACAAACCAAATGAGCAAATTCCTGCCAAAAGTCGTGCTGCAAATGATGACACAAATAAATGGATTACTAGTTATTTAAATGATGAAGTGCTAACAAGGGTTCAAAGGCTGTCTGAAATTGCCAGTGGATTGGAAGTGGAGCTCTCACAGCTTGCATTAGCTTGGGTGCTTCGTCAGCCGAATGTCAGCTCCGCGATTATTGGGGCAAGCAGGCCAGAACAAGTCGAAGAAAATGTGAAAGCATCTGGATTGGAAATCCCGGCTTCTGCATTAGAAGAAGTGGAAGCAGTGCTGAAGGAAATAAATGATTTTGTGCCAATTTGGTAGATTAACAGTGATTAACCAAAAATAAACATAGAGGAGAGATTAATATGACGAAAACAGCTGTTATTCCAGAAGGTTTTTTATGGGGTGGTGCAGTGACAAGCTTCCAGACAGAAGGTGCATGGGACGAGGGCGGCAAAGGCCCTTCGATTGTTGATGCAAGACCTGTTAAGGAAGGGCAGTCTGATTGGAAGACAGCAGTTGACTTCTACCATCGCTATAAGGAAGATATTGCTCTCTTTAAGGAAATGGGCTTTAATGCATATCGTACAAGCATTTCCTGGTCAAGGATTTTCCCTGATGGCGAAGGGGAGCCGAATGAGGAGGGCTTGCAGTTTTATGATGATTTATTTGATGAAATGCTTGCTAACGGCATCCAGCCTGTCATCACTCTGTATCATTTTGATCTACCGCTTCAGCTTGCCAAAAAATACAACGGATTTGCATCACGGAAGGTTGTTGACTTGTTTGACAAATATGCACGCACAGTTTTTGCCCGTTATGGGGAAAAGGTCAAATATTGGCTTACATTTAATGAACAAAATCTCGTTTTAACAAATCTACAATATTGGGGTGTCTCTACTGACGAAGCGGACAATGAAGAGGCATTGCGATATCAAGTAACACATAATTCCTTTATCGCACATGCGAAAGCAGTCAAAGCACTGCATGAACTTGTGCCAGGTGGACAAATGGCAGGAATGGTCACATATATGACAACATATCCGAACAGCTGTCTTCCAGAAGACGTAATTGCTAACATGAAAGCAAAGGAACTGCTTGTTGATTTCTATCTTGATGTGTTTGCAAACGGTGAATATCCAAGCTATGTGACAAGCAATTTGCAACGCAAAGGAATCATGCCGCATTTCGAAGAAGGCGATGCAGAGCTTCTTAAAGAAAATACCGTCGATTATATTAGCATCAGCTATTATCAAAGCCAGACTGTCAGCAGTGAAAAGGTCAAAGAAGATGCAATTATTTCCGGCATTACACCTAATCCTAATCTAAAGGCTAATGAATGGGGCTGGGCAATCGATCCAATCGGGCTAAGAGTTAGTCTTAAGGATATGTATGCTAGATACCGACTGCCTATTTTTATCACAGAAAATGGAATTGGTGTAAGAGAAGAGCTGAACGAAAATAATACAGTAGAAGATGATTACCGCATCGACTACTTAAGAAATCATATTAACCAGGTTAAGCTTGCAATGGAAGAAGGCGTAGAAGTATTTGGTTACTTAACATGGGGATCAACAGATTTAATCAGCTCAGGCGGACAATTTGAAAAGCGCTATGGCTTTATCTATGTTAATAGAGGGGAGTCAGATTTAAGAGACCTAAAACGCTATAAAAAGAAAAGCTTTAACTGGTACAAACAAGTCATCGCAACAAACGGCGAAAATCTTGAAGAATCAAAAACCGTCACATTACCATAACAAAGTTGACGAATGGCTGGGAGAATAGTTGGACAGTAATAAGGAAGGATAAATTTTACTGTAATTCAGCTAGTACTATCTAAAAAGTGAAGCTATACTCCGAAGCGGCTCGCACCGGAGTGCAGCATTCTCCATTCTATACAATAAAAACTAATTCTAAATAAGTTTGTCTACAGTCTAAGATGGCCATTTACTGGCCATCTTTTTAAAAAAACACTGGGATAGCTAACATTTTCATACCAATAAATTTATAATATAACTATCTATTTTTTAAGGTGGTTCCATCATGAACAAGTACGAAGCAATCTCAGCAGAAATGAAAAAGAGAATTAAAGAGTCTCACTATGCATTCGATCAGCCAATTCCAGATGAAATAACACTCTCAAAGGAATTCTCCTGCAGCAGGATGACAATGAAAAGAGCACTTGACACATTGGTCTTGGAAGGCCTCCTATACCGGAAAAGAGGACACGGTACATTCATTGTTAAATCAGCCATACAGGACAGCAGAGTTAATGTATTGAGCAATGAAGTAACAGGCCTGTCCAGACTGATGGAAGGGCAGCAAGTATCAAGCAAGGTGATTAAGTTTGAAGTAGGCTTTCCGTCAGAAGATGTTGCGGAACATCTCGCTATCGACTCGAAAACACCAGTTTACTACTTAATCCGTTTAAGGCTTGTCAACGATGAGCCATACGTAATGGAAATAACCTATATGCCGACAACCATTATTACTGGTATTAATGATGAAGTATTGGACGGATCTATTTATGAGCATATCACGAAAAGACTGGGTCTCACAATTGCTGGCTCACATCGGAAAATAAGAGCATGTAAATCAAATGAACTGGACCAAGCCCATTTAGTCTGTTTGGCAGACGACCCGATTCTGGAAGTGGAGCATGTTGGATTTTTAAATAATGGCGTTCCATTTGAATATTCCTTTTCGAGACACCGCTATGATAAGTTTGAGGTAACAACAGTAAACATAAAACGCTAAATGAACATTTTTTTGCTACAAAGGCTCTGGATGCTTCCGAGCTTTTTTTGTTTTTTTGATATAACCTATTTACATTAACGCTGCGTAAACGTTTAAGATGAACATGTCAGGAGGGAAAAACAGTGGAATACACGATTCGAAAATTAAGCCAAACGGCTGGAGTTAGTACAAGAACATTAAGGTATTACGATGAAATCGGTCTGCTTAAGCCGGCAAGGGTCAATTCATCTGGCTATCGATTATATGGAAGCAAAGAGGTGGAATTGCTGCAGCAAATATTGTTTTATCGTGAACTGGACGTTAGTCTCGAGGAAATAAAAAAAATTATTTCCGCGCCCTCCTTTGATGTGAAAGGGGCATTAGAGGAGCATCGGGCAAAACTCCTGGCAAAACGAAACCGTTTAGACATGCTGATTGAGAATGTCGATAAAACGATAGAAAATACGGAAGGGAGAACAACGATGAGCGCTAAGGAAAGATTTGAAGGCTTTAAGAAAAACATGGTAGAGGAAAACGAAAGACAATACGGGGAAGAGCTACGCCAAAAGTATGGTAAGGAGACAATTGACAAGTCTAATCAGAAAATGCTGAAGATGACAGAAGCGGACTATAATGAAGCAGAAAGGCTTGGGCAGGATGTGCTAGAAAATTTGAAGGAAGCAATGAAAACAGGCGATCCAGGGAGTACCGCTGCTCAAAAAACAGCAGAACTCCATAAGCTTTGGCTCGAATACTATTGGAATTCTTACAGCAAGGAAGCACACGCAGGTCTCGCTAGAATGTACGTTGACGATGAGCGGTTTGCTGCCTATTACGATAAAGTGGAACAAGGTGCCGCTGTTTTCTTAAGAGACTATTCTTCGCTATACAGGCATGGAGTTATAGCGTTAAGTGATTAAATCCAAGAAAAAAAGACCAGAGTGATGATAAAGCCGTCCATCTGGTCTTTTTATGTTTCCTCTTTTGTTAAATAAGAAGCCAAGCTCAACCAATTTTCTTCAACAAGCTTAATAAGCTCCTGATGGTTCCCATTGCGGATGCTATCAATAATTTCATTATGCTGGCGGATGGAGGAGAGTCCATCAAGCTTATTGAATTTAAGCAGCTCCAATCTCCGTATTTTCGGCAGGAGACGCTCCAAGGACATCTCGATTTCCGGATTATTGGAGGCATGCAGTAGCACGGCGTGAAATTGATCGTCTTTTTTGATTGCTTCATACTTATTCTCGTCTAAAATTGCTTTTTCAAATGCTTGATTAATGCTGACAAGCTCATCACAGTGCGCTTCTGTTAAGAAGGGCATGGCCAGCCTTGCTGCAAGTGCATTTAATGATGCCACGACCGTAAAAGCATGCTTCGCCTGCTCAATGTCAATGAGACTCACCTTCGTTTCTGAACCAGGAGAAGATATGACTAATCCCTCATCCTCCAATCTTTTCAATGCTTCTCTTACTGGTGTCCTGCTTACCCCAAATTGTTCAGCAAGGAGCTTGTCACTGATCTTTTCACCAGGGGCAAGTTCAAGGTGGATAACGGCTTGCTTTAGCTGTTGATATACTTGATCTCTTAACGAAATTCGGCTGATTTGAGAAATGTTTTTCATAGCAATAATATATCATATTCTTTGAGTTAGAACATAATAGGACTGGGTACTTAGTGGAAATCAGTGCAAATCTGTTTACAAATATACCTCACGGGGGTATTATATAAATATATAGAGGATAGGGAGGGCTTTTATTGGAGTCAGAGACTAATAAGTCCATGCAAGAGGAAGCTTGCCATACACATATGCGTAAAAGTCATCATTCAGATACAGTCAAAAAGAATTTGACGACAAGGCTAAACAGGATTGAAGGACAAATCCGCGGAATTAAAGGATTAATTGATAAGGACACTTACTGTGATGATGTAATTACACAAATTGCTGCCACTCAATCAGCATTAAACAGTGTCGCAAAAATACTGCTTGAGGGACATCTTAAAACCTGTATAGTTGATCGTATTCAAGAAGGGGATACAGAAGCTGTGGACGAGGTATTAGTCACCATTCAAAAGTTAATGAAAAAATAGGAGGAAGCAATCATGGAAAAAACTACATTAAAAGTTGCTGGAATGTCATGTGGTCATTGTGTTAAAGCTGTTGAAGGAAGCGTTGGAGAATTAAAAGGCGTTTCTGCTGTTAAAGTGAATTTGGAGCAAGGACAAGTGGATGTTGAATTTAACGATAAAGAGGTTAGCTTGGCGACGATTAAGGAAACAATCGATGACCAAGGCTATGACGTACAATAAGGCATTTTTAACTGATCGTTTCTTTAGTATATAGATGTGCTTTTTAGAAGCACATTTTATTTTCCTTTAAAATATACCCCATATAGGTATAAGGAGTGAGTGGAATGAGTAAGGAAGCATTAACAGCAGAAAAATCGAAAACATTAAAGGAGCAGCAATATCAAATCACTGGGATGACATGTGCTGCTTGTGCTAATCGAATAGAAAAGGGCTTGGCAAGGCTTGCTGGTGTTGAAGAGGCAAATGTGAATTTAGCGCTAGAAAAAGCAATTGTCCGATTTAATGCAGAAACAATTACTGCAAATGATATTCAAAAGAAGGTTGAAAACCTCGGCTATGGCGTTGTTGAGGAAAAAGCAGTGCTTGCTATCAGTGGTATGACATGTGCTGCTTGTGCTACAAGAATTGAAAAAGGCTTAAATAAGCTGGAAGGAGTCCGTGAGGCAGCGGTAAACCTTGCCTTAGAAAAGGGGACTATCTCTTACAATCCCGCCGTAACAGGCACTGCTGACATGATAGCAAAAATTAAGAAGCTGGGATACAGTGCAAATCTGCAAACAGACGAAAATGAAAAGGAAGTTCTTGATTATCGAGAGCAAGAACGAAAAAAACAGCAGCTTAAATTCACGATTTCCCTGCTGCTGTCATTACCATTACTATGGGCAATGGCTGGTCACTTTCAATTTACCTCGTTTTTGTATGTACCAGAGGCGTTTATGAATCCATGGGTACAATTGTTGCTCGCGACACCTGTTCAATTTATTATTGGTTTTCAATTTTATGAAGGAGCTTATAAAGCATTAAAGAATTTTAGTGCTAATATGGATGTCCTTGTAGCATTAGGAACATCTGCTGCCTATTTTTACAGTGTGTATTTAACTTTAAATAGTTTAGGTGGGCACGGTCATATAGATGGACTATATTTTGAAACAAGCTCTGTATTGATAACGCTAATTCTTTTGGGAAAACTATTCGAAGCAAGAGCAAAAGGAAAATCGTCAGAGGCTATTAAAAAGCTGATGGGACTTCAGCCGAAAACAGCAATCGTTGAAAGAGAAAATAACGAGGCTGAAATTTCCCTTGAAGAAGTGGTAATCGGCGATATCATTCATGTTAAGCCAGGTGAACGGATTCCAGTAGACGGGGAAATAATATCTGGTCAAACAGCAGTAGATGAATCCATGCTGACAGGAGAGAGCATTCCAATAGACAAAAACCTTGGAGATGCGGTGTTTGGCGCTACGATAAATAAGCAAGGATTCATTAAAATACGAGCAGGAAAGGTCGGCAAGGATACAGCATTGGCGCAAATCATTAAGGCTGTGGAAACGGCTCAAGGCTCAAAAGCCCCAATACAGCGACTTGCGGATAGAATCTCAGGCATTTTCGTGCCGATCGTTGTTGGTATTGCTGTATTGACGTTTATAACATGGTATTTTTTCATCAGTCCTGGAGATTTTGCTGCAAGTCTTGAAAAGCTAATAGCGGTGTTGGTTATTGCGTGTCCGTGTGCACTAGGGCTTGCAACACCTACCTCTATAATGGCTGGATCTGGAAGAGCAGCAGAGTTCGGTATTTTATTTAAAGGTGGAGAGCATCTGGAAAACACCCACCGGATTGATACAATCCTTTTAGACAAAACAGGAACAATCACGAATGGTAAGCCTGTATTGACAGATGTTTTACCTGTAATCGACCGAAACACATTCCTAGCTTACGTTGCTTCTGCTGAGAAGCAGTCCGAACATCCACTTGCTGCAGCAATCGTGGAAGGCTCAACAGCTGAAAATATACAGCTTGAATCAGCAGAGCAATTTGAAGCAATTCCTGGCTACGGAATAAAAGCAATCGTCAGAGGCCAAACAGTTCTTGTCGGAACAAGAAGGTTGATGGAGCTCTATCAAATTGAAACAGGCTATCACCTGCAGGATATGGAGGATTTGGAGAAGCAGGGAAAAACAGCGATGCTTGTAAGTGTTGCTGACAAATATGCAGGGATTATTGCTGTTGCAGATACGATTAAAGATACATCTAAGCAAGCAATGAAACGGCTGCATGAGCTTGGACTCGAAACAGTAATGATTACTGGAGATAATTTGGCAACAGCCAAGGCTATTGCGGATCAAGCCGGTATAGACCGAGTAATTGCTGAAGTTCTTCCAGAACAAAAAGCAGAGGAAGTCAAAAAGCTTCAGCAGCAAGGCAAAAAAGTCGCAATGGTGGGAGACGGTATCAATGATGCTCCTGCACTTGCATTAGCTGACATTGGCATGGCAATAGGCACAGGCACAGATGTTGCAATGGAGGCAGCTGATGTTACTTTAATCAGAGGTGATTTAAATAGCATTGCAGACAGTATTCTTATGAGCAGGAAAACAATCCGTAATATAAAGCAAAATTTATTTTGGGCATTTGCCTACAATGTTCTTGGCATCCCGATTGCAGCAGCAGGACTGCTGGCACCTTGGCTTGCAGGTGCTGCAATGGCCTTCAGTTCTGTATCCGTTGTTCTTAATGCATTGCGTTTACAGAAGATGAAACTGTAGTGAATTTGCTTGTATTTGTTCATAATATGGCCTGCTTTATCTCATACTAACACTGCACGACAAATTATTAGTATGGGAGGAAAAAACATGGCGAAGGACAAAAAGACAGAAACTAACAACCAATGGGCTTCTGCTAATGCAGAGGTTACAGGCAAAAAACAAGAAAAAACAGCAACAGATAACCAATGGACGTCAGCTAACAAAAAATCAATAGAATAGCAAAAAAAAGAATGCAAAGGCTTTTTTAGCCATTGCATTCTTTTTTTGATTATTGCTGCTGTAATGCAGTTAATCTTTCGATATCATCTGGATCACCGAAAATACGGGAACCTGTATCAAGCTGATCAATTGCTTGCATATCTTCATCTGTCAAAGCAAAGTCGAACAGGTTTGCATTTTCTATGATGCGATGTTCATGAATAGACTTTGGAATAATAATTGTATCTCTTTGAAGATGCCATCTCAACATTACTTGAGCAGTAGTTTTACCGTATTTTTCACCGATAGTCTGCAATGTTGGATTTTCAAAAAGATTCTCTCTTCCTTGAGCCATTGGTGCCCAAGCTTCATGAGCAATACCATGCTGTTCCATATATTCACGTAATTCTTTTTGGTGGAATAAAGGATGTGTTTCAATCTGATTCAGCATTGGTGTGATTCTTGCCGTTTCCTTCAGCTTTTCTAAATGGTGGATTTGGAAGTTGCATACACCGATAGCCTTCACAAGACCTTCTTCATATAAATCCTCCATTGCCCGCCATGTTTCTGCATAGTTTGGAGCAGCCCAGTGAATCAAGTATAAATCAAGATAATCAAGCTGCATTTCCTTCAAGGAACGATGCAAGGCCTGTTTTGTCTCTTCGTAGCCAAAGTCGCTCACCCAAACTTTCGTTGTGATGAATAACTCCTCACGAGGTACATCAACAGCCTTAAGAGCATTGCCAACAAAGCTTTCGTTTTCATAGCGAGTTGCTGTGTCAATGGAACGATAACCGTTTTTTATGGCAGCCTTTACGGCATTTTCACACTCAGCCGGATCCTTAACAAGAAAGACACCTAAGCCTAAATAAGGAATTTCAACACCATTGCGAAGTTTCTTTGTACTACCTAATGTTAATGACAATCTTCTCAGCTCCTCTAAGGTTTTATATTTCTTCCAGAAAGGGATTAAAGCCCTTTCATATGTAGACATACTTAAAGAGTAAAGCTTGTACCATTTTTTTTCAATGAATATGTATTAAGTTGACCTTGAAATAATGTAAATGGCTTAGAAAAGGGACTATTACGCTTAACTATTGCTTAGACAGCTAAAAAGCCCTCAACAAAAAATGTTAAGGGCGAAAGCTTGAATTATTATTTAACTTCTTCAGGAACAGCTAAACCAAGTCCTTCTGCAATGCGAGTTCCGTATTCTGGATCTGCTTTGTAGAAATGGCCGATTTGGCGAAGCTTGATTTCTTCTAATGCAACTGGCTTCATTGCACCAACGATGTTTTCTACCAATCTAGCACGCTCTTCTTCAGACAATAAACGGTATAGGTCACCAGCTTGTGTGTAGTGATCATTGTGATCATATGCAACACTGTCAGCTACACCTGAAACTGCGAACGCAGAGGTTTTGTCTTCTGGAGATTCTTTTGGACCGCTGAAGCTGTTTGGCTCGTAATAAACAGAGCCTCCACCATTACCGTCAAAGCGCATTTGTCCATCACGTTGATAGTTGTTAACAGGGCTTTGTGGACGGTTGATTGGCAGTGCATTGTGGTTAACACCAACACGGTAACGATGTGCATCAGCATATGCAAACAGACGGCCTTGAAGCATTTTGTCTGGAGATGCTTCCACACCAGGTACGAATGTTCCAGGTGAGAATGTTGCTTGCTCCACTTCAGCAAAGTAGTTCTCAGGGTTGCGGTTAAGCACCATACGGCCAACCTCGATTAATGGATAGTCTTTTTGAGACCATACTTTTGTTACATCAAATGGATCGAAGCGGTATGTGTTAGCATCTTCGACAGGCATAATTTGAACATACAATGTCCATGCAGGGAAGTCACCAGCTTCAATTGCATTAAATAAGTCTTCTGTATGATAATCTGGATTTTCACCAGCTAATTTTGCTGCAGTATCAACAGCCAGGTTTTTCACGCCTTGTTCTGTCTTAAAGTGATATTTCACCCAAACTGCTTCGCCTTCTTTATTTACCCATTTAAATGTGTGGCTTCCGAAACCATGCATATGGCGAAGTGTTGCAGGGATACCACGGTCAGACATTAAGATTGATACTTGGTGCAGAGATTCAGGAGAATGAGACCAGAAATCCCAAACCGCTGTTGGGTTTTTCAAATGTGTTTTTGGATCCCTTTTTTGTGTATGGATAAAGTCAGGGAACTTGATTGCATCGCGAATAAAGAATACAGGAGTATTATTACCAACGATATCGTAGTTACCTTCCTCTGTATAAAACTTAACAGCGAAACCGCGCGGGTCACGAACTGTATCAGCAGAACCTAGCTCACCTGCAACTGTTGAGAAACGAATGAACATTGGAGTTCTTTTGCCTACTTCATCAAGGAAGTTTGCTTTTGTATATTTAGACAAGTCATTTGTTACTTCGAAGTAGCCGTGTGCTCCAGCGCCTTTTGCATGAACAACACGCTCAGGGACACGTTCTCTGTTAAAATGAGCTAATTTTTCAAGTAAATGTACATCTTGAATTAGAGTAGGACCACGATCTCCAGCAGTCATAGAGTTTTGGTTGTCTCCTACTGGAGAGCCCCAACTAGTTGTTAATTTGTTGTTTGACATGCAATCACCTCATAATTTATTTGTTCTTTATCTTATGTACTTTATAATATCATCTATAATTAAAAAATCAATACTATTTTATAATTATTATAAATAACTTTTTTAAATGGTTAATAGAATAAAAGGCCATATCCTTTATAAAAGAGTAGAGGAAAGGCTTCCATGAGAGTATCACGAAATAATTTCTTGATAGTAAAGGAGAAAATTACATATTGAATGAGAAATAGGCTGTTTATTTAATACTCTTCCAACAACCATCCTATGCATGATAGTGGTAGAATATTCGCAAGATTAAACTAGGATTAGCCATATAATTATTTTATAATGAGTAGTAGAATTGGACGGAACATCTAAAACTGTCACGATTAATATAGGGGGCTTCACCTTGGAAAACAAACGAGTACCATTAAGGGAAAAGAGCATCGTGTTTATTGGCTTTATGGGCGTTGGTAAAACGAGTATTGGAAAGCTAGTTGCTAAAAGGCTATATCGCGATTTTCTAGATGTGGATCATGTAATTGAGGAAGAGTACGGCATGCCTGTTTCAAAGATTTTTGAGCAGGTTGGAGAAAAGGCTTTTCGACAGAAGGAAAAGGAAGTAGTAACAGAGCTGAGTGCAAGAAAGCTTCTTGTGCTGTCACTTGGCGGAGGCTCCTTTTTACAGGAGGAAATAAAAAATGCTTGCCTTGAAAATTGTATTGTCATTCATTTAGATCTCTCTTGGGAATCATGGAAGGATAGAATCAGCTTAATTATTGACAGCAGACCTGTTTTGAAGGGGAAATCGCTTGAGGATATGGAAGAGCTGTATAATAAAAGACAAGAAATTTATGCAGACCATCATTCAAAGGTTGATACAGATAGCAAAGATATGGAAGAGGTTGCAGATTATATTGTGGATTCCTTAAAATATGCATGGGATTTATACGAGCCAAGATAAGTAATAGAGGTCACAACAGAAAAATAGGGGTGCTTAAATGGTTCAGCCATTAATAATAAGAGATATCGCAATAGGAGAGGGAATTCCGAAAATATGTGCTTCCTTAATTGGAGAGACAGCAAGCCAGTTGAAGGAAGAAGCACATGTTTTGATTACGGAAAGCGTCGATGTGATCGAATGGCGTGTCGATTTTTTTGAAAAAGCTTATGATAAAAGTGAAGTGCTTCAAACATTGGCAAATATCAGAAGCTGGATTGGCAATATTCCTCTTGTCTTCACATTTAGAAGCAAGAAGGAAGGCGGAGAGAAAGAGCTTGAAAGGGAAGCGTATATCGCCCTTAATAAGGCAGCAGCAAAGTCAGGCTACGCTGATATTATTGATGTGGAGCTTTTTAATAGAGAAGCAGATGTGAAAGAGCTTGTTGAGTTTGCACATGCCCATAAGGCTGCTGTTATTGTGTCTAATCATGATTTTAATAAAACACCGGCAAAGGAAGAAATTATTTCTCGGCTCCGTAAAGCGCAGGAACTTGGCGGAGACCTTCCGAAAATCGCGCTCATGCCACAAAGTATGGCGGATGTGATTACATTGTTGGATGCAGTCCAAACGATGAAGGAGCAATATGCAGACAGACCAATTATTGCCATGTCAATGGGAGGACAAGGCTCTATTAGCCGCATTGCCGGTGAAGCCTTTGGCTCTGCGCTGACATTTGGTGCGGCAAAAAAAGCCTCTGCTCCTGGGCAAATACCCATTAAAAACTTGAAAACAGTATTAACGATATTACATGAAAGCTTATGAAAAACAAAAGGAGATCCAAGCAGGATTCTCCTTTTTACTATACAAAAAAAGGAGCAAAGCAGATGGAAAAAGACATGCAGCTGAACGAGGTAGAGCAGATGCTGACAGATTGCAGGCTGTTCTTTGAGACAAATCAAACTTTAGATTATCAATTTCGAGTGGTGCAGCTGAAAAAACTGCGTAAGGCAATTCAAGAGAATGAGGAAAACCTCATGGATGCATTGCAAACTGATTTAGGGAAGCATCCTTTTGAGTCATACGCAACGGAAATTGGATTTATCTTGCAAAGCATTACATATACGCTTAAAAATCTCTCTAAATGGATGAAGGTAAAAAAGGTACGGTCGCCTTTGGCGCTATATCCTGCTAAAAGCTTTATCCGCCATGAGCCTTACGGAACAGTTTTGATAATTGGACCCTTTAACTATCCGCTCCAGCTTTTGATTGAACCATTAATCGGTGCAATCGCCGCTGGAAACTGTGCTGTTATAAAGCCTTCTGAGCTTGTGCCGGCAACATCAAAAGCAGTAGCGTCAATGATTTCAGCTACATTTGAACCAGCATTTGTGCGCGCGGTAGAGGGAGGAGTTGAAACGAATAAGGCGCTTCTTCAAGGAAGGTTTGACAATATCTTTTTTACAGGAAGCCCTGCTGTAGGAAAGCTTGTTATGAAGGCAGCCGCAGAAAATCTAATCCCTGTTACCCTAGAATTAGGAGGGAAAAGTCCAGCATTTGTCGATGAATCAGCAGATATTCAACTTGCAGCCAGCAGAATTATCTGGGGAAAAACAGTCAATGCTGGCCAAACATGTGTGGCACCAGATTATGTTGTCGTACATGAAAGCATAAAAGAAAAGCTGATTGAAGAAATGAAAGCAGCAATAGGCCGTTTTTATGGAGAATCAGTCGAAAAAAGCGCGTATTTTGGAAAAATCGTAAATGATAGGCATTTTGCAAGACTTGTAAAGATTATCGAAGCAGAGGAAGGAAATATTCTGTATGGCGGGAAAAGCAAGAAAGAACTGCGCTTTTTGGAGCCTGCTTTAATTCAGGCAGATTGGGATGCACCTTCCATGGAGGATGAGATTTTCGGTCCAATTCTTCCGATTATTGGATATACCGACAAACAGGATGTAGTAAAAAGGGTGACTAAAATGACTAAGCCCTTAGCGATGTATATTTTTACAGCTTCAAAGGAAATGGAAGAATACTGGCTTAAATCTATTTCATCAGGCGGTGTTAGCATCAATGATACCCTTACTCATTTGGCTAATCCAGCGCTTCCATTTGGCGGCATTGGCACTTCTGGGATGGGCTCTTATCATGGAATTTACAGCTTTGCTGCTTTTTCTCATAAAAGGAGTGTACTGAAAAGGGGGAAAGGGTTAAAAATTACAGAGCTTTTTCCTCCGTATACAGACAAGAAGCTTGCGCTTGTTCGTAGATTTCTGAAATGATTTATTTACTATGAAAGATAAGAAAAATGACTAGTAAAGGGGGATTTCATTTGGAAGACAATCTATTAGCAGATGCATCCACGTTCATTCAGTTATGCTATACAGATTGGGATAAAGCAGACCAAGTAGAATCTAGATTGGCCGAAATTAAGGAACAAATTGCAAGGTCTGGAACGTATGAGCATACATATGAGGAGCTGGCTTATGGAGCGATGCTAGCATGGAGAAACAGCAATCGCTGTATCGGCAGATTGTTTTGGAAAAATCTCCATGTCATCGACAAAAGGACTGTTGCAACAGAAGAGGAAATAGGGAAATCCTTATTAGAGCATATTGAATATGCGACAAACGGCGGTAAGATAAGACCGACAATAACAGTTTTTCCGCAAGAGAGTGACGAAAAATCTGTCCAAATTCTAAACCATCAATTGCTTCGCTATGCTGGCTATAAAACAGACTTCGGTATCCTTGGAGATCCTGATTCTCTGTCGTTTACTGAATATTGTCAGACGTTAGGATGGAAGGGGAAAGGTACGAACTTTGATATCCTGCCGCTTGTTTTGCAATTTAATCAAAATGATCCAGTGCTTATAAATATACCGGAGGAATTGATTATGGAGGTGCCGATTCGTCATCCTGACTATGAATGGTTTAAGGATTTGGAGCTGAAATGGTATGCTGTTCCAATCATCTCGAGTATGAGGCTAGAAATTGGCGGGGTCTCCTATACAGCAGCTCAGTTTAACGGTTGGTATATGGGAACTGAAATCGGGGCAAGAAATCTTGCGGACGAGAATCGTTATAACATGCTTCCTGCAATTGGAGAAGCCTTGGGGCTCCAAACAAACAAATCATCTTCGTTATGGAAGGACAAAGCGCTTGTTGAACTCAATATTGCTGTATTGGAATCCTTCCGAAATGCTGGTGTAACAATCGTTGATCACCATACGGCAGCACAACAGTTCAAAATTTTTGAAGGGAAGGAGCAGGAAGCAGGCAGGGAAGTAACAGGGAATTGGGCATGGCTAATTCCACCGTTGTCTCCTGCAGCAACCCATATCTTTCATCAGCGATATAACAATGATATTAAGAAGCCGAATTTTTTTAACCGTAAAAGCAATTAATGTATTTTGTCAGTCTTCTCCTTTAAATTCAGTCACACCGAATGTCTGGTTATAATCATAGCCATTAAAATAAATGTCTAAATCGTGGAAATAACGGTGGAGGCTGCGCATTGCATCCCGATTATCAGCTGCTGCCACAAGCTTGGCAGCTTCCTTAATATGTTCCAAATCAGAAGTAATGTTACTGTCATCAATTACAATATTCTCTGCTTGGGACAAAATGCTTTCAGCAGCTTCCTGCTGTTCTGCATAATCAGTTGTTTCTAGTCTGCCCCACCCTAATGTATCATTATAGAAGTCATGCCATTTCGAGATAAAATCATGCCCGCTTGAACCATCTGCTAAAGTGACAACGCTTTTGTCAACTGGTTCATTCACAGCCTCTGTACTCATTTCCTCAGAATCAGAAACAGATTTTGTAGCTGCAGCACTGACTGCAGACTTGTCATTGTCTGTTTTTAAAGATTTATCCTTTTCCAAGAATATAAGGGTAGCGAAAACAACAGAGGCAGTAAGCCCTCCGACCCCGACGATTATTCCAATAAGCCAGTATATCATTTTCTTCCATTGCAATATTCTCAACCCCTCTAAAGTGGTGTCATTTATGTCTAAGTTTACCATTCGCTAATAGGTTGGAAATTCCTTCATAAAAAGGAAAAAATCCTTATGGTTGCGTTAATTGTCATTTCCATTACTAAGCAGGTAATTGCTGTATAGAAAAGGTTTGGCTTGGAAATAGTAAAGAAAAAGGAGAGCTAAGAAAAGGAGTGTTAGCTTGTCTGTTGAAGAAGGGAATATGCCAATCTTTATCAAAAATCAGCTGAAGGC
The DNA here is from genome assembly GCF_032818155.1 of Niallia taxi. Taxonomy (NCBI): domain Bacteria; kingdom Bacillati; phylum Bacillota; class Bacilli; order Caryophanales; family Bacillaceae; genus Niallia; species Niallia taxi. The sequence continues at coordinate 1,154,363 of NZ_CP102589.1, forward strand.
AGATTTGCAATTACTTATGGCAAATCTCCATGGCTTATATGAGTCTATCGCTGAAAAAGATTGCTGTGTTTTAAATGATTTTGAGAAAATGAACAAGCAGTTCAAAGGCATTCATAGCTTTGCAGCATCTTATTACTTACAATCCTACCTTGAGCCATTTACAGACTATATGGAAATGCTCACGGTTTCTGCCCAGCATTTTTCGGAAAAGCGGCACGGTGCTCTGATTGCCATTAAAAGACAGGATAGCCTTGAGACATTAGTTCACTCTGGTGTTCCGCTGCATGCCCAATTGTCATCTAACCTGCTTGAAGCAATTTTTTATCCAGGAAATCCGCTCCATGATGGGGGAGTTCTTATTGATAAAGATATGGTTGTTTCCGCTGCTAATATTTTTCCAACCTCTAAGTTTTATAATGGCAAGGAAAAGCTTGGCACAAGACACAGAGCGGCTATCGGCATAACGGAACAATCAGATGCTTTAGTCATCGTTGTTTCAGAGGAAACAGGGAGAATATCCTTTTCCATTGATGGACAGCTTTTTCCAGTTCAAACAAGTGCCCTTATGTAACCTACTAATACAGTGTATATGGAAAGCTTGAATAACAGAATTCAAGCTTTTTTGTTGTTATAGATCTGTTTTCATCAGTAAAAGCAGAACTATAAAGAATAAAACTAGTGTAATGGAAAATAAGATGAGATTGCTCCTTTTCGTTAACTTAATAGGAGTTCTTCCTTCAAGCGGAACAGTACGCTTACCAATGTAGGTGAATGTTCGTGCATAAATCCAATACAGACTGTAAGAATCCCAATAGTCCCAGCCGTTTCGAAAGCGGATAAACCCAAGATGCTCTAAAATAATTTCCAAACTGAAGGTCCATGAAATAAACACAAAATAGAAACGAAAAGTATCCTTAGTCGGTTCGAAACGAATTAAGAAAGCAATAAAAAGACCAAAATTAATAACCACTGCTGGCAGAATAAACAACACTGGAAGTGCATAACGATAAAACCCATTGTAATAAAAGAACAGACAGAGCAGGATGGAAAGGGCAAAATGAATAAGCAAGATTGTTTGGTAAAATCGGAACCTTCTTCGCAGTACGACAATGTTTCCTGCCAAGCCTAATAAAATAGCCGCAATTAGTATATACCAATTAATATTCACGCTTCACTCTCCTTCATAAACATGAAGATCCCCTATAGTTTTTGCAAAAGAAGGAGAAATATGTCTATAAAGTGTTCCTGCCAAGCAGATTGTTATTCAAGAAGAGAAAAAACGAATATAATTTAATTGTATGAAAGCGTTTTAAAAATAAAGGGGGAGCAAGTCAAAATGGCATTAATTAAATGTGATTTTTTTTCTGAAAGCTTGCAATTGAGTACTTCTATGACAGTAATTCTGCCACAGCAAACAAACTCGCAAATTGGGATGAAGAACAATGTTAGTGGAGAAAAGCATCAAACACTTTATCTGCTGCATGGACTAAGTGATGATCATACAATTTGGACAAGGAGAACATCCATTGAAAGATATGCTGCTCCCTTAGGTTTAGCGGTTGTTATGCCCCAGGTTGACAGGAGCTTCTATACAAATATGGCATATGGCAACAAATATTGGACCTTCCTGACAGAGGAATTGCCTAATGTCGCAAGATCCTTTTTCCCATTATCGTCAAAAAGGGAGGATAACTTTGTTGCAGGGCTTTCAATGGGGGGATATGGAGCATTTAAATGGGCTTTGAATAAGCCAGATGATTTTATTGCGGCAGCGAGTCTGTCTGGAGCAATGGATGTGGAAACACTTAAGGATAGATCAGAAGGAGATCTCTTCAAACTCATATTTGGGAATGAGAGTATTTTAGGGACAGAGCATGACTTATTTTCTCTTATAAATAAAGTGGAAAATCGTCAGGTGAAGCCTTCTCTTTACCAATGCTGTGGAACAGAGGATTTCCTTTTTGAGGATAATAAGCGATTTAAACAGGCTTGTGAACAGACTGCCATTGATTATACGTATGAGTTTAGCCAAGGCGTACATGAATGGGGTTACTGGGACAGGAAAATTCAAGATATACTTGAATGGCTTCCAATAAAAAGGTAATAGTAGGTGCTGGAGGAAGTGTCACCAGCACTTACTAGGATGATAATTCTGTTTGGATGGCTGCAACTATGCTGCTGAGGTCAAGTGGAACAGTTTCTTTAAAGCGTTCAGAAACAGAAGCAGTTTTTGTGAGTACGTCAATGCTTTCAAGAGGGTGTTTTCCCACTGCGCTTTCCGCTGACAGCATAACAGCATTTGTACCGTCTTGAACCGCTTGAAAAACATCGGTTACTTCTGCTCTTGTAGGTACGGCATTTTCTGTCATTGATTGGAGCATTTGGGTAGCAGTCACTACAAATTTTTCTCTGTTTGCACATTCAGCAAGCATCGCTTTTTGCAGCATAGGAATCCAGTAATAAGGCAGTTCTACCCCTAAGTCGCCCCTTGCAAGCATAATCGCATCCGCCTCTTCACAAATATCAGTAAATGCTGTGACTGCCTCCAAAGTTTCAATCTTCGCCATCAGCTTTGGCGGTGTATCGGTGAAATGGCTGATATATTCTTTAATATGCTGTAAATGGACAGCCTGCCGAATAAAGGAGCATGCAATAATATCAACATGATGCTTCACAAGAAATTCAATATCACTTTTATCCTTTTCTGTTATGGCAGGTAAGGATAATGAGGTACCAGGCACATTAACGCCTTTTCTAGAAGCAATCATTCCGCCTGCTTTTACAATGGTTTTTGCAGTTCTTTCGTCTGTCTCGACAACACTCAGTTCTACCTCACCATCATTAATAAGCACCCTGCTGCCAACCTTTATATCATTGATAAGTCCTTTATAGTCAACACTTGCATGAGATTCGTCTCCAACAATCTCTTCTATAGTTAGCGAGAAACTGTTTCCCTCTTTTAATACAGCTTTGTTTGCTTTTATTTTTCCTAAGCGGATCTTTGGTCCTTGCAGATCTCCTAATATGCGGACATTGCTTCCTGTAGTCATGCATATTTCTCGAACCATTTCTATAACAGCGAGATGGTCTGCTTGGGTACCGTGCGACATATTCAAGCGGACAATCGTCATTCCCTTTTCAATAAGCCCTTGGAGAATTTCTTGATTATTACTTGCAGGCCCGATAGTACATACTTTATCTATCATGAAGCTGTCTCCTTTATAAAGTTATTACAGATAGTATAACCTGCTGGAAAATTCTAATCCCTTTGTCCAAAAAGTTTATTTCCCAGGTAGTTTGCTTGCTAAATTGGTAAGTGTGAAAAGTGTTTTTTTACAACAGTGTAAGAAAATCAAAAAAATGGGCGAAACTGCATGATATAATGATACTTACTATTGCTTTTAAAAGGAGGAGAAGGCTTGGCTAATAAAACGCACGGTTTATTGAATGGCTGGACGCTTCTAGCAGATAAATCCTATAAGCTGTTCGCAAATCAAAATTCCTATGTCCTGCTGGATGAAGAAAATGATGTAGCGATGCAATTTACTGTTACAGACCAAGAGTTTGAAGTGCACTCATCTAATTGGAACTTACATTTTAAGATGATTCCAGCATTTAAGACAGTCAAAATTTTGAATATACCCACTGAAGATTAACTTACAGCTGTATAGAAGTGTTAAGCTAGCCGGAAATAAAATTAGGCTAGTTTTTTTATTGTTTGAATAAATGGAAGGTATCATTATATTAATAAAAAAACCTCCTTTTTTATTATGTATTTATTAATAGCTTGACAAACAAATAATGACAAAAAATGCAAAAACTATTTTCGTGATGTATAGGTGTTTTTTAGGTTATACCATGCTAGATTACTAGGAATAATTAATCATTTTAATCAAAATTATACAAATTATCTAATATTTTTACAGAATTCTAGTGAGAATTTTACAATACTACGATATCTTTAATTGGTAAGACAATTTTCGACCAAGGAGGATATAAATGAAGGGGAAACGTAGTCTTAGAATTTTGTCAATATTGCTAATTTTCACTTTGATTCTACCCAGCTTCTTAGGAAATTTTACCCCAAGTGTTTTTGCTGCTAGCCAAACGGCTGATGACTTATTTATTTCTGAATACATAGAAGGCAGCTCAAACAATAAAGCGCTCGAAATCTTCAATGGAACAGGCAGTGATGTAGATCTTGCCAACTACAGTCTGGTACTTTACGCAAATGGCAAGACAGACCCTAATACAACATTAAAACTTGAAGGAAAGCTTGCAGATGGAGATGTGTATGTTATTGCACATAGCTCTGCCAGCGCCGCAGTAAAGGAAAAGGCTGATATTTTGCATGGTGTTGTCAACTTTAATGGCGACGATGTAGTGGAGCTGAAGAAAAATGATGCAGTTATCGACGTGTTCGGCACTGTCGGTGTGCAGGAGAAATGGGGAAATGGTGCTGCTGAAAACCATACTCTAATCCGTAAAAGCTCTATTACGAAAGGGAGCGTTGGAAGTCAATTTGATCCAGCAGTAGAATGGGATATCTTTGATATTGACTATTTTGCTGACCTTGGCAAGCACACTTTTGGAGATGCTGATAATGAAAGTGAAGCTCCAGGTGAAGATGAAGAGGAAACTCCTGTTCCTGCTGATGTTATGTCCATTTCAGATGCACGCACAAAAACAGGACATGCTGTAACAGTGGAAGGTATTGTAACTGCTGATAATGACAGCATCGGCGGTGGCAAGCTGTCAACTTACATCCAGGATGAGTCTGCAGGCATTAATTTGTTTGCAAGCAATGCTGGCACTTTCCCTGCTTTAAAAGAGGGACAAAAAGTTAAAGTAACAGGAAAAGTAACAGAATATAATAAATTGCTAGAAATAGTACCTAATGCTGATGGAATTGAAATCGTTTCAGAAGGAAACGCTGTACCAGCGCCAATTGAATTCTCATTGGAAAATATGAATGATGCTAGCCTTGCTGAGCAAAAGGAAGGCCAGTTAGTTAAGTTTAAAGGATACGTACAATCCATTCCTTCGACTCCAGCTGGAGGAGGCTATAATGTTTCCGTTATTGATGAGAACTTTAATGGAACAACATTAAGGGTGATGGAAGGAACACAAGCTATATCTGCTATCGAAGCAGGAAAATGGTATGAGTTTACAGGTGTATTAAGCCAGTATAATACCTATCAGGTATTGCCAAGAAAGGCATCTGATGTGCAATTGCTTGCTAGTCAGCCTGAAGCTCCAACCTCTGCAGGAGAATATGAATCTACTGTTAGCAGTGTAGTAGATGGAGATACTATTCACCTTTCAACACCAGTACTTGGTGCAACAAAAGTGCGTTACGTTAATATTGATACACCAGAAACTTACCACACTCCAAAAAATGAAGCTGATGAAAGCCAATTGGAGCATGGTCAAGCAGCGAAAACTTATTTGAATACACTGCTGCAGCCAGGAGATAAAGTAATCGTTAAAGTCGGAGACGAGGCAACAGATGATTATGGAAGACTGCTTGCTCAAATTATCCGCAAAAGCGACAACTTAAATACAAACCTAGAAATGGTGAAACAAGGATATGCGACTACTTATTTCATTTGGCCGGTAGGCGATGAAGCTGAGTATAATCAATATCAATCTGCTGCTAAAGAAGCAATTGATAATGAAAAGGGCATTTGGAACCCGGAAAATACGTTAGCAGAATTGCCTTTTGAATTTAGAGCAAGAGAGCAAGGTAAAGGATTGTTAAGATATGTCGGAAATTCTGACAGTAAGGAATATGTGGAGCCTGCTAAATTTGCAGAAGTTCCTGTCGAAAACCGAATCTTCTTTGCAAGTGCAGAAGAAGCAGAAAAAAATGGCTATAAAGCTAAAAACCCAAGTAATAATGAAAATATTAAACTACAGCTTTTAAGTGTTAATGATCTCCATGGCAAAATTAGCGAGGAATATGCAGATGGATCAAACAAAATTGGCAGAATAGATTATTTAGCTACGTATCTACGTGAGAGAGAAGCTGAAAACCCAAATACACTGCTTGTACATGCTGGTGATATGGTAGGTGGAAGTCCACCTGTGTCTGCATTGCTGCAAGATGAGCCAACAGTTGAAATTATGGAATCAATAGGGTTTGACGTTGGGACTGTCGGTAACCATGAGTTTGACGAAGGTGTAGACGAAATGCTTCGCCTCATTAATGGTGGAGAGCATCCTAATGGAACTGAAAACTATGATGGTATTAATTTCCCAATGGTTGCGGCAAATGTGGAATACAAGGATACTGGCAAGCTAGTGCTAGACCCTTACACTATTAAAGAAGTAGAAGGTGTTAAAGTCGGCTTTATCGGTGTTGCAACTACAGCTACACCAAATATGATTATCAGTAAGGGTAATGAAAACCTTCGTTTCACAGATGAAACAGCAGCAATCAACAAATATGTACCTGAGCTTCAAAGCCAAGGCGTGGAAGCAATCATCGTCCTTGCACACGTACCTGGTAATCAATCAGGCGAAGGTGCAACAGGCGATATCGCTAATATCGCTAATAACGTAAACGATGCAGTCGATGTTATTTTTGCTGCACATAATCATGTGAAGATCGACGCAGTTGTCGACAATAAGCTGATTGTTCAAGCAGGTGAGTATGGCAAAGCATTCGCAGATGTTGAACTGGAAATCGATCCAGTGTCAGGCGATATTGTGAAAAAATCTGCTGATATCGTTGATGTAGTGCAGGAGGGTGTTACACCAGATGCAGAGGTTGCTGCAATTCTGAACAAGTATTCGGAGCAAGTTGGTCCGAAGCTTAATGAAGTGATTGGCAACGCTGCTACATCAATGGAAGGCGGCTATGCAACAAAAGGAGCTGTTGGCGATAGTGCGCTAGGAAACTTGATTGCAGATGGCATGCTAACGGCAATGGACAGTGATTTTGCATTGATGAATGGCGGCGGAATTCGTGATGATTTAAATGCAGGTGATATTACTTGGAACGAGCTGTTCAATATTCAGCCATTTGGCAATACATTAGTCAAGCTAGATATAAGCGGTGCTGACTTAAGAGAGATTTTGAACAGTCAATTCAGCAGCTATGGTCCTGATGTCAGTATTGGTGGCTTCTCCTATACATGGGACAGCAAACAAGGCTCATTCGGTAAAGTGGTTGATATCTTCTTGCCTAATGGAGATAAAATCGATCCAGCTGGTAGCTATACAATTACAGTAAATAACTATATGTACCCACATAGCAGTGATAAATACTTGCTTGCAAAGCTTGGTGAAAACCCTGTTCAAGGTGGAGAAGACTTGCAAGCAACTGTCGACTATGTGAAAAGCTTTAATGGACCGATTTCCTATAATACAGGAAGAATTTCAGAAGTGAATGCTACTGATGGTCCAAAAGGCAATATTACAGCACAGCTTTTAGGTGTAAATGACCTTCACGGTAAAATAGATGTGACAGGCACAGTAGATGGTGTTAATTATGGTTATGCATCTTACTTAGCAACATATTTAAAGCAGCATGAAGCAGAAAATGAAAACACATTACTTGTACATGCAGGTGATATGATTGGCGGAAGCTCACCAGTTTCTGCACTGCTGCAAGACGAACCGACAGTTGAGATAATGGAAGCATTAGGCTTTGATGTTGGTACTGTTGGAAACCATGAGTTTGACGAAGGTGTGGACGAGATGCTTCGCATGATAGGTGGCGGCGAGCATCCGAACGGCACTGCAGGCTATGACGGCATGAACTTCCCAACAGTTGCAGCAAATGTGGAATATAAGGATACAGGCAAACTAGTGCTTGATCCATATACAATTAAAGATGTGGGTGGCGTGAAAGTCGGTTTTATCGGTGTGGCAAATATTGATACACCAAGTCAAATTATTGCAAAAGGAAATGAAAATGTTCGTTTCACAGATGAATCAGAAGCGATTAATAAATATGTACCTGAGCTTCAAAAGCAAGGAATTGAAGCAATTGTAGTTGTTTCTCATGTTCCTGGTAACCAGGATGCAAACAGTGGAGAAATCACAGGAACTATCGCTGATATAGCGAACAAAGTGGATGATGCAGTTGATGTTATCTTTGCTGCCCATAATCATGTGAAGATAAACGGTTTAGTTGATAATAAGCTGATTGTTCAAGCATGGGAATATGGCAAAGCATTTTCTGATATTGATTTGGAAATCGATCCAGTTTCAAAGGATATCGTAAAAAAATCTGCGGAAATAGTAGATGTGAAACAAGACGGAGTTACACCAGACGCTGAAGTGCAAGCAATTCTTGATAAATATCAAGACATAGTTGGTCCTAAGCTGAAGGAGGTTGTTGGAGTAGCGGCAACAGATATCCTAGGAGGTTATGCTTCTAAAGGTGAAGTTGGTGACAATGCTCTTGGAAACTTAATTGCTGACGGCATGGTTGCAGCAATGGACAGTGATTTCGCATTAATGAACGGCGGTGGAATTCGCGATGACTTGCTACAAGGTGATATCACTTGGGAGGAATTGTTTAATATCCAGCCATTCGGTAATACGCTAGTGAAATTAGAGCTAACAGGTGCTGAATTAAAGGATGTGCTTAATACCCAATTCAGTTCATACGGACCAGATGTCAGTATTTCAGGCTTTAAGTACACATGGGATTCATCACTTGGTGAATTTGGAGAAGTAGTTGATTTAATGCTGCCTGACGGCTCAAAATTAGACTTGTCTAAAACATATACAGTTGTTGTAAATAACTATATGTACCCGCATACTACGGACAAATACCGTTTAAATGAATTCGGTGAAAATCCTGTTCAAGGACCAGATGACCTGCAAGCGACAGTTGATTTTGTTAAATCATTTACAAACCCGATTTCTTATACGGCAGAAAAGCGGATTTCTGAAATAACAGATGAAGATACAGAAGTACCAGGTGAAAATCCAGAAACACCAGGTGAAAATCCAGAAACACCAGGTGAAAATCCAGAAACACCAGGTGAAAATCCAGAAACACCAGGTGAAAATCCAGAAACACCAGGTGAAAATCCAGAAACACCAGGTGAAAATCCAGAAACACCAGGTGAAGATACAGAAACACCAGGTGAAGATACAGAAACACCGGGTGAAGACACAGAAACACCAGGAGAAGATACAGAAACGCCAGGTGAAGATACAGAAACACCAGGAGAAGATACAGAAACGCCAGGTGAAGATACGGAAACACCGGGTGAAGATACAGAAACACCAGGAGAAGATACAGAAACACCAGATAAAGATACAAATCCAACACCTGTGCTGCCAAATACAGCAACAATGGACTATAATTATCTTTTGATTGGGTGTATGATGCTAGTAGTAGGAAGTATTGTACTATTTGTAAAAAGAAGAAAGGCGTAAGCTGATAATGAAAAAATTGAAATGGTTTGCCCTCCTGCTCATAGCAGGAGGAGCGGTTTTTCTCGGATTGGGAGCTTGGAATATAGCTGAAACAAAGGTAAAAACAGAGCAATCATTATCAAAGGCAGAAGCTGTGGTTAAGGAGAAAAAGGACGATTGGGTGGACGAGGAGCAGGACAATCGGTTCGTACCTCCTACAGGGGAATCCGTCGGCATTTTGGAAATACCAAAAATCGAAGGCACTTTGCCAATTGTAGAAGGAACAGATCCTGATGATCTTGAGAAAGGTGTCGGCCACTTTAAGGGCAGCTATTATCCGAACGAAAATGGCCAAATTGTCTTATCAGGACATCGTGACACGGTGTTCAGAAGGGCTGGCGAATTAGAGCTCGGTGATGAGCTGAGAGTTGTGCTTCCATATGGCAGCTTCTCCTATGAAATTACCTCAACAAAAATTGTCGAGGCAGATGATCAGACTATTATCACCTTGGATAATACAAATGAGGAGCTCGTCTTGACCACTTGCTATCCTTTCAGCTATGTCGGCAATGCGCCGCAGCGCTACATTATTTATGCGAAAAAAGTGTGAAAAGAAAAACGCAAACTCATGTGAGTTTGCGTTTTTTCTTATGGATTAGTTGACCACATTCCAGAGGTTTTAATAAATACACGAGAGTTAAGCTTTAATTGTGCAACCATGTATTCAGCCAAATCTTCCGGCTGCATTACTTTTTCCGGATTTCCGTCTGTCAGATTTGTTTCAATAGCAAGATCTGTAGCTACCGTGCTTGGTGTTAATGCAGTTACACGGATATTATGTTTGCGAACCTCCATCATTAACGATTCAGTCAAACCTAATACGGCGAATTTAGATGCACTGTACGCACTTGTTACAGGTGCACCTTTTTGTCCTGCTGTTGAGGAAATATTGATAATATCTCCAGCTTTTCTTTCAATCATTCCTGGTAATACTGCTCTTGTCACATAGTAAGTACCCATCAGATTAACCTTAATGATGTTTTCCCATTCATCAGCAGAAAGATCAAGGAAGCCTCCAAACTTTGCAATACCAGCATTATTAATTAATATATCTATTTGCTTTAATTCAAGACTGATACTTTCAACAGCAGCAATAACTGACTTATTGTCAGACACATCAGCTGTTGCGATTGAAACAGAAACACCGTATTGCTTCACTTCAGCTGCAACCTTCTCTAAATTCTCCTTTGTTACACCGATTAATCCTAAATTAACGCCTTCTTGTGCAAGAGCAATAGCTGTTGCACGGCCGATACCTCTGCCAGCACCTGTAATTAATGCTGTTTTTCCTTTAAGTGATTGCATATTTCTTCTCCTTTATTCCGTAATATCAGCAAAGTAAAGCTGCCTAAATAAAGCCAAAGCCAATATACTATATAATGGAACCATTATACAATCAATTGGCTTTGGCATATAAGGCAGACCTTTATTTTTTATTCCAAATTTGCATGCTTCCCATACATTGTATTGGAATCTAAATTTTTTACTTCCATGTATTTTAAGATAACACTATCCAGTGTAAGCAGCATAAGCTGTTCAAATAATGAGCCCATCGGCTGAATTGTTTGGAAATCACTGTTTGTTTTATCCTTAGGTGATCCAGGCAGCTTGATTGCTGAATCTGCAAGCCTTCCGATTGTAGATTCAGGGAAAATAGTGACAGCAATTACTTTGCCGCCAATACTTTTTGCCTTTTCTGCAATGGAGATAAGCCCTTTTGTTTCACCAGAACCAGTGCCGATAATCAATAAGTCTTCCTTTTCAAGGTTGGCTGTTACCGTTTCTCCGACAACATATGCATCAATTCCCATATGCATCATTCGCATTGCAAATGATTTTAGCATAAAACCAGAACGGCCGGCCCCTGCAACAAAGACTTTTTTCGCTGACAGAATGGCTTCAACAAGGTTTTCAGTCTGCTCGTTTGAAATAAGCAAAGAGCCTTCCTTTAACTCAGTTAAGACCGTCTCCAAGTATTCCGTTGTGTTCATGGTAATTATCCTTGAACGATTAATTCTTTGAACTTAGCAGCAGTTTCACTTAAGTTATCTTGGCCAGTAATTCCGCCACCAACAATAACTAAATCAGGCTGTGCAGCAATAACCTCTGGAAGTGTATCTAGCTTAATTCCACCTGCTACAGCAGTTTTTGCGTTTTTCACAACGCTTTTGATTGCTTTTAAATCTTCGAAAGAATTTTTGCCGACTGCTTGTAAATCATAGCCAGTGTGAACGCAAATATAGTCTACACCGAACTCATCTAATTCAATTGCACGTGCTTTAATATCTTTCACTGCAATCATGTCTACAAGAATTTGTTTGTTTTGCTTTTTCGCTTCTGCGACAGCACCCTTAATGGATTCATCCTCAGCAACTGCAAGAATTGTTACAATATCTGCACCTGCAGCAGCAGCTTGGCTTACTTCATAGCCAGCAGCGTCCATAATTTTTAAGTCAGCAAGAACTGTTACGTTCGGGAATGCTTCCTTTAATTCTTTAACAGCACGAAGGCCTTCATTGATAACGACAGGTGTTCCAATTTCAACCACATCAACATGTTCTGCTACTTGAGATACTACTTCAATTGCTTGCGGGATATTAACTAAATCTAATGCCAATTGTAATTTCATTATATACACTCCTTTTTTTTAGGGCTTTTTATTATTTACCCAATAAAGCCGACTTGATTCCTATTTCTTGTACAATGTCGATTATACGGCTTATAATTTTAATAAGTAAGTACGCACTTTTTTTTTATATAGTGTCTAAAAGTATACTAAGTGTGGAAAAAGGAATGGAGGAGTGTCTATGAGCCGCTTGGAGGACAAAGTCTTCAATTGTGAGAAAGAGCTGACATTAGGTATTATTGGCGGAAAATGGAAGATGCTGATTTTATGGCATCTTGGCAAAGAGGGAACAAAAAGATTTGGTGAATTGAAGGCGTTGATGCCAGGAATCACACAAAGAATGCTCGTGAACCAGCTTCGGGAGCTAGAGGAAGATCTTATCGTCAAGAGAGTCGTTTATCCAGTTGTACCGCCTAAGGTCGAATATTCTCTTACAAAAGAAGGGGAAAGCTTAATGCCTATCCTCGACAGCATGTACAATTGGGGCAAAAATTATATCGAAACCGTTCTGGACAGTCCGCCTGAAATCAGGGAAATAAATACAAATTAATTGATATAAAAAAAGAGTGCATCTATTTGATGCACTCTTCGTTATTTACGCTTTGTCACTACAGCAATCGTACAGCGGGAAATGCAAATGAGTTTGCCTTCCTCATCCTCTAACTTTATTTCATAGACCATGCTGCTTTTTCCTTGATGTGTCACAGTGGCGATTGCTGTTACAATGCCGTCTTTTTTTGAACGGATATGATTTGCGTTAATTTCCTGACCGAAAACAGCTTGTGTTTCTAAATCGACAAGGCTCGCTGCACCTAAGCTTGCGACCGTTTCTGCTAATGCGACAGATGCGCCCCCATGCAAGTACCCAAAAGGCTGTCTTGTTCTTTCATCAACAGGCATTGTTGCAATACATGTGCCATCTTCCCTTACTTCTGTTATTTCAATTCCCAATCTTTCCATAAGTGTGTTTTCATTAGTGAATTTCATATGTATTAGCCACCTTCATTTTGAGGTTATTATAGCATAGTCTTAATAGATTGAGAAAAAATAGGAGAAACGAAAGAAACTGATTGACATAAAAACAAAGAGAAAGTTAAAATGTTTAATAGTTAAGTGATTGAACTATTATTGGAGGTGAACGTAATCAGCAGCAAAAAAATTAAAGACGTTGTCGATAGATATGTAGATATCAATTTCTCCGTCAACCGGAAATTGGATAATCTCATCAGAATGGAAATTGGGGATGTTCTCACATGTGAACAGCATTATACAATGCGCCATATTAACCAAGTGAAGGTTTGTACATCATCTGAACTGGCAGCAGTTTTCGGTGTCAATAAAAGCGCCATCACATCTATCATCAACAGACTTTTTGAAAAAGAGTGGATTGAACGCACAAGGGATGAAAAAGACCGAAGAGTTATCTATTTAACATTAACGGACAAAGGCAATGCCATTTTTACGAAAATGGAAGAGCGGATTCATCGCTTAGTGGAGAGTCTTATCAATAAATTTGATGATCAGGAAATTTCAAGCTTTTTAGCAACGTTTGAAAAGCTGGACAAATTAATAGAAGAAAATAAAGATACGAAAACGGAGGTTGAAGAGTGAATAGCATTCTCAAAGGAAAATGGATTGTTCTTGTTCTGTGGATTGTTGCCATAGTTGGTCTGTTTATGATTGCTCCTAATATGGGAGACCTAGTCAGAGAAAAAGGCCAGGTAAGTGTACCAGATACTTTCTCCTCTTCTAAGGCAAGCGAGATTATGGATGAAATCCAAAGTCAGGAGAATCAAGGCGATCAATCGTCAGTCGCCCTTGTTTTTCATAGCAGCAAGAAGCTAACTGCAGAGGAAAAAACAGAAGCTGAAAAGGCAGTACAGAAGCTGGATGCAGATAAAGAGAAGCTCGGCATTACAGAAATACTTTCCTCCTTCACAGATGAAAGCCTTAAGGACCAGCTCGTTTCCGATGACGGCAAAACAATCCTTGTCTCGTTGAAGGTAAGCTGGAATGACAGAGAAGCGGAAGAGGTCAGTGAAGCTTTATATGCCGAATTAGACGATTTTAAAGTGGACCATTATTATACGAGCAATTGGATGATTGATCAGGATTTAACAACAAGCTCTGAGGAAGGTTTAAAAAAGACGGAGGGTATAACAGTCGTGTTTATCCTTGCTGTTCTGTTAATCGTGTTCCGTTCTGTCATAGCACCGTTTATCCCGCTTGTGACAGTAGGCTTGAGCTACTTAGCGTCACAATCAATTGTATCCATTCTTGTAGATAAATTCGATTTCCCTATTTCCAACTACTCGCAAATATTCCTTGTTGCCGTGCTGTTTGGAATAGGAACAGATTATTGCATTTTATTATTGAGCAGATTTAAAGAAGAAATGATGCATCGCGAAAGTGTTGCTGAAGCTATTGTTGAAACATACCGCAATGCTGGCAGAACAGTGTTCTTCAGTGGTGTAGCAGTTATGGTCGGCTTTGCTGCAATCGGATTTTCACAATTTAAGCTGTATCAATCTGCGTCTGCTGTTGCTGTTGGGGTCGCATTATTATTAGTTGCCTTATTCACTGTAGTTCCAGCAATCATGGTACTGCTTGGAACAAAAATCTTTTGGCCTTCAAAAGGCAGTGCAGAGCACGGGGACAGCAAAATTTGGGCAATTGCCGGCCGATTCTCCTTAAAACGACCGCTTATTGCCCTTGTTATTGTTGCGGCAATCACCGTTCCTTTCCTTGTTACATATGACGGAACATTGTCCTTTAACTCATTGGATGAAATCGGCGATGATGCACCATCAATCAAAGCATTCAATGCAATTGCAGACAGCTTTGGTCCAGGTGAATCAATGACAACAACCATTACAATAAAAAATGATGAAGAAATGGACTCTATTGAGTATTTAGGTTTAGCAGAAAACATCAGTAAAGAATTAGAGAAGGTAAACCTCGTTAAAAATGTTCGTTCTGTCACAAGACCAACTGGAGAACCAATTGAAGATCTGTATATTTCCAAGCAGGCAGAATCCTTGGAAGAAGGTCTCGGTGAAGGAAAAGACGGCATTGATCAAATAAGCGAAGGCTTGCACGAAGCAGGAGATCAGCTGTCTAAATCAGGACCGCAGCTAAGCGGTGCAACTAGCGGCATTAATGATTTGATTAAGGGTACAGATGAAATTAAAACAAATTTAGGTACAATACAGACTAACTTCGCTAAAATTGAGGATGGCATTCGTCAAGGCACTGCTGGGTCTGATGATATTAAGGCAGGGCTGGAGGCAGCGAAGACTGGAGCGCAACAGGCGCTTGCAGGACAACAGCAGCTTCTGACTGGATATAAGGGTGTTGGTACTAACCTAGGTACTATTCTTGCAAGCTATGGGGGAATTAGCGATAATCTAAAAAAACTTTCAGAAGACTTAAATGAAGTAAATGATAATACATTTACAGAACTTGAAGACCAATATAAAGATATTACCAAGAATTCTAACTATAGTAAGATTAGAACTGCAGTTAAACAGGCACAGAATACAGTTCCGGGTTTATTAAGTGGAATAACTGAAATAAATGGTCACTTATCAGAACTGCAAAAAGGAGTAAATACTACTAACAGTAAGTTTGAAAAAGCCATCAATGGTCAGGCAGGTATAACAACGGGCCTAGAACAGATAATCGCAGCAATTGAAAAACAACAAGCCGGCTTAAACCAACTGGCTGACGGCCAAGGCCAAATCGTCAACAATATGCCGAAGCTCGTAGGTGGTCTAATAAGCATTAATGACGGACAAAAGCAGCTGCTTGATGGATTTGGGGATATTAATGGGCAGCTTGGTGATTTGACTAAAGGCTTGAATCAAAGTGCTGATGGGCTTGACCAAGTGTCAGATGGCTTGAATTCAGCAACAGATTATCTGTCAGGATTATCAAAAAATGACCAAAATCAATTTTATTTGCCGCAGGAAGTGCTAGAAAGTGATGACTTCAAAGGGGCATTGGATACTTACTTATCTAAAGATAATAAAATTATGACAATGGACGTAGTCTTTTCAGCAAATCCTTATTCCAATGAAGCAATTGACCAAGTTGACGACATCAAGGATACAGTGGAAAAGGCAACAGCAGGAACAAAATTAGAAAACGCGGAAGTAGCAGTTGGCGGCATTACGAGCACAAATGCGGACTTACGTGCAATGTCTAATGAGGATTATTCAAAAACGGTGTTGTGGATGCTTGTCGGTATCGGAATTGTCCTTATCTTCTTATTCCGTTCCATCATCATGCCAGCATATATTATCGGTTCTCTTATTCTTACATTCTATACAGCAATGGGAATCAATGAAGCCATCTATGTAAATCTGTTAGGATATACGGGTATCAGCTGGGCTGTTCCGTTCTTCGGATTTGTTATTCTTGTCGCGCTTGGAGTAGATTACAGCATCTTTTTGATGGATCGTTTTAATGAATACAGAGATTTATCTATCGGGGAAGCGATGCTTGAAGCGATGAAGAAAATGGGAACTGTTATCATTTCAGCAGCAGTCATTTTAGGAGGAACATTTGCGGCGATGATGCCATCAGGTATGCTTTCACTGCTGCAAATAGCAAGCATTGTATTAGTTGGCTTGTTCCTTTATGCATTAATTATTCTCCCGCTATTCATCCCAGTAATGGTTAAGAATTTCGGTGAAGCAAACTGGTGGCCATTTAAAAGGCCTAATAAAGAATAAAAAGAAAACGGGAATCATTTGATTCCCGTTCTTTTTTATTAAGAAGCTGCTTTATTATTTTGATTAAGCTTACTGTTTCTATAACCGTATGTGATGTAAATAACTAAACCGATTGTCAGCCATACAGCAAAACCTTTCCATGTAAATGCGCTTAATTGAAGCATTAAGTATACACAGAAAATAACAGCTAAGCCTGGAATAATCGGAACCAATGGTGTTCTGAAGCCCCTCTTTAAATCAGGCTGTTTAACTCTTAATACGATAACACCTAATGATACTGCAGAAAATGCAAATAATGTCCCGATATTTGTCAGCTCTGCTAGTTGATTAAGCGGGACAAGCCCTGCGAAAATAGCAACTAATGCAGAGGTAACCCATGTACTGACAATTGGTACTTGGCTCTTTGGGCTTACCTTTTGCAAAGGTTTCGGTAAAAGGCCGTCTTTGCTGATTGCATAGAACAGACGAGTTTGACCGAACATCATCACCATTAAAACAGTTGTTATCCCAATGATTGCACCAAGTGAGATAAGACCAGCAGCCCAGTTTTGGTTAATAAAGCTTAAAGCAAATGCTACTGGGTCTTTAACATCAAGTTGTGCGTAAGGCACGATTCCAGTCAAAATTAACGATACGATAATATAAAGAATTGTACAAATACCTAATGCAGTGATAATACCGATTGGCAAGTTACGCTGCGGATTCTTTACCTCTTCAGCAGCTGTGGAAACAGCATCGAAGCCGAAGTATGCGAACACAACGACTGCTGCACCAGTTGCAACACCCTGGAAGCCGTATGGTGTAAATGGTGTCCAGTTTTCCGGTTTTACGTACCAAATACCAACAGCAATAAACAATAGAACAACTGCGAGTTTGATAATAACCATAATGATGTTCATCTTGGATGATTCTTTAATGTCTCTAGTTAAAACAAGTGTAATGATAAAAACAATCACAATGGCAGGAATATCGATATAAGTACCTGCTGAAGGGTTATAAGCGCTTGTCATAAAGGTCGGCAGATGTATGCCAAAACGCCTTGGAAGTAACCTGACCAACCGCTGGCAACGGCGGCAGATGCGAGTCCGTATTCCAGCACTAAGTCCCAGCCGAGTATCCAAGCAATTACTTCTCCAAAAGCTACATAACTGTATGTGTAAGCACTTCCTGATTCAGGTATCATGGATGCGAACTCGGAATAGCATAGTGCTGCAAATGTACAAGCAAGTCCGGCGATGATAAATGAAAGAATAAGTGCAGGTCCAGCATATTTTGCTGCTGCAACACCTGTCAGAACAAATATGCCTGTCCCGACAATTGCTCCGACACCAAGCATTGTTAAATCGAAAGCGCCTAAGACTCGATTTAATGAAGTGACCGAGCTAGTGGCGACAGCTTTTTTACGAAAGATATTCATTGAAACCTCCTGATGTCGAAATATATCGAATTTTGTCTAAAGGTGAAACTTTTGTCCAGTTTACTAAGAATTTAAAAAACTGTAAAGAGGAAATTTTCTAAAAATAAAAAAATACTTCTCGAAAAGGCGATTATGCCGCCATTGCAGAAAAATAAATCCATAATTTACTAGTTAGTAGGAAGAAAGGACAAATGTTGAATAAGGGTAATCCTGTTTTTGGTGATAACAATCCTTCAATCAAAATTAAAATAAACTTGTTATTTTGCTCAACTAAATTGATAATAAAGATAATAGGGTTATTATGAAAAAAAATTCGGGGATGGTATGGAAGAAATTACATTTCTTTGGAAATCATAGCAACCTTCGTTAGATCGTTTAATTTATTGGTGTCAGGAGTCCTTTTTATGGGTGAGTACAAAAATATTTTTGCTAACAAGGATGTAAAAAGATTTTTTATTCTTGTTTTGTTTGCAGCCGTTCTTTATGCAGTAAGCAGCATGATTAATTTAATTTTATTTACATTCATCTTTGCTTTTTTGATGGATCGGATTGTGCAAGTATTCTCCAAAAGACTTCCGATTAAGCGGAGCATCATTGTCATCGCCTTATATATTATTGTTATAGGAGCGCTTGTTTATGGAATTTCTGCTTACTTGCCTGTCTTTATTTATGAGATACAACAATTAGTGCGTAATATTATCCGTTTTTATATGAGGCCGAATGATAATCCGGTTATCAGTTATATAATGGATACAATTAGCCGATATCAGGTATTCAGCTATTTAGAGCAAGGCTTTTCCTTCGTACTTGGTTATTTTAAAAACATAGGAAAGCTTGGTCTGCAGGTCTTTTTGGCAATTATTTTAAGCCTTTTCTACCTATTAGAAAAGGACCGGCTTAAGAATTTCTCTCATAGGTTCAGTGAAAGTAAGATTGCCCCGCTCTATTTAGAATTGCAATACTTTGGACGGAAGTTTGCGGGCACTTTCGGTAAGGTAATTGAGGCACAGTTTATCATTGCTTTAGTAAACTGCGGCTTAACGACAATCTCTTTATACTTTTTAGGTTTTCCACAGCTATTTGGAATTGCGATGATGATTTTTCTTTTAGGCTTGATTCCTGTTGCAGGTGTCATCATTTCGTTGATTCCATTATGTATCATTGCTTTTTCAATTGGTGGTATTGCGAAGGTAGTTACAGTCATCATTATCGTTATGGTAGTGCATGCTATCGAGGCGTATATACTTAATCCGAAGCTTATGTCATCTAAAACAGACTTGCCAGTATTCTTTACATTTATTGTGTTGATTTTCTCAGAGCATTTTTTTGGTGTATGGGGACTGATTGTCGGAATTCCAATTTTTATTTTCCTATTGGATATTTTAGAGGTAGGGGATAAAAAGCAAAAGTAAGAAAAGGACAGGTGTGATTTTTGCACTTGTTTTTTTTTATTTGTTCATACCTGTCATCTTTCGCTGGTACGCGACAAGATATGAATCAAGTATCTGGCTGATCCTAATTGTATTGGGACTTGAGAATCCCTCATTTGATGCTGTTTTTACCAATTCGCTTCTTAAATGGTCTATCATTCGCAGCAATTCCTTGATATCTTCGTTTTCCCTTGAAAGGTTTGGCATTTTGGCAGGCTCCTTGGATTTGAACTTACTTTTTGCATGTTACCAAAATAAGGGGGAAATAAAAAGTATTTTTCTGCCTGTATGTCGTGAAATGAAGGAAATTAGTTCTTTTATACTGATTAGAGGTATTTGTTCAAAAAAAAAGAAAGCTTAATAGCTTTCTTTTTAAAAGAATACAATAATGATAATAACTGCAACTACTATACGATAAATGGCGAATGGCACCAATTTAATTCTGTTTATTAATTGCAGGAAGAACTTGATTGAAATCAGTGCAAATATAAAAGCAGCGATAAAGCCTGCGATAAAAAACGGCAAGGCATCTGTAGTAATGTATTCCCAGTTTTTCAATAATGATAAGAAGCTTGCTCCTGCCATGATTGGCACTGCCATAATGAAGGTAAAGTCAGCTGCAGCACGATGGCTTAATCCCAGCAGCACTCCGCCTGAAATCGTTGAGCCAGAACGGGAAAAACCAGGCCATAATGCGATACATTGGAACAGGCCAATTAAAAAGGCTTGTTTATTAGTAATTTGGTCGACTGTTTCAACAGTCGGCTTTTTTCTTTTTTGGGTGAAATCTGCGATTATCATTAAGATTGCTCCAGCAATAAGTGCATAAACGACTGTCTCAATTCCAAAAAGCTTTGAATCAATATAATCTTCGAAAAGAAAACCAAGAATAGCTGCAGGTAATAAACCAATAATAACCTGTACAAGGCTTAATTTTGGTCCAACAATTTTCTTACCGTTAATATCCTTTTTAAGGCCTAGCAAATTCATAAAACGGTCCCAGAAAAGAATAACAACAGCCAAGATTGAACCTAATTGGATGACAACCTTAAAGGTATTGGCTACCGCAGGGTTAAACAATTCCTCTGATTTAAGCAGCAAATCATCCACGATAATCATATGGCCAGTGGAGGAAACAGGCGCAAATTCTGTAAGCCCTTCTACAATCCCCAAGATGATGGCAACTACTATTTCCCATAAAACGTCCAAACTATCCACTCCTAATGCTATATATGTATTTTAGTTTCTTTGGTTTCGTGTGCATGTCCTAAACTATCATAACAAATTTACCAGAAAAGAAACACTCCCATTTATTTGGGTAGCTATCCCTTTTTTTATAGGATTTAGGAACTATTGTAACGCACCAATATAATGACGAGAAAAAACCTAAAAGGGTTTCACTTTAACTCCTTTTTACAATAAAATAAGAAGATATGAACAGATTAGAGGTAATGATGATGACATTGGAACATCAAGGCGCAATATCTGTCGGAGATGCATTTATAGACTATCTATCGATTGATGAGAATAACGATAAATATGATAAACGGCTTGGAGGAGCATCTGTGAATGCAGCTGTACATTTAAGCAGGTATAAAATGGAAAGCTATTATGTCACAAAGCTAGGATACGGCCAAGACAGTCAGTTTGTGAAAGAAGAATTAAAGAAGGAGTCTGTTAAGCTTGATTATAGTGTACATACGCAAGCAAAAAAGCTTCCTTGTGTTTATATCCATTTAGATCGAAATGGCGACAGGACTTTTCATGCATACGTGAATGAAACACCTGATGATGTGCTTACCATCGAGGATATCCAAAAGGATGCTTTTGTGAACAGGCAGCTGTTTTACTTTGGATCAGGAACCTTGTTTCATGAAAAAGCTAGGGAGGCAACTGTCAAAGCTCTAAAAGCAGCTGAAAAACACGGTTCTTTCATTAGCTTTGATGCGAATATCCGTTTGAAAAGATGGGAAAGTGAAGAGGATTGCAGAAGCACGATTATGTCTTTGTTGCTTAATGCTGATATTATCAAGCTTTCTGAAGAAGAGCTACTTTTCTTAATGGAAGAAACCAGTCTTGAAGCTGCGCTTGAAAAGGCAACCAAAATTCCCGTTCCCCTTATTTATGTGACAGTAGGCAAAGAAGGAGCATATGTTATTTTTCAAGGACAAATAGAATTTATTAGAGGCAAAGTAGTAGACGCAATCGACACAACAGGCGCCGGTGACGCTTATATGGCTGCAGTCCTGTATTGTATCCATACGTATGGCTTTCCTGCAACCGTTAAAGAAGCAGTTGGTTATGGTTATAACGGGAATATAATGGGGGCATTAGTTGCAACAAAAGCAGGTTCACTTCCTGATATCGGCAACTATTGTCATATTGTAGACGAGTTATTTATAAAGCCAGACAAAATGAAAACAGTGAAATCCAGCTTTAAATAAAGCTGGATTTTTCTTATGTGACGTTTTATATCATCGAATGTTAAATATACTGGATTATTAGTCAGAAAATTCAGTATAATAAAGGTGGCATAGATTTAATTGGAGGGGATAAAGTTGACGAACATTTTATTATCTTTAAGTGATGGCTTTATAGAGGAAAAAAGAAAGCTGGAAAAGGAATTAATAAATCTTGGGGCAACAGTCAAAAGTATTACGACAAAGAAGGAGAGCATATCTGGTTATCTTCATGATGCCGAAATAATTGTGACAGGTGTGGAAAATATGGATAGAAAGACGATTGAAGCTGCACCAAATCTTAAATATATTTCTAAATTCGGTACTGGGATTGATAATATTGATATAGATGCAGCAGCAGAAAGCGGCATTATTGTGACGAATACTCCTGGTCAAAATGCATCGTCTGTTGCAGATTTGACCATTGGCTTAATGTTGTCCATTGCCAGAAATTTACCCAATTCCAATGACCTTGTTAAAAACGGAGGATGGAAGCTTCATATAGGTAATGAAATAGAAGGAAAGCGGCTAGGAATTATTGGATTTGGAGAAATTGGGAAAAAAGTAGCGAAGAGGGCGACTGATTTTGATATGGATATTGTCGCATTTGCAAATTATAAGGATGAAGCGGAAGCACAAAGGCTAGGGGTGCAATTTTTCAGTCTTGAAGAGCTGTTAAGCACAGCGGACTATATTGTGATTAGCACAAATCTCAAAAAAGCAACCTACCATTTGATAAACGAAGAACGGCTTGCTTTAATGAAGAATTCTGCGTATTTAATCAATATTTCAAGAGGAGATTTAATAGATGAAAAGGCACTTATCCGCAGTTTAAAAGCGGAGCAGATCAAAGGAGCAGCATTAGATGTGTTTAGCAGTGAGCCTCCAGACCTAGAATTGGCTCAGCTTAACAATGTTGTCTGCACTAGTCATATCGGCGGAGCAACAGAGGAATGCTCGAAAAGAATCGGGAATGCTATTTTGCATAACATTAGAAATTACTTACAAAGTGAGGAATTACAACATATAGTTACAAAAAATGACTAAAATGAATATTTTTTATAGATAATTTATTCAGAAAAATTTATTTTTTTGCTATAATGAAACTAGGTATTTTGATTTATAAGAATATTTTTATAAATAGACCAAAAGGAGTAGTTTTAATGAAAAGCAAAATAAGTAAATTTTTCAAAAGGAAAGAAGGTGGAAGTAAAAAAGCAGATCCTAAGAGAAAATGGACGATGAAGGCTAAAAAAGTACAACCAAATAGAAAGAAAAAGAAGTTTATTTCTATTCGAAAAAAACTTATATTATCCTTCCTTACTATTCTTCTGATTCCAAGCTTAATCATTTCCGTCGTGTCTTATATGATAGCAAAAGAAAAAATTGAGCAAAACTTGATTATCTCCTCACATGAAAGTGTCAAGTTTATCCACAATGAGATTGCTACCATAACAACAAAAAAAGAGCAGGATGCTACTTTCTTGGCAAATGCAATCAGTGGATCGATGCTTAATGGTGATAGGGATGAAATAAGAAGAATATTCACCCAGTACTTAGGGCAAAACCAAGATGTTCTTAATGTTTATTACGTGAGGGAAGACGGCGAAGTATACAGAAACGCAAACCAAGAAGTGCCTGCTGGGATGGATGCCTTAAATCAAAGCTGGTATAAGGAAGCCCTTGATTCATATGGAAATGTCGTAATGCTTCAGCCGCGAGAGGATGAGCAGACTAGAAATTCTATTGTTACATTTTCAAAGGTTACATATGACAAAAAAGGCGTTATTGCCATTGATTTGAAGATTAGTTCATTAACAGATATGGTTAGAGGCTCAAAGATTGGCGAACAGGGTTATATGATTCTTCTTGATGCCCAAGGAAACTATATCTATAAGCCTAACTCAAAAGCTAATTCAAAATCGGATGACAACGCCAAATGGATCCAGGATTTATATAAAGATAATTCAGGAGAAGTAGCTTATACCCAGGATGGAGAGGAAAAGCTTGCTATCTATGAGTCTGATTCGAAAACAGGCTGGAAAATAGCTGGAATCATGAATCAATCTGAAATTAGCAATGCATCTTCTACTATATTTTCCACGACAGGCATTGTGCTGATTGCTGCACTTGTTATTGGCGGAGCACTTATCTTCTATATTATTCGCTCGATAATTATGCCATTAAGACTATTAGCTAAGAGTGCTGAACGGATTTCGGATGGTGATTTGACAGAGGATATTACAATGGAAGCAAGTGATGAGATTGGTTTGCTTGCAAAGAGCTTTGCTAGTATGCAGCATACTTTACGCGAGGTTGTGACAAATCTAACCAATTCTATGGAGCAGATAACAGCTTCATCTGAACAGTTAGTAGCAAGTGCCGGACAAACGACAGCTGCTTCTAATCAGGTAACAACATCTGTTCAGCAAATTGCTAATGATGCTGAAAACATAACAACAAGTATTGGTCAAACGTCTACTTCCATTGAGGATGTGCTTCAGGGAGTGATTAAAATAGCAGATAAGTCGACAGCTGTTGCTGCCCTTTCGAAGGATACACATCATTTGGCAGAAGAAGGCGGAGCTTTTGTAGAGAAGAACTTAAAGCAAATGAAGTTTATCCATCATTCTATTAGTCAATCAAATGAGGTCATTGGAGCATTAAACAACCGTTCTAAGGAAATAGGCAAAATCATTCAAGTAATTGGGTCTATTGCAGATCAAACTAATTTGCTGGCATTGAATGCTGCGATAGAATCAGCAAGAGCTGGAGAGCATGGCAAAGGATTTTCTGTTGTAGCAAATGAGGTGCGTAAGCTTGCCGAACAATCCCAAGAATCTGCAAAGCTTATCTCGTCTCTGATTGCAGACATCCAAAAAGATACAGATCAATCTGTCGTGATAATGGGCGAGGTATCCAAAAATGCGGAAGAAGGGCTATCTATTTCAGAAGCAACCTCAGATAAGTTTGCCCAAATTATTAATAGCACTAGTGACATGGGCCCGCAGATGGAGGATGTATCAGGGGCTGCACAGCAAATGTCTGCAGGCTTACAAGAGGTATCTTCAGCTGCCAGTGATATTGCCACAATTGCTGTCGGCAATGCGGCAGGTGCAGAAGAGGTGGCAGCAGCTTCAGAAGAGCAGCTTGCCAGCATGGAAGAAATTAATGCTTCAGCAAAAGCATTAACCTTAATGGCCGAAGAACTGCTTGTGATTGTGAATAAATTTAAAGTGTAAAACAAGCAACCCGCCTAACCGGCGGGTTATTTTTTTGACAAACGAAAATATTCTTCCATATAATTAGGTAGCCTACCTAATTATTAAAGGAGGGAATAGTTTGGAAGAGCTGCCACATAGATTGCTGCATGCAATCAGACAATTTCAAAAGTTAAGCCATACAGGTCATACAATGCATGGATTAAAACGAAGCGAAATTATGATGCTTATGGCCATAAAAAAAGGGAATCAAGGGAAGGAAAAGCATATTACCGTAACCGATTTAAGTACCGCCTTAAAGATTACTTCACCATCTGTCACACAAGTTATCAATGTATTAGAAAATACCGGCTATGTTGAAAGGGTTAATGATCAACAGGACAGGCGAATTATGAGAATTGTATTAACAGATAAAGGAAACGATATTACTGCGCAGATTTATCAAAAGGTGGAAGAAAAGTATAGTAATTTAGTTGATTTCTTAGGGGAAGAGAAAAGCAACAGTCTAATTGAATTATTAGATGAGGTTTACAGTTTCTTTTCAAAGGAAGCAAACAAAAAAGAGTAAATTTATCTAGCGAAGAATAAACTGGAGGATAATTGATGAAGAAGCTGCTGCTAGGATTAAAACCATATAAGATAGGGGTTGCCATCATATTGTTTTTGACGTTGTTCCGTGTTTTGGCGGAACTGTATTTGCCGACACTCATGGCAGATATAGTCGATTACGGAATCGTCCAGAATGATATTCAATACATGCTTGAGATAGGCGGATGGATGATTGGTGTCGCAGCGTTTGGGACAATATGTGCTTGCATTTCAAGCTTCTATTCCTCAAAGGTAGGATCATCTTTTGCAAAAGACTTAAGACAAAAGATGTTTTACAAAGTAGAAAGCTTTGGCGTAGAGGAGGCAAATCGAGTTGGCATTTCCTCTTTAATTAACAGAACAACGAATGACATCAACCAAGTACAGCAAGTGACGATGATGATATTAAGAATGGTCGTGCTTGCACCGATGATGTGCATTGGTGGAATTGTCATGGCTGTATCAAAAAATGCGAAATTATCCTTAATATTTGTAGTTGCCATTCCAGTGCTTGCACTAATTATTTATCTTGTCATTAAAAAAGGTATTCCTTTGTTTAAGGTAATGCAAGGAAAGCTTGATAACTTGAATGGAGTACTTCGAGAGAATTTAACTGGTGTTCGTGTTATCCGCTCCTTCAATAAGGAAGAATTTGAAAAGGAGCGTTTTCTTCGAGCGAACGAGGATTTGACTTCCACAGCATTAAGGGTAAACAAAATAATGGCAGTTACGATGCCGATTATGATGATTGTTCTTAACCTATCGACTGTCGCTATCATTTGGTTTGGCGGCATTCAAGTGGACCAAGGCAATATGCAAGTTGGCGATATTATGGCATTTGTACAATATGGAATGCAAATAATGTTTTCCCTTATGATGGTCAGCATGATTTTTGTGATGATGCCAAGAGCATCCGCTTCAGCAGACCGTATTAATGAGATACTCGATATTTCACCAACAATGACGGACAAGGTGTCTGACGATGAAATGCTTAAAAAAGGGGAAATTGAGTTCCGCAATGTAAGCTTTTCTTATCCTTTAGCAGAAAAGCCGGTGCTCGAAGGACTCTCGTTTCGCTTGCAGCCTGGAAAAACAACGGCAATCATTGGCGGGACAGGTTCAGGAAAATCTACTGTTCTCCATTTAATAACAAGATTTTATGATGTTAATAATGGTGAAATCCTTGTTGATGGAAAAAACATAACAGAATATGCTCAAAGTGGTCTTCGTCATGCGATTGGCTATGTACCACAAAAAGCAGTTTTGTTTTCAGGTACTATTGCAGATAACATCCGTTATGGGAAGGAAGATGCTACAGAGAGTGAGATTCTTGAGGCATTAGAAACATCCCAATCGAAGGAATTCGTCGATCAGCTTGAATTGGGGATTGAATCGCAAATCTCACAAGGTGGTACAAATTTGTCTGGAGGGCAAAAGCAACGTTTGTCCATCGCAAGAGCTCTTGTAAGAAAGCCGCGAATTTACTTGTTTGATGATAGTTTTTCCGCACTTGATTATCGAACAGATGCAAATTTACGGAAAGCATTAAAAGAAGACATTACGGATGCCAATGTCATTATCGTTGCCCAAAGAGTCAGCACTATTAAAGATGCAGATACAATAATCGTGTTGGATGAAGGGCAAATTGCGGGCATTGGTACACATGAGCAATTGCTCATCAGTTGCAGCGTATACCAAGAAATTGTGAAGTCACAGGGCGTTGTGGAGGAGACAGTATGAGTGGACAACATCAAAGCAAAAATTCACCGATACCTTCGAGGGGCCACGGGGGACCGAGCCATATGCCTGTCCAAAAAGCAAAGGATGCAAAAGGCACACTGAAGCGTCTTGCCAAATACCTTGGTGCATATAAGCTGCAGCTATTATTTGTTATTATAGCAGCGATTCTTAGCACTGTCTTTTCTATATTTAGTCCGAAGATTTTAGCCAAGGCAATTGATAATATCTTTAACGGGCTGATGGCTAAAATGAACGGTGTACCAGGTGCTGTCATTGACTTTGGAGCAATTGGGCAAATCTTATTATGGCTTATTGTTCTTTACATTGTTAGCTCCTTATTTATGTATATACAGCAGATTATTATGGTCAATATTTCGCAAAAGACAATATTTCAGCTGCGCCAAGAGGTACATGAAAAGCTGGAAAGATTGCCGCTCAAATATTTTGACAGAACACCACATGGTGAAACATTAAGTAGAGCTATTAATGATATTGATAATATCAACAATACGATGCAACAAAGTGTCACGCAATTAATTACATCTGTGATTACATTTGTCGGAGTTATCATTATGATGCTTACTATTAGTCCTGTTCTTGCATTAGTATGCTTTTTGACCATTCCTTTGAGCATCTTTGCAACAGTGAAAATTGCCAAACGCTCACAGGTTCAGTTCAGAAGTCAGCAGGCAACATTAGGAGCATTAAATGGCCATATTGAGGAAATGTTCACAGGTCATCAAATCGTAAAAGCATTTGGTCACGAAAAGAAAGCAATTGAAAAATTTGACGGCATTAATGATAAATTATTTGAATCAAGCTGGAAATCTCAGTTCATATCAGGTCTGATCATGCCATTGATGCAATTTATCAATAATATCGGCTATGTTTTTGTAGTAGTGATAGGGGCAATTTATGCTTCAGCAGGAAGAATTACTGTCGGAGACGTCCAAGCCTTCATCCAATATGCAAGACAATTCTCGCAGCCAATTCAACAGCTATCCAATATCTCTAATGTCATCCAATCAACCATTGCCTCTGCTGAGAGGGTGTTTGATCTATTGGATGAAGAGGAGGAAGCGGAAAATTCGGATGAGAAGCATGTCATTGACCATCCCTCTGGTGCCGTTCAATTCGATTCTGTCTATTTCAGCTATAAAGAGGATGAGGAGCTTATTAAAGACTTAAACATTCAAATTAACCCAGGACAGAAAGTAGCAATTGTGGGACCAACTGGCGCCGGAAAAACAACCTTAATCAACTTATTAATGCGGTTCTATGATCTAAATCGAGGCTCTATTAAAATTGACGATGTTGATATTTCCACAATGGAGAGAGGGCGTTTACGCAGTATGTTTGGTATGGTGCTTCAGGATACTTGGTTATTTAAAGGAACAATTCGAGAAAATATAGCTTATGGCAAGCAGGGTGCAACAGATGAGGAAGTGAGCAAAGCAGCTGCGCTTGCAAATGCCGAACACTTTATCCGAACATTGCCTGATGGCTATGAAACAGTTATTAACGAAGATGGTTCCAATATTTCACAAGGCCAAAAGCAATTGCTTACTATTGCCAGAGCGCTATTAGCAGATCCTGCTTTGCTAATTCTTGATGAGGCAACAAGCAGTGTCGACACAAGGACAGAGGCACAAATACAAGAGGCAATGGCAGAGCTTATGAAAAATCGCACCAGCTTTGTTATCGCACATAGACTTTCCACCATTAAAGATGCAGATGTCATCCTAGTTATGAAAAACGGTCAAGTTATCGAACAAGGAAACCATGAAGAGCTGCTGCAACAAAATGGATTTTACGCAGACTTATATAACAGCCAATTTTCAGAAGCAACAGCTTAAAATTTGGCAAGAAAAAACCGAGCTATGATTAGCAATTCTCTGTAAAGGAGAATTGCGACATAACTCGTTTTTTTCTTTTTTACTATTAGTAATTTAGCTATGAGGCTGGGACATAAGTATGTGAACGAGCGTAGAGACCGGACTACTTAATCAACTGTTGATTAAATGGTTCGTTTTTTTGAGGCCACTCGACTACTAAGGGAAATAGAGGAGGCTGAAGCTTTCCCCGCGGAAAGCGAGTGGGGAAAGCGCAATGAAATGAACTAATTTTAACTCCCTATTCTATTTAGACACAACCTTCATTTTTTAAATTTAGTTGTAATTTTACTATTCGTGTTTAGAAAGGTTATCTTTTGTTTTGTCCTAACCTCATGGAAACAACTAACTTTAAAGTCATACTCAAAATGAAAAATCATGTGTCCAATATTTCATAGTAAGTTCTAAGCCTATAGTCTGAGAAAAGATAATCCTAAAGTTTGTTCACGAAAACGGCAAACGTCTATATGATGAAAAGAGGGAAAAGCTTCTTTTACTGAAATTTACCCTTATACAGTAATCACTAATGTGAATGGACTATTTTTTTCATAAATGGAAACCTTTTGCATTATTAAATCGTTATACAATAAAATGTATTTTTGGTGGAGGGTAAGAATGGATGAGCAGACTGTTTATTTAATACTAAGTGATACTGGCACCTGGTTCACAAGATGCATTAAGCTTTTTACAAAAAAACCGCATAACCATGCCTCTATTTCTTTTGACTCCCAGTTAGTGGAAGTTTACAGCTTTGGACGAAAGAAGCCGAAAAATCCGTTTATTGGCGGATTTGTTAAAGAAAATATTAGAGATGAATTCTTCAAAAACGCATGCTGTGCCATCTATAGCATACGTGTTACGAAAGAGCAGCATGACAAGATGAAGGACATTATTAATCAGATTGAAAAAGAAAAGCATTGCTATCGCTATAACTTAATTGGTTTGTTTTTTATCATATTTAATATACCTTTTCCCCGCAAAAATGCTTTTTTCTGTTCACAATTTGTCGCGTCTGTTTTACATGAAAGCGGGGCTTTATATGGGAATAAGCATCCATCTTTAGTGACACCGTATGATTTGCTGGATGATTACAAAATGGAACATATATATGAAGGGAAACTGCAGCATTATTATTTAAAATCAGCATCTTCCTTTTAAATACATTAATAGCACTTATATCTATATTATTCCTAACCATCCATTGATGGTTTTTTTTATTTTTTTAAAAAAGATGGTTATCAGAAAAGCTTTTGGTGAAAATATAAAAAGAAAGTAAATAACTTTTGACAAATAACTTCTCGATATAATATGATAACCTTTGTCTTACAAGACATATCGGAATTAGGAGGATTTTTCGCATGAAGAAATTCAGTTTACTGCTATGCTTATTATTAAGTTTAACAATAGCATTGGCTGCTTGTGGCAGCAATGCAGATAAAGACGATTCAAGTTCAAATGCTGATAAAGGCAGTGAGGATTTGCTCGAAAAAATTAAAAGTGATGGAAAAATTGTTGTTGGTACAGAAGGTACATATGCTCCATTCACTTTTCATGATGAAAAAACAGGTGATTTAACAGGGTTTGACGTTGAAATTGCCCAAGAAGTAGGCAAGCGTCTTGGTGTCGATGTAGAATTTAAAGAAACACAATGGGATGCAATCTTTGCAGGTCTTGATGCAAAACGTTTTGACATGATCGCAAACCAAGTAGGTATCAACGATGAGAGAAAAGAGAAATATCTATTTTCTGATCCATATATTTCCTCTACAGCAGTTTTAGTAACAAAGTCTGATTCAGACATTAAAAGCTTTGAGGACCTTAAAGGCAAGAAATCAGCTCAGTCACTAACAAGCAACTATGCGAAAACAGCAGAGTCTTACGGTGCTGAACTTGTCGGTATTGATGGCTTTAACCAAGCTGTTGAATTGCTGAACTCTGGACGTGTTGATGCAACAGTCAATGATAAATTGTCCTTCTTAGATTATAAAAAGCAAAAGCCTGACGCAGATATCGTTATTTCAGATACAGCAGATGATGTGGCACAAAGTGGTTTAATGTTTAGAAAAGACAGTGAATCATTAGTAACTGAGGTTAATAAAGCACTTACAGATATGATCGATGATGGCACATACAAAAAAATATCTGAGAAATGGTTCGGGGAAGATGTTCTTAAATAATATCTTTACAGATCCTGAGCAGCTTCAACGTTATACGGATATAGCAACAAGTTCCCTTCTGCCTTTGCTGAAGGGGGCCTTTTTGTATTCGTTGCCTTTAGCCATTGTGTCATTCATCATCGGTCTTGTGCTCGCGGTGCTAACCGCCCTTGCGCGTTTATCTAGCGTAAAGATTTTTCAAATCATTGCTCGTGTATATGTTTCCATTATTAGAGGTACACCGTTATTAGTACAACTCTTTATTATCTTTTATGGTCTTCCTAATTTAAGTGAGAATCTCACAATAGACCCAGTTCCGGCAGCAATCATCGGCTTTTCCTTGAATGTCGGCGCATATGCGTCAGAAATAGTCCGTGCATCGATTTCGAGCATATCAAAGGGACAATGGGAGGCAGGCTATTCTATTGGAATGACATACGGACAGAATTTAAAAAGAATTATTCTGCCACAAGCAGCTCGTGTTTCATTGCCACCATTATCAAACACATTCATCAGCTTGATAAAGGATACATCCCTTGCGGCACTTATCCTTGTTACGGAGATGTTCCGAAAAGCACAGGAGATTGCAAGTACTAACTATGAGTTTTTACTGCTGTATTCAGAAGTGGCTCTGCTGTACTGGCTGATTTGTTTCCCTCTATCTATTGTTCAGCAAAGGCTGGAGGACCGCTTCAGCAGGCATTTGCTTAAATAAACACCACAATTAGCAGAAAGGAGGATGCCAAATGATTAAAATTACAGGCTTGTCCAAAAGCTTTGGAGAGCTGGAGGTTTTAAAGGACATTAGTTTAGATGTAGAAAAAGGGAAAGTGATTGTTGTGATTGGACCATCGGGTTCAGGGAAAACAACAATGCTTCGCTGTTTGAACCTCCTTGAAACACCATCTGGAGGATCGATTGCTATTAGCAATAAAAGCATTGATTTCACTCAGAAGGTTTCCAAAAAAGAAGTAACAGAATTTCGTAAGCTGACAGGTATGGTATTCCAAGGCTATAATCTGTTCCCTCATAAGACAGCATTACAAAATGTAATGGAGGGACCAGTCATTGTCAAAAAAGAAGATAAGGAAAAGGCACGGAAAAAGGCAGAACAGCTTCTCGCTAAAGTTGGCTTGGCGGATAAGCTCGACTTTTACCCTTATCAGCTTTCAGGAGGACAGCAACAGCGTGTTGGTATTGCGCGAGCGCTTGCGATGGAACCTGAAGTAATGCTTTTTGATGAGCCAACATCAGCACTAGACCCAGAGCTTGTCGGTGAAGTATTGAAGGTAATGAAGGATCTTGCAAGAGAAGGAATGACGATGATTGTTGTTACACATGAGATGAAGTTTGCCAGAGAAGTAGCAGACGAGATTTTATTTATGGATGGCGGCTATATCGTAGAAAAGGCAACTCCTGAAGAATTTTTCTCTAATCCAAAGGAAGACAGAACAAAAAGATTTCTGCAGTTGCTTCAATAAAAAAAAGAGATATTCGGCTAATAAATCCTTAGGGGGGATGATTGCCTAATATCTCTTTAACAAAAGGGGGAATTACACTTTGTAATAACATTGTGGTCTCCCTTTTTGATTTTTATACATCAATTCTAAAATAAATTTATTCGCCACGTATTTTTTGATGAATAACTTCATCCTCCAGCAAATTAATAAAGGAAAGCACAATACCTGCAATTAGAGCAGCGATCGTATACACGGAAATATCTGTTATGATATAGAACAAAAGTGTGCTGATAAACGTCCAAACCATACAAAACTGGACACTTGACAGCTTTTTGAGTTTTTCCAAGTGGAGCCCCTCCTAACAGCGACCAACAATATTCAAGCTTTTCACCCCATACAGTATATGGCGAGACCATTCTCTTTAGAAGACAGATATGGACATGCATCAATTTTTTTATTAGGGGCTTGCCCTTTTTCAGAAAAAAACAGGATAAGCCCTCACTTTTCCTCTGAAAAAGCATATCTAATAAGTATAAAGAATAGCTTGTATCATCTTTTCCGAAAGAGTTATAGCGCTTTTCTTTATACCGTAACCCCATAACCTCCTCTCACTTTTGAGCATTATGTGCATGCACATAATGCTCCTTTTTTTGTTTAACTAGTAAGAAAGTTCTAATAAATAGCTAAATAAATCAAATGAGATGACCGATAAAATAAATATATGCTATATTGTACCTATTAGTATTAGGTATTATATCCTATAAAATAAATAGTTAGGGCGGTTTAAAATGAAAAAGAAAAATTTGTTTCATAGTTTACGGACAAAAATAGCTTTCATTATTGTGTTAGCTACAATGATAAGCACGCCTATATCCATACAATTGAATGATATGCTTAGGAATGCGGGAATCTTCGCACCAGAATTAGGGATGGTCATTAATACGGTCATCAACTTGGTGTTTACAACTTTAATTGCGTCTTTATTCACCCGCAGAATTATTATCAAGCCAATTAAAAATCTGCTTGCCGCAACGAAGGAGATTCGAAAAGGAAATCTTGACATTGATCTTCAAAAAAAATCAAATGATGAAATTGGTCAATTGACTGATGAGTTTGTTTTAATGAAGGATTCGATTAAATCAATGGTAGACAAAGTAAATGAGACTGCTGGAATAGTTAATTCATCTGCAGAAACACTTACAGCTAATACAGTAGAAACAAGTCATGTATCAGAGCAGATTTCTTCAGCAATACAAAGTGTTGCTGTTGGTTCTGAAGAACAAACAAAGGGTATGGAAAGTGTCGCAGACGCTGTCTCTGTAGTAAATAGTGAAATAATGGATATCGCCAAAAATACAGAAGAGATGGTTCAAGCATCGAATGAAACAGTTATTAAGGCGAAAGAAGGACAAGAGGTTGTTGAAAGCACTGTTAAACAAATGAGCCTTATCCAAAATTCAGTCAAAGAGTCAAACCAAACAATTGAGCTTCTGCAGGAGCGCTCACAAGAGATTGGTCAATTTTTAAATGTAATCACAGAAATTGCTGATCAGACTAACCTGTTGGCTCTTAATGCAGCCATTGAAGCAGCAAGAGCAGGAGAAGCAGGGAAAGGGTTTGCTGTTGTTGCAGAGGAAGTCAGAAAGCTTGCTGAACAATCTAATCAATCAGCTAAACAGATTGCAGTACTCGTTAATGAAATCCAAAAAGATACATTAACCTCTGTTAAAACGATGAGAAGAGTAACAGATGAAGTGAAAGACGGCATAAATATAACAAACAATACGAAGGAAAAATTCAACGTCATTTCTAGCAGCATGGAGAATATGAGTGATCAGATGAAAAACATCCTCGCAGCAGCGAAAAACATCAATGCCAGTATTGTTGAAGTGGCCGGATCCGTTGATCAAGTCACAACCATTGCAAAAGAAAACAGCCAAAATTCCATGAATGTATCAGCTTCTTCACAAGAACAATTAGCAGCAATCGAAGAAATAACAGTATCCACAAAATCCCTTGCACAAATCGCAGACGACCTAGTGGAAGTAGTAAAGATATATCATAAGTAAGAATGAGGCGTAACTATCCAGACCAAAATTAATAGGCTGGGACAAGTTAAAAACTGAGCTATTTAATCGATTGCAGAATTATCGATTAATAGTTCAGTTTTTTTGTATGTTTTAGTCTATGCAACAAACAAAAACCATAGTGGAATGGAGCGGAGTCCACTCGACTACTAAGGGAAATAGAGGACGATTTAGACCCCACAGGCGAAGCCGAGGAGGCTCCATTCCTCCCCGCGGAAAGCGAGTAGGCGCAGCGCAATGAAACGAACTACTATTAAAGCAATACTGTCCACTTGACTACTAAGGGAAATAGAAGCCGATTTAGACCCCTCCGGCGAAGCCGAGGACACTCCATTCCTCCCTGCCATGGATGGAACATGATATTTTAAGGTAGACTTAAGCTAGGAAGGATATATTATACATCTATAAAAGGAATGAAGATTTTTTCTCCATTACAATTTTAAAAATACGAAGTGGAATAATCTGGAGGATTACATTAAATTTTCATTAAATCCTTGTCGAAAGTTGTTATTTGCTGCAATTACAAATATAATGAAGAATTGTATAAACTATTATGTAGGTTACTCTTTTTTTAACCATTTAACTTAAGTTTTCACATATTCGAGGAGCAATGAGAAATGACCCCAAACAGGAATACATCAAAAATAGACTTTACACTTGTACTTATATTAATGCTGTTAAGCTTGGCGAGTCTTGTTGCCATTTATAGTGCCAATTCGAGTTTTGTCATTAAACAAGTTGTCTTTTATGTAATTGGAACTGCAATTATAGCGGGAATTATGCAATTGGATTCAGATCAGCTTAAAAAACTGTCCTGGTATTTATACGGATTTGGACTTGTGCTCCTTTTGCTGTTAATTGTCGCACCTTCTAGTATTGCTCGTGAAATCAATGGTGCGAAAAGCTGGTTTACACTGCCTGGCTTCTCTTTACAGCCTTCTGAGTTCGTTAAAGTCTTTTTAATCTTAACCTTATCTAAGATCATTGTGGACCACCAGGAAAAGCATATCTCAAAGACTACACAGAGCGATTTCTTATTGCTGCTGAAAATCGGCGGGATTACATTTGTACCATTGCTACTTGTTATGCAACAGCCTGATTTAGGTACATCGCTTGTCCTTATTGCCATAATGGTCGGGATGATTTTTATATCAGGTATCTCTTGGAAGATAATAACTCCTATATTTGGCGGCGGAATATCAATAGCCACTGGAGTGTTATATATGGTAATTTGGCATCCAGAGTGGCTGAAGAAATATTTAGGTGTGCAGGAATACCAATTTGGAAGAATTTATTCATGGTTAGACCCATATAACTATCAAAGCTCTACTGGTTATCATTTGACACAGTCATTACTTGCGATAGGATCAGGGCAGACGACAGGAAAAGGGATTGGCACAAGTGAAGTTGTTCTGCCAGAAAATCACACAGACTTTATCTTCAGTGTTGTCGGAGAGGAATTTGGATTTATTGGTGCGAGTGTTATCATAAGTTTATTTTTCCTTCTGATCTATCACATAACCAAAGTTGCACTTGAAACGAAAAATTCCTTTTACACATGCATTTGTGTTGGTGTTATTAGTATGATTACCTTCCATGTATTCCAAAATATTGGTATGACTGTTGGAGTATTACCGATAACAGGTATCCCATTGCCATTTATAAGCTATGGCGGAAGCTCCTTGCTTGGAAATATGTTGGCAATAGGACTTATCTTCTCCATACGTTTCCATTATAAAAAGTATATGTTCTCAAGTGATGAATAAAATTGGCAACAAAAAAGATGTCCTTTTCTTAGGACATCTTTTTTCTAGTACTGGCTCAGGGTCTATTATTTTTTTATGAGGGGGAAAAATAATAGGTGAGACCACTAGTGCGGTTTAATCAATATTGATAATCATTATCAATTGATTTAAATTTATAATAAAATATAATGAACTTAATGTCAAATGAAAAAAGAGGAGGATACAAGTTTGGATAAAGAATTTCTCGAACAGTTTGATTCATTAGTGACAAAATATACAGAGCTATTGCTTGGGGAAGGTCAGGAGCATCTAAAAAAGGAAGTGGAGATTTGGATGCTTTACAATCATATGGCAAAATCAATGCCAAGTTTAGTTAAGCATTGGAATGGCCAATTTCCTGAAGCAAAGCAGCAAATTGTAGGCATGATTAGTGAAATAAAAAAATTAAATGATTTTCAAAAACAAAAAACAAAATAAATCATATGATGCTAGTAGGAGGACAACTATTCCGTTGTCCTTGCTACTAGCTTTTTTAAAATTATTGCAAGCCGCCGTTTCCGTTAGGAAACTGTGACTCATACCCTTTAAACTGTTGAAAGGATTGCTGCAATTTTTGCTGATCTGCTGATTCGAGCTTATACCAGCCTTCACGAAACATAAGATCATACAGCTCTCTCTGCATGTTTTGTGTTTCGGTAAAGATGCTGAGCAAATCCTGATACAGTACTTCATTGCTTGCTTCATTAAGGGCTGTTGAATAAGAAGCAGTCATGTATTTTTCTGTAGCCAGTAAATCATTAATGAAATCTCTATCGTTCATTTGTGGAGTTTTCGCTACTTGTTTTTCTGGATTTTGAACTTTTTGCTGATTCATTCTTTACCTCCGTTCACTGCTGCTGCAGTCCTGACGTTTGAGTTTGATTTGTGTCATTCAAGTGAGCCAGTATTTTTTCATAATGCTTCTGGTGCATTTGAGCACATTTTTCTGCTTGCAGTTTAATATTGGCATCTTGAATATTTTGAGCAAAAAAATGAGCCTTTTTTATGGCGAGAAGATTCCAAGAAAGCATATCTGTCAAATACAAGGAGTCTTTGACTGTAACCATTACAGGCGGTTGCATCATTATTCCTTGGCTTTGGTTCATATTGTTAATTGATTGCTGTTGCATTAATGTACCTCCATTTCTAATAAAAAGTATGAAAAAATGCCTTATTTTTTATACTGGTTGTTTTGGCTATTCCTTTTGCCGCCGCCATCACTTTCCACTGTAGGTCCAGCATCTCCCTTTACACTTGCAGCACTAACTCCACCTTTAGAAGGATTTTTTTTCATCTTGGCCATAATACTCACCCCCTCATACCTTTTAGGATTGCCTATTTAGACGGTTTTAAAGATTAAACTTTTTCTTTTCGGCAAATGGGATTAAAATCCGCATATGTTTATTGAGAAGTTCTTTATTGTTTTTTATTGTAAAAGAGAAGGCATTCAACCTTGCTTTTACTTGTATATTAAAGAAGGAGGAAGACGGAATGTACAGTATAAAGAAAGCAGCTGTTATTGGTTCAGGGGTCATGGGATCAGCTATTGCTGCACATTTGGCAAATGTGGGTATTTCAACATTGCTTCTTGATAAAATACCTGCAAGCCTCTCGGAAGAGGAGCAATCAAAAGGCCTAGCACTCTCGGACAAAGAAGTTCGCAACAGGTTTGCTGCACAGGCGCTTCAAAGGATAAAAATAAGCAAGCCGAGCATGCTCACTGCAGGTAGTCATATGACAAGGTTGGAAATAGGCAATACCGAAGATGATTTGGAAAGGTTGAAGGAAGCAGATTGGATTATTGAGGTTATTACAGAGGAAATAACTGCGAAAAAGGCACTGTTTCAAAAAGTAGATGAAGTAAGACGACAGGGGTCCATTATTAGCAGCAATACATCAGGAATATCCATTACACAGATGAAAGAAGGGCTGTCAGATGATTTTCAAGCCCATTTTTTAGGAACTCA
Source organism: Niallia taxi (assembly GCF_032818155.1). Lineage (NCBI taxonomy): Bacteria > Bacillati > Bacillota > Bacilli > Caryophanales > Bacillaceae > Niallia > Niallia taxi. The sequence goes on from NZ_CP102589.1 coordinate 1,193,367, forward strand.
TTTCTTTAATCCACCACGATATATATCATTGCTTGAATTCATTCCTACAAACAAAACCTCAAGTGAAGTTGTTTCCTTTATGAAATCATTTGCTGAAACCGTCTTAGGAAGGGTAGTGGTAGAAGCCAAGGATACTCCGAATTTTATTGCTAACCGGATCGGCGCACATGCTTTTCTTACTTCATTGGAAGCCATGGTCCAGATGGATATGACAATCAGTGAAGTAGATCAGCTGACAGGACCACTTATTGGCAGGACAAAGAGTGCTACCTTCCAAACGTTAGATATGGTTGGATTAGATACATTTTTTCATACTGTTAAAAATGTTCATAATCGAACAAAGGATAATTTGGAAAAGGAGCAGTATAAGATTCCAGCATTCCTGCTAGAAATGCTCAATGAAAACCTGTTAGGAAGGAAAACAAAGCAAGGGTTCTATAAGAAGACAAAGGGAAAAGTACTAGTCCTTAATTATCACACGATGCAATATGAAGACGAACTAAAGCCAAAAAGAAGCGAGAAGCGTAAAAAGCTAAAGGAGCTTATTTATAATAACAGTGCAGAAGGAACCTTTTTATGGAAAAGTGTTATGCCATATTTGCTTTATTCTGGTGAACACGCAAGAGAGATTGCAGACAATATTTCTCAAATAGATTTAGCAATCAAGACAGGTTTTAACTGGAAAAGCGGACCGTTTGAAACGTGGGATGAAATAGGGTTGACTGAATCACTCGAAAAGCTGAAGCAGGAGAATCAGAAACTGCCTGAGTGGATTGAGCAAATGATTGAGGATGGCTTTACTAGCTTTTATAAAAGGATAGATGGAAAACAATTCTATTATCATAATGGCCAGTATGTACCAATTCCGCTTACGAGCGATCAATATCGATTAGAGTATAAAAAACAAACGGGCGGCATACTTGCTTCAAATAAAGCGGCAAGTATTGTGGACATGGAAGATGATGTTCTTCTTTTTGAAATGCATAGTCCAAATAATGTCATCGGCATGGATATGATTAAGATGCTGAACAAAGCAGTGGATATTGTGGAACATACGGACAGAATGAAAGGTCTTGTAATAGGAAGCAGCGGCAAAAACTTTAGTGCAGGAGCAAATTTGGCGATGATGCTCCTTGAAGCACAGAATAAGGATTATATCGAGCTACAGGTAGTGGTGAAGGAGTTTCAAGATGTTCTGAAGCGCATCAAGTATTGCAAAAAACCAGTCGTCGCAGCAAGCCATCGTAAAACATTAGGCGGCGGTGCAGAAATCTGTCTTGCCGCTGCGAAGATTCATGCCTCCATCGAAACGTATATTGGCCTAGTCGAGACGAGTGCAGGACTCATCCCAGGCGGTGGTGGAACGAAGGAGCTGTACTTAAACGTGCTGGCAGAGCAGGAAAATCCCAATGTTGTTGCAGCAGCAGCTCAGGCCTTTAAAGCAATATTAACGAGCAATGTGTCCACATCAGCAGAAGAGGGCAAGGCAACAAGCTTTCTAAAGAGCAGCGATACTATAACATTTAACAGCCTGAATGTTATGGAAGAGGCTAAATATGCTGTAATTGACATGTTCGATAATGGTTATGAGCCAAGAACAGAAACGAAAATACCTGTCGCAGGCAAACAAGGCTTTCAATTTCTAATGGGTTTGGTAAAAGAATTTGCAGACAAAGGTGCAATAACAAAACATGGTGAAGTTATTGCAGAGAAGCTTGCATACGTTATAACTGGCGGAGATGTAGAGATCCATACGGAAGTTGAGGAGGATTATTTATTGAAGTTGGAAAGACAGGCGTTTATTGACCTGTTGAGGGAGAAAGAGACGATAAAAAGAATGTTGCATGTATTGACAGCGGGTAAGCCCCTGCCTTTGTAGACAGAAGATGAAGGAGTGGAGAAACAATGAAAAAAGGCGGAAGTTTTTTGCTTGAAGATTCAAGCTGGAAAGATGTATACACACCAGAGGATTTTTCAGAGGAGCATGAGCTTATTGGAGAAATGACAAATGACTTCGTACGTAATTCCGTTATGCCTCATTTGGACAGCATGGAAAAGCACGACTTTAAAAAAGTGCTTGAGCTGATGAAGCAGGCAGGAGAACTTGGTCTGCTTGGTGCTGATGTGCCAGAAATATTTGGAGGGGCTGGACTTGATAAAATAAGCTCTGCCATTATTTCTGAAAAAATGTCCATCGCTGGAGGCTTCTCGATAACACATGGAGCACATGTCGGAATTGGTTCACTGCCAATCATCCTGTTTGGCAATGTGGAGCAAAAACAAAAGTACTTGCCTGCATTAGCTACAGGAGAAAAGATTGCATCCTATTGCCTAACAGAGCCTACAGCAGGATCTGATGCACTAGGGATAAAAACAACAGCAACATTAAATGACGAAGGAACTCATTATATTTTGAAGGGGCAAAAACAGTGGATTACTAATGCCGGCATCGCAGATATTTTCACTGTTTATGCTAAGGTCGATGGCAAGGATTATTCTGCTTTTATTGTTGAACGTAATTTCCCAGGTGTATCAATCGGCAAGGAAGAGAAAAAACTTGGTATTAAAAGCTCGTCCACTTGTTCTGTAATACTGGATAATGTTCTTGTGCCAAAAGAAAACCTTCTTGGAGAAAAAGGGAAAGGACATCTCATTGCCCTAAATGTTTTAAATATGGGCAGGTTTAAATTAGGTATGGGAGCAATTGGCGCAAGCAAGGAAGCGTTGAAGGTGACTGTTCCATATATAAAAAATCGCAAGCAATTTCAAACACCAATTTCTGAATTTCCACTGACAAAAGCAAAAGTAGGCACATTGGCGTCATTGCTGTATGCCTCCGAAAGCTCTGTGTATCGGACAGCAGGTTTATTATCAGACGCCCTTGACCCGTTAGAGGGGACAGAGGATTGGAAAATTCCTGCCAAGCTTGTTAATGAATATAGTATGGAATGCAGCTTGAATAAGATATTTTCATCTGAGGCATTAGACAAGATAGTCGATGAGTGTTTACAGCTTCATGGTGGCAATGGCTTTATGGAGGACTACGCGATTTCAAGAATGTATCGTGATTCAAGGATTAACCGCATCTTCGAAGGAACGAATGAAATTAATCTATTGGCCGTACCAGGAAATTATTTAAGAAAAGCGATGAAGGGTGATGTTCCATTATTTGCTGCAGCAAAGGCTATTGAGCGCGAAATGATTACCTTTATTCCGAGTGAGCCTGACGGGAGCATCCTTTCTCAGGAAAAATTGTTTGTGAGAAACGGCAAAAAGATAGTGCTTATACTACTAGGTTTACTAGCGAAAAAATATACAACGGAAATAGAGCATCAGCAAGAGGCACTCAGCTCTATTGCAACAATCATATCCCATGTTTTTGCAATGGAATCATGTATTTTGCGTACGGAAAAAGCAATCGCAACAAAGAATACAGAAGAAAAACAAAAACTGTTATATACAGAAATTTATTGTCAAGAAGCATTTCAAATCATTAATACCGAAGCCCAAGATACACTAGCATACATGGAATCTGGAGATGACTTGCGCCTTGCTTTATCAGTGCTCAAAAAGTATACAAGATTTTTACCAAAGCCATTGATTGCATTAAAAAGGGAAGCTGCTGAAAAAGTGATTACGGCAAATGAGTATATTGTTTAAATAAAAGGCCACTAAAATAAGAGTTACTCTCAAATAAACCTGAATGATTATACGTAATATTAATAATTCGCATAATCACTCAGGTTCTTTCCTTGTTTTTTTTGTTAAGAGTTACGTATAACCAGATTATCAATTATTCGTCTTTCGAAGGTTTTCAATAATACCTTTATAATCTAACTAATATATTTAGAAAATGAATGTTATGAATTTATCTTGATATATGATAATATTCAATTATAAATTTAAAAAATACATAAGTAAGGTGATCGTATGGAACTTACATTTTATTGGTATCCAAAATGCAGCACTTGCCGAAATGCAAAAAAATGGCTGGATGAAAATGGGGTAGGTTACAAAGAAGTACATATTGTGGAAAATCCTCCTTCACGCTCTACGCTTGAAGACCTATATAAACATAGCGGCTTAGAATTAAAGAAATTCTTTAATACTAGCGGCCAGCGTTATCGCGATCTTGGCTTGAAGGATAAGATGAAAGATATGTCGGATTCAGAGCTTCTCGATATACTTGCTTCTGATGGCATGCTGATTAAACGTCCTTTCACTACAGATGGAAAAAAGGTTACGTTAGGGTTTAAGGAAGAGGATTTTAAACAAAGCTGGACATAATAGTGCCGCTTGAAGGATATTAATCTATTTGGAGGGATTAGCATTGAGTACACCGAAAGATTTGCGCTATTCAGAAGAACATGAATGGGTAAAAGTTGAAGGAGAAAATGTGCGAGTTGGAATTACACATTTTGCTCAATCAGAATTAGGAGACATCGTATTTGTTGAACTTCCAGAGGTTGGAGATGAAGTGAAAGCGGACGAGCCTTTCGGCAGTGTAGAATCTGTCAAAACAGTTTCTGAACTATATGCACCAATTAGCGGCAAAGTAGTAGAAGTAAACGAAGATTTAAGTGATAATCCTGAATATGTAAATGAATCTCCATATGAAAAAGCTTGGATGATTGTTGTTGAACCAACTAATCTTGCAGATGTTGAGCAATTGATGACAGTTGAACAATATGAAGAAATGACAAACGAAAACTGATTTAAGAAGAAGCGCCGGCATTTGCATATCGGCGCTTCTTTGTTTATAAATGCCGATAACTTTAACTACTCATGGCAATATGCTAAAGTATTACATAATAAAACCTCCTTAAACAGGAGAGAATATACTGCAAAAATAATATTCATCAGGTGATATAATGGATAAAATTATTATTGTGGAAGGTACATCAGATAAGTGGAAAGTAAAAGCTATTGTCAGAGAACCAGTGGAAATTATTTGTACAAACGGAACAATCGGTATTGCGAAATTAGATGATCTTATTGAAGATTTATTTGACAAGGATGTATATATACTCGTGGATGCAGATACATCTGGGGAGAAAATAAGAAAGCTGTTCAGGAAGGAATTGCCTGAGGCAGAGCATATTTTTATTGATAAAATGTATCGTGAAGTCGCAGCAGCACCAGATCAGCATATTGCATCTGTTTTGCTGCAGGCTAATATTGATATTCACCCTAAATTTTTGGATATGAGGATGAACTAGGTATGGTTGAATGGACAGAAAAGGGGCTGCAAACTACCTTAAAAGATAAAGGGCAATTTTTCCTTTATTTATACACACCGATGTGTGGTACTTGTATGGTAGCAAGCAAAATGCTCACTGTTGTGGAGACAATGAACAATGACTTTTCTATAGGGAAAATGGATTTGAATTATGCGCCTGACTTAGCAGAAGTGTACAAAATAGAAAGTGTTCCATGTCTATTAATTTTTAATGATGGGGACCTAAAAGAAAAAGTATACCGCTTTGAGTCGGTACCGCATTTGTTGGAAAAGATGTCTATATAGTTATTTATCATTCGACAGAAATATTCATATTTCCTGGGAAATGATGAAACATGTCAAAAAGTATTTTCGTTGAAGGTAAAGGGATACAAGCAAGTAGGCAGAATACCTATCTATATGAAAATATAGAGGGTGTGGATAAATGCAGCAGATGTTCGAACAGCTTGTAAATAACTTAAATACAAATCATGTTATTAAGCCGCTATTAAGAAGAGAAGCTTTTATCCTAGAATTAGTTTGTGAGGGAAAGACATTTTACTTAGAGCTAAGAAATGGTATCTTCTCTGTTTTAACAACAACGGAGGAAAAGAATATTTGCTTGAAGGGTGAACAGGAAGTGCTGCAAGATGTATTGCATGGAAAAGTGCTCCTTCGCCACGCGAAAAAGAAACGTACAGTGGAAGTACATTCTTCTTTAAGAAAGTTATTGCTGTTAGAATCAATCCTTCATCTAGTCAATGTAAATGAACCGGCAGTTTGCAAGCAGTGCTCCTAATAAAAATACCTCTTATAAAAAGGGGTGTTTTTTATATATCAGTATAATTTATTAGAATTGTAAGAATTTTCATTTCGTTAATATGATAACTCTTTATTGCCAGTAATAAAGGGGAATACAGAAAAAAACCTTGTTTATATTATTGTCAGAAAATATGACAGCTATTTTATGCGCAATTCAGAAAAAACACTATATTAGGAGCTTAAAAAAAATGATTGACACTTCCTGTTTGTACATGGTACATTACGACTATCAAATTTAACAACGTACTTATTATAACTATATATTCTATACTCTTATCGAGAGAGGTGGAGGGATGTGCCCTATGAAGCCCGGCAACCGTCGTAATTTGACATGGTGCCAATTCACACAAAGCGTATGCTTTGATAGATGAGAGGAAGGTTAAATGATAATGCCTTTCTGCTCATTTTATATAAGCGGGAAGGCTTTTTTTATGCAAAAAGTATGGAATGGACTAATTCGTAAAACAATACTTACGATAATAAGTAGTAGGATCATTTGATAAGACAGTAAAGTAGGTGATTAGTCATGATTAATATCCAAAAGGTTAAAAAAATATATCCTTCTAAACGAGGTAAAGTTACAGCAGTCGACAGTGTCAACCTTACGATAGATAAAGGCGAAATCTTCGGAGTGATCGGATACAGCGGTGCAGGAAAAAGTACGTTGATTCGCATGCTTAATGGTCTTGAAATTCCTTCAGAGGGAACCGTTTCTGTAGCAGGCTACGAGGTATCGAAAATAAAGGGGCGCAAGCTAAGACAGGCACGTCAGGAAATCAGCATGATTTTCCAGCATTTTAATTTGCTGTGGTCAAGAACGGTTAAACAAAATATTAGCTTTCCACTTGAAATAGCTGGTGTTGGTAAAGCAGAACGTGATAAGAAGGTTCTTGAGCTAATCAAGCTTGTTGGGCTTGAAGGAAGAGAAGATGCCTATCCATCACAGCTAAGCGGTGGTCAAAAACAGCGTGTCGGTATTGCAAGAGCGCTAGCGAGCGACCCTAAAGTGTTACTTTGTGATGAAGCAACATCTGCTCTTGATCCACAAACGACTGATGCTATTTTAGATTTGCTTGTAGACATCAATAAACGATTAGGACTTACTATTGTCCTGATTACACATGAAATGCATGTTATCCGCAAAATTTGTCATCGCGTTGCAGTGATGGAAGGCGGCCGAGTCGTGGAAACAGGTCCTGTAATTGATGTTTTCAAACAGCCGGAGCAAGATATTACAAAAAGGTTTGTACAGCAAGTTATTGAGCCTGATGAGGCGAAAGATACGATTGAGCATCTAGTTGCGAATTATAAAACAGGCAAAATCATCATGCTTGGGTTTGTCGGTGAAAGTGCAGAAAAACCGATTATTACGCAGTTGATTCGCTCATTTGATATAACAGTGAACATCATTCAAGGTAAGATTTCACCAACCCAAAACGGTTCATACGGAACACTGTATGTCCATTTGGATGGTAAAGGGGAAGAAGTTGACAAAGCAATTCAATTTCTTCAATCACAAGAAATCAGCGTGGAGGTGATTGAAGGATGACACAATTATTTCCGAATGTAGATTGGGAAAAAATGTGGGCAGCTACTGGAGAAACGCTTTATATGACAGGCTATTCCATTGTTGTCACATTTGTATTAGGTTTAATATTAGGAATTACGCTGTTTCTAACAGCAAAAGGGAATATGTGGAGTAATGTGGTCATCAATAAGATCATCAGTGCTATCGTTAATATTTTCCGGTCTATTCCTTTCATTATATTAATTGTTCTGCTTATTCCATTCACAAAGCTGCTTGTCGGCAGCATGATTGGTGCAGAAGCTGCATTACCAGCATTGATAATCGGTGCAGCACCGTTTTATGCAAGACTAGTGGAAATTGGTTTGAGAGAAGTGGACAAAGGCGTAATTGAAGCTGCCAAGTCCATGGGAGCAAAACCGATGACAATCATTATGAAGGTATTAATACCTGAATCTTTACCAGCATTAGTATCTGGTATTACTGTTACTGCAATCGCCCTTGTTGGTTCAACAGCAATGGCAGGAGTTATTGGGGCAGGGGGATTAGGAAACCTAGCATATTTGGAAGGCTTCCAGCGCAACAGATCTGATGTCACATTAATGGCAACTATTATTGTTCTTGTTATCGTTTTTATTATCCAATTTATTGGAGACTTTATCACATCGAAGATTGACAAAAGATAATAGCATGATCATGATTTTCTTTCACAAGCTTGTGTGAGACAAATCATTCCATGATAAAAAACAAAAAAAGAGGGGTAATTAGCATGAAGAAATTATTGTCTTTACTATTCGCTTTAACATTATTGTTGGCTTTAGCTGCTTGCGGTGCTTCTAAAGATGAAGATTCATCATCAGACAGCAGTGATACAAAGAAATTGGTTGTTGGAGCATCAAATGTTCCCCATGCTGAAATTTTAGAAAAAGCAAAACCAATCTTAGCTGAAAAAGGCATTGATTTAGAAATTAAAGTATTCCAAGACTATATCCTTCCGAATAAATCGTTAGAATCTAAAGAATTGGATGCGAACTATTTCCAACACATTCCTTACCTTGAGCAACAAATTAAAGAAAATGGTTATGATTTTGTAAATGCTGGTGCAATTCACATTGAACCAATGGCTGTTTACTCTAAAAAATACAAAAGCTTAAGCGATCTTCCAGATGGTGCAACAGTTATTTTCTCTAACTCAGTAGCAGAACAAGGACGTGTGCTTTCTTTATTGGAAAAAGGCGGCTTAATCAAGCTTAAAGATGGCGTTGAAAAAGTAGATGCTACAATTGATGACATTGCTGAAAACCCAAAGAATATCAAGTTCAAACCAGATTATGAGCCATCCCTATTGCCTCAAATCTATAACAATGACGAAGGTGATGCTGTTGTTATCAATGCTAACTATGCGTTAGATGCAGGCTTAAACCCAGTTGATGATTCTATTGAAATTGAAGGCAGTGAGTCTCCATATGCAAACATCATCACAGTTCGCAAAGAGGACGAGAACAAAGAAGAAATCAAAACACTTGTTGAGGTTCTTCAATCTAAAGAAATCCAAGACTTCATTAATGAAGAATATAAAGGTGCAGTTATCCCTGTATCTGAATAATATTAAAAGAAACGCTTTAGGCTTTTGCCTAGAGCGTTTTTTTTTAGGAATAAGAATGCCCGCAAATATCAATACTAAGTTTGCAATTCAATACTGTGATAATGCCGTATAAATGACTTTTATAAAGTTAATTTTTTTGAAAAATGGAGGAATTATTGATGGATATGCAAACACATGGTTCAATTGGGAATGCGATTCACAACTATAAAGAAGGCATGGGAACTTTTACAAAAAAAATGCCTGAGCTTGCTGAATTATTTAACGCTTATACAGAAAAATGCTTTCAAGAGGGTCATTTATCTCAAAAGGAAAAGCAGCTTATCGCCCTTGGAATAAGTCTTTATTCTCAAGATGAGTACTGTATTATCTATCATGTTAAAGGCTGTATTGACCAAGGAGCAACAGAAGCGGAGATTCTTGAGGCAATTGGTGTCACTGCCGCTTTTGGTGGCGGAGCTGTTATGAGTCAGGCCGTTACGTTAGTTCAAGAAGCAATGACAGAATTTACATCTATCCAGCAATAATTTGGATGCAAAAGTAAGGAGCCGGGTTTAGAGTGTATCTCCCGGCTCCTTCTTCGTGATTTTTTAGAGATATATAATAAGGAAGTAAAATGTATTTTGCATAAAATCTGAATGCTTCCGGATGGTATGAAATTCCACCAATATACTACAAGAAAATGAAATAATCGGGATATTTTTAAAAATAAACAATATTTGTTATTATTATGTATAACGTACAAATAAGTTTAAGGCATCAAAGGTTGCCATTAGATTTTATTTGTTATAAGATTAGAATGATAATAAATTGATAATGAAGTTTCGACAATTTTGTGAACAAAACTTCTTTTACTGTGGAGGTATTAAATAATGGGTCAATCTAAATTAGTAATTAATGACTTACATGTAGCAATTGATGAGAAAGAAATTATCAAGGGGTTAAACCTTGAAGTTAAAGGCGGAGAAATCCATGCAATCATGGGACCAAATGGTACTGGTAAATCAACTCTTTCTTCTGCAATCATGGGACATCCTAAGTATGAAGTAACAAGCGGAAGTGTTTCTCTTGATGACGAGGATGTATTGGAAATGGAAGTAGACGAGCGTGCACGTGCTGGCCTTTTCTTGGCAATGCAATACCCAAGTGAAATCAGCGGTGTCACAAATGCTGACTTCTTGCGTTCTGCACTTAACAGCAGACTAGGCGAAGGCAATGAAATTTCATTGATGAAATTTATCCGTAAAATGGACAGCAACATGGAATTCTTGGAAATGGATCCAGATATGGCACAAAGATACTTGAATGAAGGTTTCTCTGGCGGTGAAAAGAAGCGTAATGAGATTCTTCAATTGATGATGCTTGAACCGAAAATTGCTATTTTAGATGAAATCGATTCTGGTTTGGATATCGATGCATTGAAAGTCGTTTCTAAAGGAATCAACCAAATGCGCGGCGAAGACTTCGGTTGCCTAATTATTACACATTACCAAAGACTATTGAACTACATTACACCTGATTTCGTCCATGTCATGATGCAAGGTCGCATTGTTAAGTCTGGCGGACCAGAACTAGCAGCACGCCTTGAAGCAGAAGGTTATGATTGGATTAAGCAAGAGCTTGGAATTGAAGACGAAACAGTTGGACAAGAAGCGTAATAGTTAGGAGGACCCTACCAATGACAACGGAAATTAAATTACCATTTGATCAGGAATATATCACTTCCTTTTCAAAAGATATGGGTGAACCAGCTTGGTTAACAGATTTGCGTGTGAAAGCATTAGAATTGGCTGAAGACCTGCCAATGCCAAAGCCTGACAAAACAAACATCAAGAACTGGAACTTCACTCAAATAGATAAACATATCGTGAGCAGTGAGGATTTCGACAGTGTAAATGATTTGCCTGAAGAGGCAAAAGCATTGATCGACCTGGAAAACAATAAGACTCTTTATATACAACGCAACAACCGCCCTACTTTTATTGCTGTTTCTAATGAGCTAAAGGAAAAAGGTGTGATTTTCACAGACATTTTCACAGCAGCAAGAGAGCACGGCGACCTTTTGCAAAAATATTTCATGAAGGATACTGTAAAGGTTGATGAGCATAAATTAACAGCATTACATGCAGCATTGCTGAATGGTGGAGTATTCCTTTACATTCCGAAAAATGTTGAAGTAGAAGAGCCGATTCAATCAATCTTCCTTCATGATGACGAGGAAACAAACTTGTTTAACCATGTATTGGTTGTGGCAGAAGATAATAGCTCTGTTGTTTATGTGGAAAACTATCTGTCTGTTGCAGAGCCGAAGGAAGCAGTTTTCAACATTGTTACAGAGGTTATAGCGAATGCAAATGCTAGAGTACAATATGGTGCTGTTGACAACTTGGCAGCTGGTGTTACAACATATGTAAATAGACGTGGTGTTGCTAACCGTGATGCTAAAATTGAATGGGCATTAGGCTTCATGAACGATGGCAACACAATCAGTGAAAATACAACAAACCTTATGGGCGACGGTTCATTTGGTGATACGAAATCTGTTGTTGTTGGACGTGGAGAGCAAAAACAAAACTTCACGACACAGGTCGTACACTTTGGTAAAGCTTCTGAAGGTTATATCTTGAAGCATGGTGTTATGAAGGACAGTGCATCATCAATCTTCAATGGTATTGGTAAAATTGAGCATGGAGCTACAAAAGCGAATGCTGAACAAGAATCACGCGTACTTATGTTAAGTGAAAAAGCTCGCGGAGATGCTAACCCAATCCTTCTTATTGACGAAGATGATGTAACAGCAGGTCATGCTGCATCTGTCGGCAGAGTAGATCCACTTCAGCTTTACTATTTGATGAGCCGCGGTATTCCACAGCATGAAGCTGAAAGACTTGTTATCCATGGCTTCTTGGCTCCTGTAGTGGAACAGCTTCCAATTGAAGGGGTTAAAAAGCAATTGGTTGAGGTAATCGAAAGGAAAGTAAAATAATGAATATCAAAGATGTTCGTCCATACTTCCCAATCCTGAATCAAGAAGTCAACGGTCATCCTTTGGTATATTTAGATAGTGCTGCTACGTCACAAAAGCCAGTGCAAGTTATTGAAGCATTGGAAAAGTACTATAGAGAATACAACTCTAATGTCCATCGTGGTGTTCATACACTTGGAACAAGAGCTACTGATGGTTATGAAGGCGCAAGAGAAAAAGTCAAAAACTTTATCAATGCTAATTCTACGGAAGAGATTATTTTTACTAGAGGTACAACAACTGCACTCAATACAGTTGCCCAAAGCTATGCGATGGCTAATCTAAAGGAGGGTGACGAAATTGTCATCTCTCCGATGGAGCACCACAGCAATATTATTCCTTGGCAGCAAGTGGCAAAAAGAACAGGTGCTGTTCTGAAGTACTTGCCTCTTCAAGCAGATGGCACCATTAGTTTGCCGGATGTGGAGGAAACGATCACAGACTCAACGAAGCTTGTATCTGTGACGTATGTTTCCAATGTGCTTGGTGTTATTAACCCTGTAAAGGAAATTGGTGCAATTGCCCACAAAGCTGGTGCAGTGCTCGTAGTAGATGCTGCTCAGGCAGCTCCGCACTTGAAGGTAGACGTACAGGATATTGACTGTGATTTCCTAGGCTTCTCTGGTCATAAGATGTGCGGTCCAACAGGGATCGGTGTTTTATATGGCAAAAAGCAGTTGCTTGAGAACATGGAACCAATCGAATTCGGCGGTGAGATGATTGATTTTGTAGGACTGTATGAGTCAACATGGAAGGAGCTTCCATGGAGGTTTGAAGCAGGTACACCAATCATAGCCGGAGCAATTGGACTAGGAGCAGCAATTGACTTTTTAGAAGAGATTGGCCTAGATACGATTACAGAGCATGAGCATAAGCTTGCTGCATATGCGATGGAAAAAATGTCTACAGTCGATGGGCTGACAATTTATGGTCCGAAAAGTGCTGAGAACAGAGCTGGTGTTATCACATTTAATATCGAGGATGTTCATCCTCATGATGTGGCAACAGTGCTTGACGCTGAAGGTATTGCTGTGAGGGCAGGCCATCACTGTGCACAGCCATTGATGAAATGGCTGAACGTTTCTGCAACTGCGAGGGCAAGCTTCTACCTCTATAATTCCGAAGATGATATAGATAAATTTGTTGACGGAATTGTTAAAACAAAGGAGTATTTCAGCGATGTCTTTTAATAATTTAGATACACTTTACAGAAGTGTCATTATGGATCATTATAAAAATCCCCGCAATAAAGGGGTTTTAGAAGGCAGTCTGACTGTAAACATGAATAATCCGACCTGCGGTGACCGGATTCTACTGACATTGCAGGTGGAGGATGGCATTGTTAAAGACGCAAAATTTGATGGAGAAGGCTGCTCTATCAGTATGTCTTCCGCATCCATGATGACACAGGCGATTAAAGGGAAAAAGGTAGAGGAAGCATTTGGGCTATCAAAAACCTTTTCTGATATGATGCAAGGCAAGGATTATAGTGAAGATATAGATTTAGGGGATATTGAAGCACTTCAAGGTGTTTGCAAATTCCCTGCGAGAATTAAATGTGCAACACTGGCATGGAAGGCAATGGAAAAGGGCTTTAATGAGGGTCTAAACTAATTAAAGATCTCTTTTCTTCTTATCCAAGGTAGCAGGCTGCATATAGAATGGAGGACAACGAAATGGCAAAAAAAGCACCCGATATTGGGGATTATAAATATGGATTCTCAGACAAAGACGTTTCTATCTTTCGTTCTAAGCGTGGTTTAACGAAAGAAATCGTCGAAGAAATTTCAAAAATGAAGGAAGAGCCGCAGTGGATGCTTGATTTCCGCTTAAAGTCTCTTGAGCATTTTTACAAGATGCCAATGCCACAATGGGGCGGAGATTTGGCTTCATTGAACTTTGATGAAATCACTTACTACGTAAAACCATCTGAAAAAACAGAACGTTCTTGGGATGAAGTACCAGAAGAAATCAAGCAAACTTTCGACAAGCTTGGTATTCCAGAAGCTGAACAAAAGTATCTTGCAGGTGTTTCTGCTCAGTACGAATCTGAGGTTGTTTATCATAATATGCAAGAAGACTTGGAGAATATGGGTATTGTCTTCAAGGACACAGACTCAGCATTGAAAGAAAACGAAGATGTTTTCCGTGAGCACTGGGCGACTGTAATCCCGCCAACTGATAACAAGTTTGCTGCATTGAATTCAGCTGTTTGGTCTGGTGGTTCCTTCATCTATGTACCAAAAGGAATCAAAGTGGATACGCCGCTACAAGCATATTTCCGTATTAACTCAGAAAATATGGGTCAGTTCGAAAGAACATTGATCATCGTTGATGAAGGCGCGCATGTTCATTATGTTGAGGGCTGTACAGCTCCTGTTTATACAACAAACTCCCTTCATAGTGCAGTAGTTGAAATTATCATCAAAAAAGATGCTTATTGCCGCTATACTACAATCCAAAACTGGGCTAACAACGTATACAACCTTGTTACAAAAAGAGCTGTATGTGATGCTAATGCTACAATGGAATGGATTGACGGTAATATCGGAAGTAAATTAACGATGAAATATCCTGCTGTTATCTTGAAAGGTGAAGGCGCAAGAGGAATGACATTGTCTATCGCTCTTGCAGGTAAAGGTCAGCACCAAGATGCTGGTGCGAAAATGATTCACTTAGCTCCAAACACTTCTTCTACAATTGTTTCGAAATCTATTTCGAAGCAAGGCGGAAAAGTAACGTACCGCGGTATTGTTCACTTTGGCCGTAAAGCAGACGGTGCACGTGCTAATATTGAGTGTGACACATTAATAATGGATAATAAATCTACATCAGATACTATCCCTTACAATGAAATATTAAACGATAATATTTCACTTGAGCATGAAGCGAAGGTTTCTAAAGTTTCAGAAGAGCAATTATTCTACTTGATGAGCAGAGGTATTTCAGAAGAGGAAGCTACTGAAATGATCGTAATGGGCTTCATTGAGCCATTTACTAAAGAGCTGCCAATGGAATATGCTGTTGAGATGAACCGCCTAATCAAGTTCGAAATGGAAGGTAGTATTGGATAACCTATATATATCAAAGGTTTAAGGGGTTTTATAGCGTACCAACTTGGTGTCGTGCCAACTTTGTGCCAAGTTGAGTTGAAATTACCTTTTAGTGTAGGAGGCGAACTTTTTCAGTTCGTCTTCTTCTATTTTTTCGGTTACATCAATATAAGTATCAGCTGTTGTTTTGATGGTCTTATGCCCCAATCGATTTGATACATATTTCAAGCTTACACCTGATTCAATTAGCAGAACTGCATGGGTATGTCTAAAGCCATGTGTGCCTTTATAATCAACACCGGCTTTTTTGCAGTAATCTTGCATCGTTTCACGAATAGTAGAAGGTGTTAAATAATGCCCGTTGTAATTCTGAAAGATAATGCTATCTTCATTTTTACGGAATCTTGGATTTCCTAAAAGTAACTCATTTTGCTTCATTTTGAACTTCTTCAATTCTCGGACTAAGTCATTATCAATCTTGATCGTACGATATGATGAAGAATTCTTTAATGTTGTCAATTTGACATTGTTATTATCATCACGGCTTGTTTGTTTGTCTATGGTTATTTTATCTCCATTGATATCTTCCCATCTTAAAGCTAATGCTTCACTTATCCTTAAGCCAGTTTGGCTCAAAAAGTACATCAACATGTAATAAAGATGATAATCAGGGAAGCGTTGATGCTTATATGTCTTCATAAAATCCAATAACTGATTTAATTCTTCAAGGTTGAAATATTTCACCTTTTCCTTTTTCAATGCAACAGAGTCTTTAACGGGAACCTTCAATTTATCAGCAGGATTCTTCTCAAGTACCTCAAGTTCATGAACCGCATAATGTAGGATACTTTTCATAACTGAAAGGTATTTTAACCTTGAGCCAAATGAATATTTTTCTTTACCCTTTTCATCAAGTTCACCGAATGTAGCTATCCATCTTTTTATTTCAGTTCGTTTAATAGTCATTATTTTTTTATCCCCAAATGTGGGCAAAATGTGATGTCTAACAATTACTTCAAGTTGAACAAAGGTTGACTCTTTAACATTCGCTTTTTTATGTTCAAGCCAATCGTTCACAGCCTCTTTAAATAACATATTTCTATCATTCAAGGTTTGACCGTAATAGATACGTTCTTCAACTTTTGCTGCTTCGATCTTTGCTTCTTTGGATGTTCTGAATGTACCAATACTTATTAACTTTCCATCTTTGTGGACACGTGCTTGCCATTTCCCACTAGGCAATTGTCTTATGTTTGCCATGCTGTCTTTTCCCCTTTCAATCCTTTAAAACGATATCGATAAGGCTTTTAATTTTTGAGATTTCTTCTTTTGTAAGAAGCCTGTCTTGATAATATAGTGGATGGGATGACAACAGTAGAAAATCAAGATCATAGGGCTTTTGTTTTTGCCTTGCTATCGACTCTTCTATATCGTCTCTTTCGTTTTTCATCTTTACATATTCTTCTGGGTCAATATATCCTGCTTGTACTAGTAAATCAATTGATGGAATATTAAGTCCTGCTGCGATCTTTTCAAGTGTTTCTACTTTTGGAATACCTCTTTTTCCTGTTTCAACTTGTGAAAGGTAGGAATGTGCTACCCCTGATAATTCACCGAGTTTTCTAATAGTGAGTCCTTTTTCTTTTCTTAATTTCCTTAACTTTTCCCCGAAAGTGTTCACTATTTCATCTCTCCCTTTTTCTATTTTTAATTCTATTTCATTTTAAACCAAATGGTTGCAAAAGTAAACTTTATTTGTTATGTATTTGCAAACAATATCCAAAAGTGTTAACATGCGACTATGGTTGCAAAAAGTAAATAAAAAACCCGAAAGGAGTTCGCTAATGTTCAACATTAATTTGAATGAAGACGAATTAAAAAACATTTATCTTGAAGAGGTTCAAAAACGCTTAGAAGAATGGGAGCAACAAACATTGCTTATGGATATGAAAGAACTTTGTAAAATGCTTTCGTTAAGCAGACCAACCGTAGAAAAATTATTTATCTATAATCCTGATTTCCCTGCTTTACGAGTGGGAAAGAAGTGGTTATTTCCTCGCAAAGATGTAGAGGCATATATTAATCGTTGGTCAATTGATGTTAGAAAAAAAGGTGGCACCATAGAATGGGATTAGTAAGCTTAGAAGGGATGGAACAGGAAAAATCTATTGTTACTAAAGTAAATGAAATCTTACCAAAGGCTAAAATTTTGAAATTAAGAGGTTACTCAAGTAAAAATTACAGTCAAAAATATGATGACGCTAAAAAACCAACGGGAAAAACGTGGGAGTACTTAGAGAGTGATTTAGATATCTCAAGATGGTTAGCTTCAAAAGGATGGGTCGGTGTTGTCATTCCTGAAAACCGAATTGTTGTCGATGTTGATGAAAATGCAACAGGGGAGTTATTAAATAAATTGTTGAGGAAGGAGGGGTATCTATATCATTGCATCAAGACTCCAAAGGGATTCCAATTTATTTTTAAAGCAAGTGAGGAATCCACGAAATTAGTTAAACAAATTTCGAAATATTACACCCAAGTAGGTGTTGTCATTGATACAAGGACAACAGAAAAAGGATATATTGTTTTTCCAGCAGAGAAAACGGAAAATCGTTATTTCCTTTCACAAAGTGAAGTACTTGATGAACTACCTTTCTTCTTATGTCCAGTTATGAAAAAGAAAGATGATTATGAATTTCCGCTTCCATTAGAAAAAGGAAGCAGAAATGATACTTTGTATAAATTCGCATGTAGATTAAATGTCAGGGGTATTCCTCGTGAAGAAGCCTTTAAGTCCATGAAATTAATTTATGAATATTTTGTTTTAGATAAAACGGATTTTCCAGAGAAGGAAGTTGACTCTTTAACAAATTCGGCATTTAAATGGGAACCAAATAGTATTAATCCAGCTTTTTTAACCAACGAGCAAAACAAAAACATTGTATGTTTACAGAACACTCAAGTTATTTTAAATATGCTTAATGTTACAGTTTATTATGATGTGATAAAAAAACGCTCTTTTATGGAATCTGAGAATAAGAATTTTAGTGGTTATATTATGGATTACCATGCTATTAGAATAATGGATTTTGCAATTAATCAAGGCTATAAAATCAATAAAAATTTGTTAATTGACCATTTAATGACTTTGGCTAGAAATAATTCTATTAACAAAATAACACATTTTTTAGAACAAGCAAAAAATAAATGGGATGGTATTAGTCGAATGGAGGACGTTTTTAATACTTTGCATTGTAGAACAGACCGAAAATTGGCATTAGCATATTTTAAAAAATGGTGTATTCAAGCTGTTCGACTAGCTGGAAATACTGATGGAAAAATGAATCAAGAATTTGTTTTAGTTTTGCAAGGTGAACAAGGTAATGGAAAAACATCATGGTTTAAATCTCTGTTTCCTATTAATGAATATTTTAAAGAAGGGCTTGAATTAAATCCCGAAAATAAAGATATTGTCTTAGAGTGTATTAGTCATTTTTTAGTTGAATTGGGGGAATTAGATGCTACTATGAAGCATGAACAAGCCCGTATAAAAGCATTTATTACTAAAAGCATGGATGAAGTACGAAAACCATTTGAACGGTTATCAGAAATCGCACCAAGGCAAACTGTTTTATGTGCTACCGTAAATGAAGAAACATTCTTGAAAGATAAGACAGGGAATAGACGGTATGCTGTTATTAAAACAGGTGATAAAATCGACCGATTGGATCATATTGATTTGGAACAATTTTGGGGAGAAGTATCTAGTTTAGCAGCTAACGGTGAAACTCATCATTTAAATGATGAAGAAAAAGAGCAACAAAAAAATGAAAACAATGATTATGAAACATTAAACGAAGCCGAAATAAGGGTAGAACTTAATTTTGACTGGGAAGCAGATAAAAAACTATGGCGAAATTTATCCGCTGCGAAAATATGTGATGTATTAGGATTACCTGCTAAATCTAAAAATGTAGCGCAGGCTTTAAAAAAAAGAGGGTGTGTATACCATGATAAAAAACGCCCAAGAGAATGGACTGTTCCACCATTCATAAATAATTACTCGAAAATTTTACCAAGTGGGATGCATCCAACATATAAAGATTAGTTTTTGTTCGCCCAGAAATTTATCTTGGAAGATATCATGGCGGAACTTGGCATCATGGCTGACATGATATCTATTTCGCCATGATTACGTCATGATAATTAAAGCATCATGGCGAAGGGTTGAACCTATGATATATCTAGCTTTTTCGTTTTTATACGCCATGATGCTAAGATGAATCTTTTTTAGAATGAAAAATTTTTAAAACGTAAAAATTAAATTGTATTTGCTATAAAGATAATAAAAAAATGGGTTCTATATATAGTGCTCACCGATCATGACATGATGACTTTGAGAAAGTTATAGCTTTTTGATTGAACGATTCTAATTTGGAAACATAAAAAGAACCCACTTTATGAGTGAGTTCTATTTGTAGGTGGATTGTGTACATAGAATTTTAGATAACGAAAAATACCCTGTTATTATTATGCCCAGACTCGTTTATTTATAGACCTTTCAATACTTTTTTATAGTCGGTACATATAAAAAACAAAGGAGCATGATACAAATGACAAATGATATAAACATTGCTTATATTGTTGAAACAGAATCTTATATTGAAGAACGGAAAAACGAGATGCCAAAAAACGTTTATGAGTTCATTAAACAAGTATGTCAAGATGAAAGGAAATATCTTGATTTGGTAAAGCAATGGCGCGAAGAAAAGGGGCTTTGAAGATTCCTGCACCAAAGGGAATTTAGTATTCCTGCAAGCCAGTAATAAGGTGGTTTGTGATCACTTTTGTATTCTTCTATTAAATAGGTTCGCATTAAAAGACCAGTTCCATATATCGGCACTGGTCTTTCTGTTTTGGCGGTGATAAAAAATGATCAAGATTTTCTTCAAAGGAGTATTAATAGGATGCCTTAAAGAATAATTGATTAATCCTATTGGAATAATAAAATTAATGATAAACGATAAAAATTAAACGAGGTGTGTTTAATGGATGAACGTGATTTAATTCAAGAAGCGAAACGGGCTTATCATCGAGAATATATGAGAGATTATCGAAAACTGAACCCGGAAAAAGTACAAGGGTATCGTGACAATTGGTTTTTGAAAAGAGCAATGGCAGCAAAGGAGGTAAAGCTGGAGAAGTCAATAGAATCGATGACACCTAAAGAGCAAGCCTTATTTGAATTGGAACAATTGAAGAACCGGCAAATGGAGATAGAGGCGAAAGATGTATTGAACTATCAGCAGCCAACCGTTCCCACATTTTATTGAGGAAAGAGGATAAGTAAATGGCAAAGAAAATAGAGGTTAAAGGAGTTATTGTTAACAATTCTGATTACCCAGTTTATGAGTGGTTGGATATCGAAGCAACTTGTCCGAGATTGATTCATGAACAATTAGCGCAAGCGGATGGTCAGCCTGTGGAAGTGGACATTAACTCGGGTGGCGGAGATGTTTTCGCCGGAAGTGAAATCTATTCGACTTTAAGAGCTTATAGCATGAATGGTGGTTATGTTGGAATAAATATTGTCGGTCTGGCAGCAAGTGCAGCATCGGTTATTGCTATGGCTGGGGACGTGGTACGAATCACTCCTGTGGGACAGATTATGATTCACAACGCCCATATTAATGGTGCAAGCGGTGATTATAGGGAAATGAATCATATGTCAGGTGTATTAAAGAACGTGAATCAAACTCTGGCAAATGCCTACCGATTAAAGACAGGCAAAACAGAAGGGGAGCTACTGAAAATGCTGGATGATGAAACATGGCTTACACCGGAAGTGGCTTTACGACATGGATTTGTTGATGAAATCCTGTTTGACGATCAAGCGCAGCCGAGAACAAGAATAGCCGGTAGAAGTCAGGTAGCTTCTCATCAAACAAAAAAGATGGCAGCACAGTTAAATTTAATGAAACTGAAAGTGGGTATATAACGGTGAAAATTACAAAAGAGCAATTATCAAGTAAAGAACAGAAAAAGCGTGGTTTCCAGTGGTTTCAGAAAGAAGAACCGGCTGAGAAGCCTTATGATGGAAAAGTTAAGGTGCGAGTAACGGAGCAGGAATATAATGCGGTTATCTCTGCGTGCCATATGAAGAATGAGGGATATATGCGATTTGTTCGAAAGGCACTTGAAGGCATTGATAAGGTGGATGAGTTAATTCAACCACAAACAGAAGAAGACCCGAAGGATTGGCTGACGCTTGAGTTTGATAAGGAAGTAAAAGAACCATTGGTTCAAGCTGCTAACAAGGCAAAGATGACGCTGGAGGAATTTGTCCGGGCATTGGTTTGGACAAACGTGAAGCAGACGTTTAAAGCGCAGAAGGAACAAGATGAACGACGTATGGAACAACGGAGGAAAGAAAGCTATCGGACTGTTATGATTAGGCTAGAGCCAAATTTGGTTGAAAGATATGAATCAAAGTTTGGGAGAATAAATAGCATAACAGATATTGAAAACACATTAAAAGATATGTTGCAAAGAGAGCTTGCCTAACTCCCCCCTCCAAAAATAACAAGGGTTCGGTAAGGGTACCGGTGGCGGGAGAAGAATTTTTCTGCGTGGCATAACGTGAGTTTTTTTGGAAAGGTTTTTAAAGAGATGCCGGAATATAAACCGAATTATACGTTTCTTCAATTTTTTAAGCAGCTATGTAAAAAGTGGCTGCTTTTTTAATTTTTCGTACAAGGGAAGGGGGAACTCGGCTAAAAATGGTTAATTAATACAATATTAAAGATAAAAATGAAACTTAAAACATTAATCTTTAGTATAATAAAAAGGTAATGGTATTAAGGAGGTTCCAGTATGGCATACCAACCTGAAGCAGAACTTGAAAAAAACTTACAAAAACAACTCGTAAATCAAGGCTATAAAGCGGTTAAGATTGCTGATTATGATGCACTATTAGCTAATTTTAAGCAGCAGCTTAACTTATTCAATGAACGTAAATTAAATGGACAACCATTATCAGATATAGAATTTAAGAGAATTCTTACTTTAATCGAAGGTAAAAGCATTTACGATTCTGCCAAAATCCTACGTGATAAATTATTAATCGAACGTGAGGATGGCACTCAATTATATGTTGAATTGCTAAATACAAAAGATTGGTGTAAGAACCTTTTTCAGGTTACAACACAAACCACTGTGACTGGTAAGTACACTAATCGTTATGATGTCACTATTCTAATTAACGGCTTACCACTCGTCCAAATAGAATTAAAAAGACGAGGATTAGACTTTAAAGAAGCGTTTAACCAAATACAACGCTATCGTCGTCACACTTTTCCTGGTTTATATCGTTTCCTACAAATCTTTGTAATAAGTAATGGTGTCGATACAAAATATTTTTCAAATTCTGATTATGACATTCAATTTGGTTTTACATTTTTCTGGTCAGATGAAAAAAATGAACTGATTACAAACTTACAAAGTTTCAGTAGTACATTCTTAGAACCATGCCATCTTGCGAAAATGATTAGTCGTTATATGGTCATTAATGATACTGATAAAGCGTTAATGGTTATGCGCCCTTATCAAGTTTATGCAGTTGAAGCACTTGTGAAGCGTGCAACCGAAACTAAAAACAACGGCTACGTCTGGCATACAACTGGTTCTGGTAAGACATTGACTTCCTTTAAAGCTGGTCAAATTCTATCAGATGAAGAAAGTATTAAAAAGGTGTTCTTCCTTGTCGACCGCCAAGACTTGGACAGCCAAACGATAGCAGAGTTCAACAAGTTTCAAAAGGGAGCGGTTGACCGCACTGACAAAACCGAAATCCTTATTGAACAAATACAAAATCCAATGAAACGATTCATTGTGACAACGATTCAGAAAATGAACAATGCTATCAAAAATCCAAAGTACGTTAAGATAATGGAACCATACAAACAAGAGAAAGTAGTTTTCATAATTGATGAATGTCATCGTAGCCAATTTGGTGATATGCGAAAAGAAATCGATCATCACTTCCAGAATGCTCAATATTTTGGGTTTACCGGAACACCACGTTTTATCGAGAATAAAAGTCAAGATGGACGTACAACTGCTGACCTATTTGATAAATGCTTGCATTATTATCTTATTAAAGATGCGATCCGTGATGGGAACGTACTAGGTTTTTCAGTAGAATACGTTCGTACTTTTAACGCTAATATTGATGAAACAGATGCTACAAAAGTACAAGCGATTGATACAGATGAAGTGTGGCATGATGAACGACGTTTAAACTTAGTAGCTGACCATATAATTGATAATCATCAACGACGTTCTAAAAGCAAAGGCTATTGTGCTATGTTTGCAGTTGATTCAATTCCTACGTTAATTAAGTATTACGATATTTTTAAATCTAAGAATCATGATTTAAAGTTTGCTGGGATTTTTTCATATGGGCAAAACGAGGAAAGCGATGGTACAGGTGAACATTCTCGTGAAGCGTTAGACCGCATGATTTCAGATTATAACCAAATGTACGACACAGACTTCTCGACAGAAACATGGGATCGTTATTTTTCAGATGTATCAAAAAAAGTAAAAAATGCTCAAATAGATATTTTACTTGTAGTAAAGATGTTCTTAACTGGATTTGATAGCAAGCCACTCAATACTCTCTATGTAGATAAGAACATGGTATATCATGATTTGTTGCAAGCATATAGCCGTACAAATCGTGTAGAGAAATCGACTAAACCATATGGAAATATCGTTTGCTATCGAAATTTAAAAGAAAAAACAGATGAAGCAATTAAGTTATTCTCTAGAACAGACAACGTTGATACCGTTCTAATGGGTAGCTACGATGAATATTTAAAAGCCTTCAAGGAAGCAGTCAAAAATTTACGAGATATTGCTGTCATTCCTGAAGAAGTAGACGAGCTAGAAAGAGAGGAAGATAAGCGGCAATTTATCATTGCATTCAAAAATGTGACGAAATTTCTTCAACGTTTGCAATCATTTTCTGATTTTGAATTTGATGAAACAGAACTAACAATTTCACAGCAATCATATGAAGACTTCAAGAGCAAATACTTCAAGGTATATGAAGATTTTAAGCGAAACGAAGTGCCCAAAGAATCGATCTTACATGACATCGACTTTGAGTTGGAGCTAATGCATACAGACAAAATTAATGTTAGTTATATCTTGAATCTAATAGCGAGTCTTAACACCGAAAACGAAAAAGAACGTGACAAAGAAATTAGATTTATCAAACAAGAATTAGACCATGCCTCAGATCCAAAGTTACGTCTGAAAATTGAATTGATAAAAGGGTTCTTAGATAAGGTCGCACCAACGTTGGCTCCTAATGAATCTGTAATGGATGCTTACAATCGTTACGAAGAAGAAATGAGTGAGCAAGAACTCTCAACATTTGCGAAACAAGTAAATATTGAAGACAGTGTATTACGTGAACAAGTATCAGCATATGAGTATTCCAGTCTAATTGAAAAAAATGAGATTATGGATAATTTATCAGGATCGTTTTTGAAAAAGAATAAAGCAATCAAAGCGATTACTTCTTTCATTCGTGACTTTACCGAAAAATACGGTGCGTAATTACCACATTACCCATTTAATAAAAGAGAGGGCGCTAAATTAGCGCTCTCTCTTGTTATTTTAAAAAATATCAAAAAATAAATGGGAAAACATTGATATTTTTTAAAATATCATATATATTTAATACAACGGATATGATATTTTAAAAAATATCAAAGGAGGAGTGTTGTGAAACTTAATCAAATTGCACATTTTACTCAGGGCGCATTTACAAATCGTTTAGAAACATTTTCTTCTAATGTGGAAACGTCAAAAGTCAAACCACTTTCATTAAAAGAATTTAATGAAACACTAGGCTTAGCTTACCGAATTTCATATGAAAAAAATGCAGAAATTACTGTACCTAAAGAAAAATTGGTACCACAACTGCTAACTGACACATTCAGCCTTATTCTACACACGCATACGCAAAAAGTTGCTCTGTTACCTGAGAAATATAGCGGTTTATTATTAACAAATAACTTTATAAAAATCCAATTAACAAGTGATGTAGATGCAGCTTTCTTTGAATGGTACTTTAATGAACATCCATACATTCAAAAGCAATTGTCTGTATTAAGTGAAGGAACAGTCATTTCATTGTTGAAACTATCTTATTTAAGGGATTTAGAAATTGATTTACCACCTTTTCAAAAGCAAATCATTATTGGAAAAATCGCACAGCTAAAAAAGAGAAAACAATTATTGATGGCTGAAAAAAGTGAATTACAACAGCTATATATTCAACAGAAACTAATTCAAAGTATTAACGTGAATTAAAATTATCTAAGGAGGAATTTTATTATGACAACAAGTGAAAAGCAACGACAACAACAAGCTGAATTACATAAAAAATTATGGACGATGGCAAATGATTTACGTGGTCAAATGGATGCCAGCGAGTTCAAGGACTATATTTTAGGTTTAATTTTCTATCGTTACTTATCTGAAAAAGTAGAAGCACGTGCAAAAAAATTACTAAAAGACGATAACATATCTTATTTTGAAGCATGGGAAAACGAAGAGTACCGCGAGGACTTAGCAGAGTATCTTATAGAAGAGTTAGGTTATGTAGTAGAACCTCAATTCCTGTTCTCGCGTTTCCTTGAGGAAATAGAAAAAGGGGCAAATGGCAGTTTTGATGTAGAGATGTTACAAAACGGTGTTAAAGCAATTGAATCATCTACTTTAGGTACTGAAAGCCAAGAGGATTTCCAAAATCTTTTCGACGATATGGATTTAACTTCCTCGCGATTAGGACGTACAGTTAAGGATCGTACAAGTCTAATCAGTAAAGTAATTGTAAACATTGCAAATATTCCATTCCTACAAGATGATGTGGAAATTGATGTTTTAGGTGATGCATACGAATACATGATATCGCAATTTGCAGCAAACGCAGGAAAGAAAGCTGGCGAGTTCTATACACCACAACAAGTATCCAAAATCTTAGCGAAAATTGTAACTGCTGGAAAATCAGAAATTCGTGATGTGTATGACGGAGCTTGTGGTTCTGGTTCGTTACTACTTCGTGTAGGTAAAGAAGCGAAAGTTCACAAATATTATGGACAAGAAAAAGTATCAACAACGTACAACTTAGCACGTATGAATATGTTACTACATGATGTTCCATACCAACGGTTTGATATTCAAAACGCAGATACATTAGAAGAACCGTACCATATCGACCAACGCTTTGAAGCTATTGTAGTCAATCCTCCATACTCAGCAAAATGGAGTGCAGATGATAAATTCAAAGAGGATGAACGCTTTAGTGCCTATGCAAAATTAGCGCCAAAATCAAAAGCAGACTTTGCTTTCATTCAACATTTTATTCATCAATTAGATGATAACGGTACAATGGCAATTGTGTTACCACACGGTGTCCTTTTCCGTAGTGCAGCAGAAGCAGCAATCCGTAAGTATATTATAGAAGAAAAAAATTACTTGGATGCTGTTATTGGCTTACCAGCAAACATTTTCTACGGAACTAGCATTCCAACGTGCGTCCTTGTATTCAAAAAATGTCGTAAGCATGATGACAATGTATTATTCATTGATGCGTCCAATGAATATGAGAAAGGGAAGAACCAAAATCATTTATCAGATGAACACGTTGAAAAAATCATCACTACATTCTTCGGTCGTGAAACAATTGATAAGTATTCATACGCAGCAACATTGGAGGAAATTAAAGAGAATGACTACAACCTAAATATTCCTCGTTACGTGGATACTTTTGAAGAAGAAGAGCCGATTGATTTACAAGCTGTAGCTCAACGTCTGAAAAAAATTGACGAAGAAATCGCAGAAGTCGATCAGGAATTAGAAAAGTACTTTGAAGAGTTAGGGGTGTAAGGTAATGAATACACCTAAGTTAAGATTTAAAGGATTTACAGATAGTTGGCAAACAAAAAAAATAAAAGATATTGCTACTGTAAATCAAGGTTTACAGATCCCTATAAGCGAACGATTTTATGAAAATAGTGAAAATAGATTTTTTTATATTACAAATGAATTTCTAAAACCAAACTCAAAAGTTAAATATTTTATTGAAAATCCACCAAAATCCGTATTATGTAATACAGAAGATGTACTTATGACAAGAACAGGGAATACAGGTCATGTTGTTTCGAATGTTTCAGGTGCTTTTCATAATAACTTCTTTAAAATAAATTATAATAAGTCTCTAATTTCTCGAGATTTTTTAACGAATTATCTAAGATTAAAAAAGACTCAACATACTATCATGACGTATGCTGGACAGTCTACTATCCCTGACTTAAACCATAGTGATTTTTATAAAATTAAAATTTCTTACCCTAATCTAAAGGAACAAGAAAAGATAGGATTGTTTGCTAATGAAATAGAACGAAAAATCAAACTTCAGCAAGAAAAAATTGAATTGCTGAAAGATCAGAAAAAAGGATATATGCAGAGAATTTTTAGTCAGGAATTGCGATTTAAAGATGAGAATGGACAATCTTATAGTGAATGGAAAGAATATAAGTTGAAAAGCATTGGCTCTACTTTTACAGGGTTATCTGGAAAAACAAAAGAAGATTTTGGATACGGTAATCACTCATTTATTACTTACAAAAATGTATTTAATAATTTATTCGCTTCAAAAGATGGACTTGAAAAGGTGAATGTATTAGAAAATGAAAATCAAGCATTTGTCCAAAAAGGAGATATACTATTAACCACTTCTTCAGAGACACCTCTCGAAGTTGGTATGGCTTCTATTTGGAATCATTCAATGGAAAAAGTTCATTTAAACAGTTTTTGTTTTGGATATAGGTTAAATAAGAATGAAAATATTCTAGCAGAATTCATTGCCATTTCTTTAAGAAGTGATTATATGAGGAAAAAAATTGTCTTATTAGCACAAGGATCAACAAGATTTAATATGTCAAAAACAGAGTTAATGTTACAAACTATTATGATACCTTGTGTAGAAGAACAACTTAAAATTGTTAATTTTTATAAGTCTATGGATCAAAAATTAAATCTTGCAATACAACAGCTAGAGAGTTTGAACAGTCAGAAACAAGCCTTCATGCAACAGATGTTCATTTAATGAATACAGCACCATCCACATATATAGTGGAGTGGTGCTGTATTTATTTTTGGATAAAATCCTACTCCTTAAACAGTGAGTTCTAATGATTTACCCATCCTGTATGTTAAATAAATTAAATTTCCGTGCCAAGTCCGTGCCAAGTTGAAATTACAATCCATTTTAAACCATTTGAATAAATGGCTTTATATCAAAGGTTTGGGCGACCTTTTTAAAAATCATTTCATGCCTTTTTAGGCAAAATTAATTAAGTTCGAAATGGAAGGCTCTATCGGTTAATGTCAAAAAAATTCGTATCTAATATAGATACGAATTTTTTTTATAAAAGATTAAGTTCCTCCTGACGGTTATGTTAAGATATTGATATTGAATATATTAAAAAGGTATTATCAAAAAAACAAAACGGCTAATAGGCCAATAGGTCTAGGAAGTTTTGCCGTTTTCGTCCATAATGTTATATAGAGGTGGTCATTTGATTCATATAGGCTTAACTGGTTGGGGAGATCATGATAGTTTATATGGTTCCCATGTTTCTTCGCGAAATAAGCTGCAGGAATATGCAAGCTACTTCCCAGCGGTTGAAGTGGACTCCTCTTTTTATGCAATACAACCAGTAAAGAATGCGGAAAGATGGACAGGAACTACGCCAGATTCCTTCCAATTTGTCGTTAAGGCATATCAGGGGATGACAGGCCATCAAAGAGGAGAGCTTCCATTCGCAACACAGGAAGAAATGTTTGATGCATTCCTAGAATCTATCTCACCATATGAAGCAGCAAATAAGTTAAGTATGGTGCTTTTTCAGTTTCCTCCATGGTTTGATTGTACGAGAGCAAATGTGGATTATCTTAGGGAATGTAAGGCTAAGATGAAGGATATTCCTTGTGCCTTGGAATTTCGACATCAATCATGGTTTAACAATCAATTTAAGGAAAAAACACTTTCATTTATGAAAGAAGAAAACTGGATTCACAGTATTTGTGATGAGCCACAGGCAATGCCTGGCTCAATTCCAGCGATTTTGGAGCCTGTTCAAAAGGATAAGGTTCTTATCCGGTTTCATGGCAGAAATTATTATGGATGGACACAAAAAAACAATCCAAACTGGAGAGAGGTTCGTTATCTTTACAGATATAATCAGAAGGAATTGGAGGATTGGGCAGAGAATATTAAACGTTTGCACGAACAGTGTAAAAATGTCTATGTTCTATTCAACAATAATTCT
The DNA here is from genome assembly GCF_032818155.1 of Niallia taxi. NCBI lineage: Bacteria > Bacillati > Bacillota > Bacilli > Caryophanales > Bacillaceae > Niallia > Niallia taxi. The sequence goes on from NZ_CP102589.1 coordinate 1,223,024, forward strand.
GGAGGAGACGCTGCAGATAATGCGCTGCAGTTAATGAAGATTTTAGGCATCGAATACGAAAATCTTGCTCCAAGACAATTGGGTTTGTTTTAGCAATTTTGTGATCAAGAATCAATATACGACAGGCAGGCGAAATAAATGGAAAACATCCATATATATCATACTAATGATTTGCACAGTCATTTTGAAAACTGGCCTAGAATTACAGAGCTTTTCAGAAATAGAAAACAATGGCATACAGATGCAGGCGATGCGGTCTTCTTGTTTGATATTGGTGACCATTTGGATTTATCACATCCATATACGGAGGCTACACAGGGAAGAGGCAATGCATCTTTATTAGAGACAGAGCAGTTCGATGCGGTCACAATAGGTAATAATGAGGGCATTACACTTCCCTTTGATGCGCTTGACCATTTATATGATCATGCAACCTATGATGTCATTGTCGCAAATCTTTTTTATGCCAATGGAGCAAGGCCAGATTGGTGCATTCCTCATAAAATATATGTTACTGATCAAGGTACACGGATTGGTGTCATCGGTTTAACTGCCTATTTCCATACATTATATGAACTGCTTGGCTGGAAGCTGTCTGTTCCTTTTCAAGCATTAAGAGAACAGCTCGCCCTGCTGCAAGGCAAAACAGACATCATTGTCGTATTGTCACATTTAGGTATCAATGACGACGAGCAGATGGCTGAAAACTTTCCAGAGGTTGATATTATTTTGGGGGCACACACCCACCATATTCTGCATCAAGGCAAGCTAATTAAAAACAGTTTGCTAGCTGCTGCAGGGAAATACGGCCAATACGCCGGACATATTGAAATACAATACGACCCAGCGACAAAAAAGGTGTTGGATAAAAGGGCCGAAGTGTATGATACAAATAAACTTCCTTTAGCAAATAAGGAAGAGGAATACATTGAAAATCTATATTTGGAAGGAAAAAAAGCACTTTCTGAGGAAGTACTCTCTCTAAATAAGCCACTTCCTAAACAAGAAATTGCACAACTATTATGTGATGCTGTTCTTACATGGTGCAATGCAGACGTATCTATTCTTAATGAAGGCTTAATCCTTGATGATTTGAACAAAGGATCGGTAAGCTTTTATGACTTATTAAGTATTTGCCCACATCCGATTAATCCTTGCACGGTTATATTGACAGGGGCAGAGCTAAAGGAAGTCCTTACAGATATGAAGCGTGATTCATGGGAGACACTTCCAGTGAAGGGTCTCGGATTTCGCGGAACATTAATGGGTAAAATGATTTCTAAAGGAGTTCAAACCGAAGTGGAAGGCCAGATTACATCCTATCGGATAAATGGCCAAAAACTTGATCCTAAAACAAGATACACGGTGGCTATCCCTGATATGTTTACATTCGGTGATTTTTTTCCTTCCATATACCGTGCAACAGAAAAACAGTATTTTCTGCCTGAATTTATGAGAAATATATTGGCAGAAGCCTTAAAAAGGACTTGATAGGTTTCAAAAATTATCTATCTGCCAATACACGCCTTTATCCTTACTGAATAGTATATAGGGAAAAGAGAGGGGTGATTGTCATGGTAGAAGTATATCCTATTGTGATTGAGGAGCAGACATTTATCGCTGTAAGCGTTCAGTTGCCCAAAACAAATCTGCTTGTTGTTAAGAATGATAAAGGATATATAATGTGTGGAGCGTTGGATGTAGGATTATTAAATGAAAAGTTGAAAGATCGAAAAGTGATTGCTGGGAGAGCTGTTGGAGTGAAGACAATCGAACAGCTGCTGGAAGCCCCACTAGAATCAGTAACTTATGAAGCTGAAAATCTCGGCATTCATAAAGGGATAATCGGTAAAGACGCTTTATTAAAGATGGTGTAACGTTTTCTGCAGCAAGTCTTGGCCAAGTGTGAGGCTGAAAAAGGATGGGAAGAGCCTTTCCCTCCTTTTTATGATGCTAAGTAATAACGCACATATAAAATATTTGTCACTTTTTTAAATCATGTTGAATTAGGAGCTAGTATGGAATGAAATTAGTTGGAACAAAATACCTTGCAGAAGGAGCAATATTAGCTAAACCGATACATAATGAGCGGGGCAATATTCTCGTTAACAGTGGCGTAAAGCTTGATAAGCAGCTAATACAGCGTTTGCTGCAACTTGGTATTGCCTATTTATACATAGAAGATAAATTGACAGACGACATTTTCCCTGTTTCCGTCATCTCTGATAAGTTGAAGAGAGAAGCAATGAAAACAATCGAAGCAAGCTTCCAGGAGATTAAGAATTCTAAAAGCACAGACAGATCCTTTATTATGGAAAAATCAGCACCTGCCTTTAAAGCGTTGATTGAAAAAGTTCTCGAGGAGCTTAAAGGGCATCAGGAGCTATTTTCTATAATGAGCGATGTATTTCTTTATGATAATTATATTTTCTCGCATAGTTTGAATGTTACCCTTTATTCCTTAGCATTAGGTTTAGAATTGAAGCTGCCTAGAAAACAGCTGGAGGACCTTGGACTTGGAGCAATCCTGCATGATGTTGGTAAGATGGATATTCCCTTGGAGATTCTGCTAAAACCGGGGAAATTAACTTTTGAAGAATTTACTGAGATAAAAAAGCATGCAAATGCAGGCTTTGATATATTGCGCAAGGTCCATAATATGCCTTTAATTGTGGCACATTGTGCTTATCAGCATCATGAAAGAATAAATGGATCTGGTTACCCAAGAGGAATTAACGGGGAGGAAATTCATCTTTTCGGCAGGATAATCGCCGTTGCAGATGTTTTTGATGCCATTACCTCTAATCGTGTATATAGGCAGGCCATGCTCCCGCATGAGGCCCTTGAGATTCTTTATACAGGGATAGATACACTTTTTGATGCGAAAATTGTCGAAGCATTTCGAAATGCAATCATTCTTTATCCTAACGGTGTGAGTGTGGTATTAAGCAGTGGTGAAAAAGGCATTGTTTCAAAACAAAATAAAGGCTTCAATGAACGTCCAGTTGTCCGTATTATGGAAAGGGACGGAGAAAAAATAGAGCCTTATGACCTTGATCTTAAGGAAAGCCTTGCCATCATGATTGTTGAATGTGAAGCAATCGGCTAGTTGAATAGATATAGTCAAATCATAACAAATAGGATTAGCCTTCTACATGTCCCTCTTTCAGCATATACATTAGCTTGGAAGGAGGGATATTTTTTTGCGGAAATTTTATTTTCGGCAAAGGATGCCAAAGAAAAAACCGTTGACTTTTCAGCAGGTTCTTTTGATTACAGCTGTGTTTTTTATCTTATCCACCATATTGAGTTTTTGGATCATCAATAATGGCTTAAAGCCAACACTTTCCTATTACGCACAATCACAAACAAAAAAACTGGCAACATTAGTTATTAATGATGCACTTAAGGATGAGAAGGAAGAGGAAGATAATAATCTAATGATAGATGGCAATAATTTTGTATTTAATACGGCACAGGTTGTAAAAAAACAGCAGGAAATTACCAGCTTAGTACAAGAAAACATCACTAGAATGGAAAAGGGAGAAATACCTGCTGGAGCCGAGTTGTCAGATATTGAATTAGATAAGAACTTGACGGCACAGGGGAAGGGTATTGTGTATAATGTTCCAATTGGCCAAGCAACAAATAATGCTTTGCTTGGAAATCTCGGTCCAGATGTTCCTATAAAATTTAATGTTGTAGGCAGTGTTAAATCAGATTTAAAGACAGAGATGGAAAATGTGGGCATCAATTATGTCGTGGTAAAAGCATTTGTGGAAATAAAAGTGGACATACAAATTATTATTCCCTTTGCTACAAAGCTTACGACTGTCAAACAGGATATACTTATAGCAATGGCAGGGTTTGAGGGAGATGTACCTGAGTTTTATAATGGGAGCGGCAGCAGCAGTGTTCCTGCGCTGCAATTACCGACAGACAATAAATAATGATATTGCTCACCCCAAAGCTGGGATGAGCAATATCATTATTTTTTTGATTTCAACCTAATTCTTTCCTGTCTTTCCCACAGCTTCAAATGAGAGTATGGATCATATGACCATTCTGTAAAGCCATTATCTTTATACATTCCATAATGTAAATGCGGCGGGAATTTACCGGAAGTTCCTGGAGGACCATAGCCTGAGGAGCCAACTCCACCAATTAGCATTCCGGGTTCAACAATCATCCCATTATGCACATCCTTTGCAAAACCGTTTAAATGAGCAAAATAATGATAGTTATTATTTATGTCCCGAATGCCAATTCTCCATCCGCCATATCTATTCCAGCCCTTCATTTCGATAATTCCATAGGAGGTGGCTCTTACTGGAACACTGTAATCGGCAAAGATATCAGTTCCTTCATGAATTCGTTTGCCTCCCCAGCCTCTGGCATCTCCCCATGTGCTTCGATAGCTGTGATTGCTCCGCAGAGGAACAGGAAATGCATGCTCATCAAGATTAAGACGGCCGAAATGCCTGTATATGGCAGCTTTACCCATAATGATACTTACTGTCTTATCTCGCTTATAGTAATCCCAAAGCCCAATCCGGAAATTATCTTCATCCACACCATACCGCAAGATATAGTTGGCAAAGGTAAAAAGCACATCCTCATCACTTAAAGAGTCGGCTTTTCCATCACCATTTCCATCGACCCCGAATCCTCCAAAAAAAGCGATGCTTTTTGGATCTGTATCATCTTTGTCTGGATTTATGATGCCAGCCCATTTTTCTTTAGGGAAGTAAATTCCTGTTAAGCCAGCCGCTTTAGGAAGGTCCTTTCGTGAAGATCGTATATTCCGTTCATATTGGTCAACTGCAGCAATATAGTACCATGGAAGTTGTGTTACTGCCTCGATCTTTTCATATAATTCCATCCTTTTGTAATATGTATCATCTGCAGAGGATTTACCTTCCGCAGCATGAGATACAATATTAGGTGCTAAGAATGCAAACAGGACGGCTAATAATATTTTTCGCATCAATATCCCTCCTTCCTAAAAGCTAGTCGTTATATTTTGTGTGAATTAACAAAATAAATGAATATCAATAAATGGTAATAACAAAACTACAGCTTGTAGCAGTGTTTTGGTTATGTTAAAGTGACATTGGAACAAATACTAGGCTATATTTTGTGTTATAAGATACATCTAAACCATTGAGGCAGGTGTTGTAGTATAGCCCTTTTTAAGTTCTAAGCGGTGTTATAAATTTCAAATATGAAAAGCATCCTGCCCTACATACAGTTTCTTTTTTTCAAGGCAATAAGCAATTGGAAAATGGCAAAAGAAGATTTGAGGAAATGAGTTTCATTATGAATCCAGGAGATGAATTGTAAATGGCAGAAAGAAAAGATGAATACCAACGCAAACCTGAATGGCTGAAAATTAAACTTAACACGAACGAAAACTACACTGGCCTAAAAAAAATGATGAGAGAAAAAAAGCTGCATACAGTGTGTGAGGAAGCAAGATGTCCAAATATTCACGAATGCTGGGCTGTCAGAAGAACAGCTACTTTCATGATATTAGGTGATACTTGTACAAGAGCTTGCCGCTTCTGTGCAGTTAAGACTGGCTTGCCGACAGAACTAGATTGGCAAGAGCCGGAACGAGTGGCAGACTCAGTTGTTACGATGAACTTAAAGCATGTGGTTATCACAGCTGTTGCCAGAGATGATTTAAAGGATGGCGGTGCCGCTGTATTTGCTGAAACAGTTAGGGCAATCCGCAGAAAAAATCCATTTACTAGCATTGAGGTTCTTCCATCCGATATGGGTGGAGTGGAAGAAAACTTACGTGAATTAATGGATGCAAAGCCTGATATTTTAAACCATAATATTGAAACAGTAGAGCGTTTGACGCCAAGAGTGCGTGCGCGCGCTAAATATGACAGATCTCTGGAATTTTTGAGAAGAGCAAAAGAAATGTATCCAGAGATTCCGACTAAATCAAGCTTGATGATAGGTTTAGGGGAAACAAAAGAAGAAATTATTCAAACGATGGATGACTTAAGAGCTAACAATGTTGACATTATGACTATAGGGCAATACTTACAGCCAACTGCTAAGCATCTTAAAGTACAAAAGTATTATCATCCAGATGAATTTAAAGAATTTAAGAAAATTGCGTTAAGCAAAGGCTTCAGTCATTGTGAAGCTGGTCCGCTTGTTCGCTCATCCTACCATGCGGATGAACAGGTAAGTGAAGCGAAGAAGAACCAAATGCTTGGATCGCAGAAAAAAGAAGCGTAATAAACGATAGAGAGTAAACAAGGTTGACTGCATTGCAGCCTGGTTTACTCTCTATTTTATTTACTTAATAATCAAGTTGTTTTTCATTCGGCAGAAACCCTTCATCCGTTATTTAGTAAATAATTATTTCAGTTTTTGCTTTTCAGCACTATGTAAATTATCTGTTATAAGGTTATAATGAAATGGTGAGAGATAGTACCAATTGGGTGTTGGTCTCAGGGTCTAAATAGGACTTATTTAGGAGTACATATAATAGACATACAAGTATACATATGATGAAAGAAGTTTTGAAAAGTGGGGTGAAGGTTTTGGTTTGCATAAATAATCACTGTTATGAACTCATTGAAGAGCGAAAGGAAGGCTTTAATGAGGAGGCATTTAAAGGCAGATTCAGCGATATTCTAACAAAGTACGACTATATTGTCGGGGATTGGGGCTACGGACAGCTCAGACTTAGAGGGTTCTTCGATGACCAAAATCAGAAATCCAGCTTTGATACGAAAATTAGTACGTTGACGGAATATTTATATGAATATTGCAATTTTGGTTGCCCGTATTTTGTCGTTAAGAAAATAAAAAAACATTGATACGAGAAGAGTGCTGATGGACTTAGCACCGCTTCTTAATACAGATGGGAAACGCTTTCCAGTTGAAGTGGCGAGTATTAGCCTATGGGAAGCCGTTTTTACTTTGTCTTTTTGCTATTACTTACAGGTTGCTGTATGAGAGGAAATGAAGCAATGGTCCATGTTTATGTTAAAAAAATAAAAAGCTTGAAGAGCTGGGGGAAAATCATTTTTCCTGCCAGTAAATTAAAATATTATCCTCCGCAATTCATATTGCGGGATCCTGTGCAGCAAAACGTGAAGGCTTCCTTTCAGAAAGGTAATGAAGTCGCAGTAATTGTCTTTTCCATTAAAAACATGGCCATCATGAAAAGGGGGATGGACACGACAGTCCTGAAAGATGTCTGGAAGGAAATGAAAAAGACGTTTCAATCTGTTGTCACACAAGAGCTGCCTGCAGAACAAATTGTTGCAGTCCGCGATTACCATCAAGATGGAATTGCCCTATTTTTAAGCATTGATCACAAGATGGATTATATCCCGAATATGGACTCAACCATCCAGTTGATATTGGAAAAGCTGAAGGAAGAAGAAAAGCATAACCAGCTATTAATAAGACCGATATTAAGTACAGGCTATATGTTTATTGACAAACAGGTAGATATATTACCGGATGCTATTTATCTTGCCTACCAACAGGCGTTGGCTATGGCCCAAAAAGGTTTTAAATCTGAATTCAATGAAATGACGATTGCTTTAGGTAAAATCGTAGCAAATAAGGATATTCGTTTATTGGCACAGCCGATAATGGATGTAGAGACAAATGCAGTTAAAGCATGTGAAATGCTGACACGAGGTCCGCTCGGCACTTCGCTGGAAAACCCGCTGCAATTATTCTCTGTTGCGAGGCAGACGAATCATCTTTATGACTTGGAAATGATTGTGCTTCAAAAGACGCTGGAACAAATTAAATTGACAACATGGAAGTATGATATTTTTATTAACTTTACACCGTTGACAATAGGCAACCAGCATTTTGTAAAAGACTTAAAGAAACTCATGAACAAATATAAAGGCATCTCCCCAAGCAAAATCACAATCGAAGTGACAGAACGGGATTCGATTGAAGGGCTGGAATACTTTATTTCTAACTTGAAGCTTTTGCGTCAAATAGGATTTCGAGTGGCAGTAGATGATACAGGTGCAGGGTATGCAAGCTTAAATTCCATCAGTGAAATTATGCCTGATATTATTAAAATAGACCGTTCTGTTATTCAGAATATTGATAAAAACTCTGTAAAGGAGTCTATGCTTAAAGGCTTGCTGCTCATCGCAAAAGAGGTAGGCTCTGTAGTTGTGGCAGAGGGGATTGAAAGCGCGGAAGAGGCGCTTGTCCTATCAAGAAACAAGGTGGATTTAGCGCAAGGATATTTTTATGCACGGCCGACAAGCTTAAGTAATAACCTGCAAACACTAGCTTAAAGTTATTTGTATATGCATATACAAAGGAACTAATGAGGAGGCATTCAAATGTATTTTGTGGATCGTGATAAGATCGGGCAGCAATTGGAATATCTGCAGCAATTAGTTCAGCTTTTTAAAGAGAAGGAAGCTTTTGATAGTCCTCTGGAAAAACTGGGACTGGAAAGACTTGCACATATGATGATTGAAGCAATGCTTGATGTTGGTAACAGTATGATTGATGGGTTTATTATGAGAGATCCGGGTAGCTATGATGATATTATGGATATACTTACAGATGAAAGGGTGCTTACTCCTACAGATGCGAGTTCGATAAAAGAGCTGCTTGTTTTAAGGAAAACACTTGTGCATGATTATACGAGCATTCACCATGATTGGTTGAAGGAGGCTGTAGCAAAAGAGCTTCCTGCTGTTGAATCATTTTCCACGTCTGTAAAAAAGTACTTAATTGATGAGCTTGGCCCTGTCACTGCCTTCAAAAATTAAAGCCGCATATGCTAGAAAGGACTTTATTTGATGAAAAACTATAAAGGTTACTTAATTGATCTTGATGGAACGATGTATAAAGGCACAGAGGTCATTGAAGAGGCTGCTGCTTTTGTCAAACGCTTGATCAAGCTTGAGATCCCTTATTTATATGTAACGAATAATTCAACAAAAACACCAGAGCAGGTTGCTCAAAAGCTGCGAGATTTTGATATCCCCGCAAAAAAGGAAGAAGTATTCACCTCCGCGATGGCTGCAGCTGGATATATATATGAACAAAACCAAGCCGCAAGTGTTTATATGATTGGGGAAGAGGGCTTGCGTTATGCTCTTCATGAAAAAGGTATACATATAATCGCTGATAGTGAGGGTGCTGATTTTGTAGTTGCAGGCATGGACCAGCAAATCACTTATGAAAAGCTGGCACAGGCATGTCTAGCAGTCCGGTCAGGAGCAAAATACATTATTACAAATGGCGATACAGCACTGCCGACCGAAAGAGGGCTTCTTCCTGGGAATGGGGCACTTACTTCTGTTATTACTGTATCTACCCAGACTACGCCTCTAAATATGGGGAAACCGGAAGCAACTATTGTGGAGCAGGCACTGAAGCTGCTTGGAATAGGGAAAGAAGATGCCATTATGGTAGGCGATAATTATCATACAGATATAATGGCTGGGTTAAATGCCGGTATAGATACATTGCTAGTTCACTCTGGTGTAACAACTTTAGACCATTTAGCGACATACGAGAAAAAACCGACGTATTCTGTTAATAGTCTGTCAGAGTGGGAATAGAAAAACACAAAAGGAAGGGATGCGTGCATTGCATCCCTTCCTTTTGTGTTTCGTTTATTTTTCACCTCTGACACTGTGTGCCAGTCTGCTTGATGCCGCAGCAGCAATAGCACCAACAATATCATCTAAAAATGTATGGCAGCTGCCTGATGATTTATCATTAAGCTTTTTTAGTATACCTGGTTTTAATTTGTCTACATATCCATAATTAGTAAAGCCAATGGAGCCATAAACATTCACAATGGAAAAGCTAAGGACTTCATCAACACCATACAGACTTTCATCACTTTCAATAATGCCTTGGAGTGGTGCTTCGAGCATTTTCTTTTCTGCAAGCACATCTAGCTGAATCCCTGTTAGCAGAGCATTTTGAACCTCTCTTTTTGACAATACTCGCTCAACATTATGAATACACTCTGACATTTCTAAATCCTCATGGTATTTTTCCTGCAATAAGTAGACCAGTTCTGCAATATCTTCTATTGTAACTCCACGTTCATGTAGCCATTTTCTAGCTGTTTTTTCTGTAGTATCTGACATATTATCACCTTTTCTTTCTCGTATTCACTATGTATACACAGTGTGGTTTTTATCATGCCAGTAGTGGCTTACGCTAATTTTTAGGCAGGCTGTGATAATTGCTGTATATCCTTTAGTATATGTAGGACTTCTATAAAGGTATGTGTGATTTTAAAATGAAAATTTTTTTAAGTGATGGTCTTTGTTAAATAAAAATACAAGATTGTCAGCTACTGACATATATTTTCATATAGGCTCATTGTTGATGGGGCATTTACGCGAAGGAGGGATAGAATGATTCGGAAAATCTTATACAGCCATTATGGTGTAGAGGTAACAGATGAAATGAGGTTTGGACATTATGAAGCATGCAAAAAGGATGATAATTTATACACTTTAATACCAGTGGATAATAAAGAGGAAGAAGAAATTCAAGAGCTGCAGGAGCTTGTGCACCATATGACAAGCTTAGGCGATCATCGTGTAAGCAAATTTTTAGAATCAAAGGAAGGGAATATAAGGGAGGAAGTGGATGGGCAGGCATACTGTGTTTTGCTGAATGAACACCTCCAGCCATTACAGTCAAAGCAATTGGGCAGAAAGCTTGGGAAATTCCATTATAGAGGCAGGTCCGTCCAGTTTGGAGTCCAGAAAATTTCCAGAATGGGACAGTGGAAAGGGATGTGGGAGAAGCGAATCGATCAAATGGAAACGTATTGGAACACAAAGATGTATCAGGAGCCCGAAAGCGAATTCGATAAGCTTTTTCTTGAAGCATTTCCTTACTACATGGGGATTGCTGAAAATGCGATTCAATATCTTGTTGATACAGAGCTTGATGACGAAACCTCACCGATAGACAGTGGAACTGTTTGTCATAATCGATTTATGAAGTCCACTTGGAATGGCGAATACTATGTGAAGAATCCTTTTGATTGGGTTTTCGACCATTGTGGCAGGGATTTAGCAGAATGGACAAGAGAACGTTATTTTATCAATATAAAGACATACCACCGTGATGTCAGGAGTTTTTTTACTGATTATCAAAGTGTTACACCATTGAGCTCCTTTTCCTGGAGGCTCATTTATGCAAGGCTGCTGTTTCCCCTTCATTTCGTGGAATGCGTGGAAAATTATTATTCCAGTTCCAGCGAGGCAGAAAGGCATTTCTTGGAGGATCAATTCAAGAAGTATTTGAACCAATCAAAGGATGCTGAGGAATTTCTGCGAGTCTTCTATGAAATGGTTGAAGCACCTGTGAAGAAGACAAAAATCCCCACATTAGGCTGGCTTTATTGAGCGAGGCAGTGCCGCATCAAATGTCAGCAACTTCCCGGCAATACTAATTCCCCATGAATGATGCCGGGAATCCTTTCCAAAATAGTTGCCCTTTTTCTAGTGAATTACTTTATAATAGAAAAAACAGTAAAATGACAAAAGTAAGAGTTGAATAAATTTTCAAAGAATATACAATTCACCTCTTGTAAAAAAACAGAACAAACACTATAATGTCTACTATACGAAGACAGTTGTATGTTTATGGAGAACACCTTAGGGGGAATGGCAAAGTGGAGACAATATCAATAGGACTGCTTGGATTGGGCACTGTAGGTACAGGTGTTGTGAAAATTATTGAGAACCATCAAGATAAAATCATGCACCAGATTGGCTGTCCGGTAAAAGTAAAAAAGATACTTGTGAAAAATATAGATAAAGACCGGGATGTTTCAATTGCAACTGACATGTTAACAACAAATCCAGATGAAATTTTGAATGATCCAGAAATAGATGTAATTATCGAAGTAATGGGCGGTGTCGAAGAGACGAAGGAAAAATTACTTCACGCTCTAAAAAACCGCAAACACGTTGTTACAGCCAACAAGGATTTAATGGCCGTCCACGGTGCGAAGCTTTTACAGGTAGCTTCAGATAATAACTGTGACCTTTTCTACGAGGCAAGCGTTGCAGGTGGAATTCCTATCATTAGAGGACTTGTCGATGGACTTGCATCAGATCACATTACAAAAATGATGGGTATTGTGAATGGCACAACGAATTTCATTCTTACAAAAATGACCAAGCAGGGCAAAGCATATGAAGAGGTATTAGAAGAGGCGCAAAGGCTTGGGTTTGCGGAAAGCGATCCGACATCAGATGTAGAAGGTTTAGATGCAGCACGCAAAATGACGATATTGGCAACATTAGGATTTTCCATGAATATCAGCCTTGAGGATGTAAAGGTAGAAGGTATTACAAAGGTGACAGAGGAAGATATCCAATATGGTAAACAGCTTGGATATACGATGAAGCTAATTGGTTTTGCCCATCGACAGGATGAAAAGGTGGAAGTTAGCGTACAGCCAGCCTTCTTAATTGACAGCCATCCACTGGCAGCAGTCAATAATGAATTTAATGCTGTATATGTTTATGGAGAGGCAGTTGGTGAAACGATGTTTTACGGACCGGGCGCGGGCAGTATGCCAACAGCTACAGCTGTCGTTTCTGACTTGGTTAATGTTCTTAAGAACATGAGACTTGGTGTTAATGGAAAAACTGCAACTTCACCGCAGTTTAAGAAAAACTTGAAGAAACCAGACGAAATGTACTCCAAATACTTCCTTCGTCTGCAAGTAGAAGATGCAGTTGGCGTATTTGCTGAAATTACATCCATATTTTCTGAAAATGGCGTTAGTTTTGAGAAGATATTGCAATTGCCTGTTAAGGAAAAGGGCATGGCAGAAATAGTTTTAATTACACATCACGCATCCTTGTTAAATTATGAAAATATATTAATTCAATTAAGAGACTTATCATCTGTCCGAACAGTAAAAAGCTCTTACCGTGTAGAAGGGGGAACTAAGTAATGAGATGGAATGGCCTGCTTGAAGAATATAAAGAATATTTACCAGTAAACGAAAATACACCAAAATTGACATTAAATGAGGGAAATACGCCTTTAATAAAGCTAGAACACCTGTCTCAAGAATGGGGAGTAGAGCTGTATGTAAAAACAGAGGGAACGAATCCAACTGGCTCCTTTAAGGACAGAGGAATGGTTATGGCTGTCGCAAAGGCGAAGGAGGAAGGCAATTCCACTGTTATTTGTGCGTCTACAGGTAACACATCCGCTGCCGCAGCTGCATATGCAACACGTGCAGGGATGCGCTGTATCGTTGTCATTCCGGAAGGGAAAATCGCGATGGGTAAATTAGCGCAAGCTGTTATGTATGGTGCAGAGATCATTTCTATAGAAGGGAACTTTGACCAGGCGTTGCAGATGGTGCGCAAAATAAGTGAAACAGAGCCTGTTGCTCTTGTGAATTCTGTTAATCCATACAGACTGGAAGGCCAAAAGACAGCTGCATTTGAGGTATGTGACCAACTTGGCGGTGCGCCTGATATTTTGGCAATCCCAGTTGGAAATGCCGGTAATATCAGCGCATACTGGAAAGGCTTTAAGGAATATAATGAAGTAAAACAAACAGGACTTCCAAAAATCCATGGATTTGAAGCAGCTGGCGCAGCAGCGATTGTTCATAACCGCGTGTTTGAAAATCCGGAAACAATTGCAACAGCTATTCGTATCGGAAACCCTGCAAGCTGGAAGCTGGCTGTACAAGCCCAGCAGGAATCAGAAGGCATTATTGATGAAGTGACAGATGAAGAAATTATTGCAGCATATCGCTTGATTGCCGCGAAGGAAGGTGTGTTTGCAGAACCTGGTTCATGTGCATCGATCGCAGGAGTTTACAAGCATCTGCAAAGCGGAAAAATCGCTAAAGGAAGTAAGATAGTAGCAGTATTGACAGGTAATGGCTTAAAAGATCCAAATACAGCAATTGATGTAAGTCCGCTTAAGCCGGTCGTTCTTCCAAATGATGAAAAAGCCGTTGCCGCTCATATTAAGGGAGTCGTTCATATATGATGGAGAGCGAAATGCTCCAAATTAAGGTTCCGGCAAGCACAGCAAATCTAGGACCGGGATTTGACAGCATTGGTTTGTCTTTAAGCCTTTATTTGGAGTTGCAAGCTTCTCCTGCAGAAAAATGGGAGGTTATTCCCCTTTCAGAAGAGCTGAAGGCATTTCCTGCAGACGAAAGCAACTTCATCATTGCTACAGCCTTACAAGTGGCAAAGCAATACAACAAGGAATTGCCGCCATGCAGAGTAACAGTTGCGAGTGAGATTCCTTTGGCAAGAGGGCTTGGTTCCAGTGCATCAGCAATTGTCGCAGCAATCGAACTTGCAGATGCATTAGGTGAGCTCTGTTTAACTAAAGAGGAGAAATTCATTATTGCCACTAATATGGAGGGCCATCCAGATAATGTTGGAGCAAGTATTTTCGGCGGACTTGTAGTCGGCTGTCAGCTTGGTGAGGAAGCAGATGTTGAGGTAATCCATTCTGTGGAACTGGAACTGCTGGCGATTGTTCCTAATGAAGAGCTTCTTACAAAAGCAGCAAGGAATGTTCTGCCAGCAGCGATGCCTTTTTCTGAAGCAGTTGCAGCAGGGGCAGTTTCAAACCTGCTTGTTGCTGCCTTGCTGACAGGTAACGATAAGCTTGCAGGAAAGATGATGTCTCTTGATAAATACCATCAGCCGTACCGAAAGCAGCTTGTGCCACACTTGGAGCTGATTGAAAAAGAGGCTCCTCCTTTAGGGGCTTATGGTGTCGCTTTAAGCGGAGCAGGCCCGACAGTTCTTTGTTTCATTGAAAAGGGAAAAACGGAGGCAGTAAAAGCTGGATTGCAGAAGCTTCTCCCAGGCATGAGCCTTCTTCCTGTTGAGATGGACAAGGAAGGTGCAGTTGTGAAAGGAAAATCCTATACGAGTATATAAAAAGGGCAGCCGAGATGGCTGCCCTTTATATTTCTTAGCTGTTAATGTAATTAGAATACTTGCTCTACTTCATATACGCCTGGAACTTCTTCCAAAAGCGCACGCTCAATACCAGCTTTTAGTGTAATTGTCGAACTTGGGCAGCTTCCGCAAGCTCCTAGCAAACGAAGTTTAACGATACCGTCTTCTACATCTACCAATTCACAATCCCCACCATCTCTTAAAAGGAATGGGCGTAATTTATCTAATACTTCTTGTACTTGTTCTTTCATTTCTAATTCTGCCATTCATATCGACTCCTTTCCTATAATTTATTATAATCACATTAAAGAGAAAAATCTATTCTAGAAACACGAAAACATTAAACAATCAATTCCATTTTGCATTGTCTCTTTAAAGAGTGTAAATGTCAACACTGCAAAGCAGAAAACAAGCAGGAAAGAGAGGAAGATTAATGAAAAAAGAGCTCGAAGTCAGCATATACGGAGCAGAGCAAATCTGTGCCAGCTGTGTAAATCTCCCTTCTTCAAAGGATACATATGAGTGGCTGCAGGCTGCCATAAGCAGAAAATTCCCTGATCAAAGCTTTAAAATTCATTATTATGATATTTTCCAAGCAAATTACGATGAAGAAAAAAATGCATTTTGCCATAGAGTCATTGAAGAGGATTTATTTTATCCAGTTGTAGTAATTGAGAATGAAATAATTGGTGAAGGAAATCCAAAGCTAAAGCGTATCTATGAGGAATTTGAGAAGTACGGCTATTTTAGCTCCCAGTAATTAAAGCGGGGAGGAGTCAGATTGTAAGGCCAGGTTAGATTGTGAGAACTTCCCTTCATTCTGGGTGACAAAGCAGCAAAAATACCTGAACTATTACGCTGGAAGTTAGCGTAATAGTTCAGGTAAGTTTAGACCGAATAATAATGTCTATCAGCATAATTATCGTTTTGTCCATTTTTTATAGACAGAGTGTATTAGCTTTTTTTTTTATTTTTGTCCTTCCACAAAATACTATGCTTTAAAATTCTTGGAATTCGACCAGTTAAGGCAGTGTTAGCAACAAGCCCAAAACCGTGTTTTTTCCCAAGCGAGCCTAATATTCCCTTTAATTTTATTGGTGGTAAGGAGGGCGGCTTTGCTCCTTTCCAACGGGCAATAAGAACTGCTGCGACTTGCTCCGCCTGTTTTTCTGCCAGCTGTGCACTCGGCGGCAGATTAAGGCTGGCACAGTCTCCAACCACAAATATCTTGTCATCAGCAGGCAAGTGATGAAGGTCTGTTAACAATATGCGACCTTTTTTATCCTTCGCGACTGTCAGGTCAGCAACAATCTTGCTTGGCATGACACCAGCAGTCCAGACAATGCAATCAAAGGGGAGTGGTTCTTCCTTATTAAATACAGTATTTTCTTCAATTAATGTTATATTTGAGTTTTTGTGAAGATCTACATGGTGGTCCTCAAACCACTTTTCTACATAAGCGCTCACCTTTGGCGGATAGGAGGAAAGAATGGTGCTTCCTCGATCAAACAAGGTAATATTCAGGTCTGGCCTGTTTTCTGCTAATTCTGAAGCGAGTTCTACACCACTTAACCCACCTCCGATAATTGCCACTTTTGCTCCAGCTGCCAAGTTATTAAGCTCTGTATACGTTTTTTGTGTCTTGCTTTTTGTTTGAATGCTATGTGTAAACTCAGCGGCTCCCGTTATACCATGAAAATTATCTTCACAGCCTAAGCCAATAACTAAATCATCATATTCAATACTTTCTCCATTAACTAGGTTCACTGCATTTACTGATCTGTCAATACTGGCTACTTCTGCATTTAGAATGGATACTTGGGGATGCTTTGGAAAGGGGACCCTAATATGCTCATCTGAAACGGTTCCTGCTGCAAGAGCATAGAATTCTGTTTTCAAAAAATGGTAAGGGGCTTTATCGATAAGGATGACCATTATATTATATGGTAGATTAGAAATCAGTCGGGATAGAAGCGTCATACCACCATAGCCGCCGCCGAGAATAATTAGTTTTTTCATATAACCTCCCCATTAGTACGTATTATGTTTGTATTTGAACAAAGGTCTGCATGTAACAGGGCATGCTTGCTTCCAATTTTAGTTGTCATTCTTTAAGAGTATATTATGAGGAATAGGCAGTTTATTCTTAAATGAACAAGAAATAAGAAACATAGTAATGCTTGATAAATAAAACAAAAAAAGTTAGTATATGTTTTATTGAAGAGGTGATTAAATTGTTTAAACCGATTATTGAATTTTGTTTAAGCAATCTAGCATCCGGTTCAGAGGAGGCAAAGCTGCTCTTAGAACAGGATGATAAACTGGATGTTATAGATTATGGCTGTTTAGGCATGTGCGGACAATGCGGAGAAGCATTATTTGCATTGGTGGATGGAGAAATAGTAACAGGTGAAACATCTAAGGAGCTTGTAGAAAATGTGTACAAGCATATTGAAGAAAATCCGATGTTTTAAATATAGTAAGCATAAAAGGCAGGCTTAGAATCGCCTGCCTTTTATGCTTGTTGTAATTCTCTAATTTTATGCCAGCCATCTTTTGCTAGACTGATAATTTTTGTCTCAACCGTTCTGCTTTGCTGTTCTATTACCTTTGAAAAGTATTTGACAGCTTGCTCTATTTTTTGCGTTCTTCTGGAAAGCTCACCAGCTAAGTATAGCGTTTTCAATTCAGATACTTGTGTACCAAGAAAATCTCCAGTAGAGTAAGAAAGTTCATATTGTGTTAGTGCGAGCTGCATAAAGCGTGTTTCCTCATTTCTATCCTCCAGCAATCGATAAAGCCATGCCAGTCGTATGTATAGCCCTGCAATCGCTATATGTCTGTCGTTTCTCAATATACCTGCATAGGCAGCAAGCTTGTACGTTTTGATACTGTCACCTATTGTCCTGGTCTCCCCGAAGTTTTGCGGCACCCAGTTGCTCGAGATGTTTTTAATAAGAATGGCTTTTTCTGCTTCCTTTAAACGAATTTCTGCTTCGTCTGAATAGGCAAATCCGCATAGTGGACAAACATTAACATAATACAAAGTTGGATTATGCTCTTCATAAAATGGAAAAAAGTCAGAATCAAAGCCTTTCGCTTTAATGAATCTAGAGCGCATTTTTTTTGTTGTAAAATGGGCAGTACATAAAGGACATATGCACTTTTTGTCATAAAGAGGTCCAATGGTCGTCATTTTCTCATACCTCTCGTAAAAAAATAGTTATATTATACTATCATTATACATGTTTTTGAGATTAAATACCTATTTTGAATTTGTATTTTTTGAAAAAAAACATGACCTTTCGATTAAAGGTATTGCAATTAATTGGTATGCTTTTAGCGAGTTGCACAAGTTGAGTAGTTGTGTTTTGAGGTATATAATATAGAGAAAGGCTAATTAACGAAATGGAGGATATATTCATGACAGAAGAAGTATTG
Organism: Niallia taxi; assembly: GCF_032818155.1. NCBI lineage: Bacteria > Bacillati > Bacillota > Bacilli > Caryophanales > Bacillaceae > Niallia > Niallia taxi. The sequence goes on from NZ_CP102589.1 coordinate 1,241,434, forward strand.
CATATAACGGAAGCGGCAGCATTACAAATAAAAGAAATGATGAAGGAAAATGAGGAAGAAGGCTCTTTCTTAAGAGTAGCGATTAAAGGTGGAGGCTGCAGCGGCTTATCTTATGGTATGGGCTTCGCACCAGAAAAAGAAGATAATGACTACTTGACAGAACAGCACGGCATACAAGTTATTGTTGATAATAACGATACAGCCATCTTAAAAGGAACAAAAATTGATTTCAAACAATCCTTAATGGGCGGCGGTTTCACAATCGATAATCCAAACGCAATTGCATCTTGCGGATGCGGTTCATCCTTCCGCACAGCAGTAAATGCAGGTACTCCAGAAGAGTGCTAAAATATTTAAAGCCTTTTCCGAAATTCGGAAAAGGCTTTTTCTTATTCATCCTTAAACATAGATGTACTGTGAAGCGGCTGTACTCTTGCTTTTGGATCAAGATATGATTTTGCGTTGTTTACCGCAGTTGGTGCTTCGCCAAAGCCAGATGCAATCAACTTAACTTTGCCGTCATATGTGCAGATGTCGCCAGCTGCATATATTCCTGGAATATTTGTTTCCATCTTGCTGTTAACTACAATAGAGTTCTTTTCAATTGCCAAGTCCCACTGTTTAATTGGTCCAAGTGAAGAAACAAATCCGTAGTTGACGATAACTGCATCAACATCAATCACTTCTTTTTCTTGTGTTTGCACATTTTCAAGCACAACTTGTTTAATTGCTTCTTCTCCAATAAGCTCTGAAGGAATATAAGGAGTTTTAATTTGCACACTTGAGTTCTTCAAGTTTTCGACACTGTGTTCGTGTGCACGGAATTTATCTCTTCTGTGTGCAAGGTATACAGTGTCAGCAATAGGCTCAAGCATCATTGCCCAGTCTACCGCCGAATCTCCGCCGCCAAATACCATTACTTTTTTGCCTGCAAATTGATTTAGGTCATTGATGAAGTAATGCAGGTTTTTGCCTTCGAAATTCTTTGCTTGCTCTAATTCAAGCTTCCGCGGTTGAAAAGCGCCGTTTCCAGCAGTGATAACCACAGTTTTAGTGAAGTGAACTTCTTTGTCTGTAGTTAATTTAAACACACCGTCAGCCTGTTTTTCCAAGCCTTGAACAGATTGCTCTAGTACAATTGCCTGCTCAAACTTATCCATTTGTGCCTGTAGGTTATCAACAAGCTCTTGTGCACGGACTTTCGGGAAGCCGGCAATGTCGTATATATATTTTTCAGGATAAAGTGCAGTAAGCTGTCCGCCTAAATGAGGAAGACTTTCGATGATTTTTACGGTAGCTTGTCTCATACCTCCGTAAAACGCAGTAAACATCCCTACTGGCCCACCGCCAATAACCGTTATGTCATAAATTGTTTGGTCCTCTTTCAATGAAGATACCCTCCTACATAAAGTTAAAATTCTAATCAATATCATATCATAATTGATATTATTTCTCACTTTTTTGATTTTATATCTTCTCTTAAAATATGTAAAACATTCAATAAATGCTTATAAATAGAGCATATACAGGGAACTATGCGAGTAAGCTGCAAGCTTTAATAGCCAGCATAAACGCTAAAAATATGCTTTATTCCAGAAATAAACCGTATTTTTATAACAATTTTTGTTAATTTACTAGGAAAAAAGCTTCTCTTTTAAACTATTTGTGAATAATTGTCTCTATTTTGGGAAATGAATAGTTTTGGAGGAGTTGAATTATATGACAAATAAAAAAATTCTTAGAAGGGTCGGAATGACCTTCCTTTTCGTTGCAGCACTATTAACAACATTTCAATCCATTTCAGGCGTTCAAGCAAGTTCATTCCATCTTTCAAATAATGAGGAAACAAAAGAAGATAACTATCTCAACCATACATTTAAACAAATTGGCGTTGGTTTCAAAAACTTGAAGGAAGCCTTTGCTGATACGACGCAAATATCTTCTAGCACAGAGGTGGAAGGAAACCCGCCATTGCTTGAAGATAGAGATTGGTCTCAATACCAAAAAAGGCAAGTTGTGGCTACGGGCTATACAGCTGGTTATGAATCGACAGGAAAAAATCCTAATCATCCGTCATTTGGCATTACATACTCTGGAGTGAAAGTAAAAAGAGATTTATACAGCACAATTGCTGCTGACATAAGTGTTTTCCCGATTGGAACAGTGCTTTTTATTCCTGACTATGGTTTTGGGGTAGTAGCAGATACTGGATCTGCGATAAAAGGAAACAAGCTTGACTTATATTATGAAACAGTCGATGATGTCTACAATCAATGGGGCAAGAAAACAGTTGACGTATACGTAGTTGAAATGGGTAAAGGAAAATTGACAGAGGATACCTTAACAGCCTTTAATGAAGCAAAGGCTATGCAGGTTTTCCGTTCGCAATATACTAGTGCTGAAAGTAAATAAAAAAAAAGCTCCACAAGAAAATCTTGTGGAGCTTTTTTTTATCGAAAGATTAAATCAAGTAGAAGTGTCAGTGCAATTCCGGTAAGACCTCCAAAGAAAACTTCAATCGGTTTATGTCCAAGAAGCTCCTTCAGCTGTTTTCTTTTCTGCTGCTCAGGTTTTTGCTGCCAGTCCTTTGCATCCTCCACAAATTTATTAAAATCATTCACAAGTTGATTAAGAACAATAGCTTGTTCTCCAGCTTGCCTTCTTACCCCTGTTGCATCAAACATAGTGATGATTGCGAAGATAGCAGAAACTGCGAAAATCGGAGAATCAGCACCAGTTTCTAAGGCTACCCCTGTGGATAGTGCCGTTACTGCAGCCGAATGAGAACTAGGCATTCCTCCTGTACTTGTTAGCAGCGACCAATCAATTTTTTTTGTAACAAAAAAAGTAATAGGAACCTTTACGAATTGAGCGAAGAAAATTGCTGCAAGACTTGCTAAAAAAGGAAAGTTAATAAGCAGTTCCAAAAAAAATCACCTCAAGGTTATGTATTTCTATAAAATAAAACATTACCCTTATTGCAGCAAATTAATCTTTTCATTAAGTAATACTTGTCATCACTATAATAAAAGACCGCAATTATGGAAATAGTGTTAATTGAAAGAAAATCACTTTATTACTATTATAACATAACCAAAATGATGAAGTTCTACTTAAAAAAAGCAATTTTCTGATAGTGAAAAACTAATTAGCTATACGAAATATCTAACGGTCCGCTATAATAGAGAATGGATTAGAAGAATGGAGGAATTAATAGGAATGTTTACATTAAAACAAGAATGGAATTTTACAGATAAATTAGAATGTATAGTAGTCGGATTGTTTGAGAAATCTATTAAACTGGAAGGCCAATTAGCCGAATTGGACGAAGCCTTTGGCGGTGAGCTGACAAATTTATTGAAGGAAAGCGACCTTTCCGCAAAGAAAAAACAAATACATATCGTTCATACGTTTGGTAAGGTTGGTGCCAAAAGAATCATTTTTGCAGGATTGGGAAAACAAAAGGAGTTGTCCTTTCATGATTTGCAAGAAGTTTACGGTGCTGTTTTTCAAGAGTTATCGAAATGGAAGTATCAACAAGCTGCCGTTCTGTTGAACTCTTTTAGTAATGATGCCCTTGACTCGCTTGATGCTGCACATGCATTAGCAGAAGCATTTGCATTGTCTACATATGAATATACAGGCTATAAGCAAAAATCAAATGAGCCAGAAAAGAAGATAGAAGAAATCATTCTATACAGTGAAACAGATGAGGAAGAAGTTCGTGCTGCTGCAAATGTAGGCTATACATATGGAAACGGAACAAATTCGGCAAGAACACTTGTTAATTTGCCAGGTAATATGCTGACTGCAACGGATATGGCTGCATATGCAGAAAAGCTCGGTGGAAAATATGGATTTGAAGTCGAAATACTTGAGAAAGAGGATATGCTTAAGCTTGGCATGGGAGCAATTCTTGCTGTAAACCAAGGCTCGACAGAACCTCCTAAGATGATTGTTCTTAAATATCAAGGAAAAGAAGAATGGACAGATGTTATCGGTCTTGTCGGGAAAGGAATTACCTTTGACACTGGTGGCTATTCGATCAAAACGAAGGACGGCATTGTCGGAATGAAGACAGATATGGGCGGTGCTGCAGCAGTGCTTGGCGCAATGGAGATTGTCGGAGAGCTTAAGCCAGAACAGAACGTTGTGGCTGTTATTGCTTCAACAGACAATATGATAAGCGGATCTGCCTTTAAACCGGATGATGTTATTACATCTATGAGTGGAAAAACAATTGAAGTGTTGAACACCGATGCTGAGGGCCGATTAGTGCTGGCAGATGCTGTTACTTATGCGAAGCATCATGGCGCAAACTATCTTGTTGATGTTGCGACATTAACAGGTGGTGTCATTGTTGCACTTGGGATGGAAACGACAGGTGCAATGACGAATGATGAATTGCTGTTTGAACAAGTACTTGAGGCATCGTATGAAGCCAGAGAACCTATCTGGAGATTGCCGATTTTTGAAAGCCATAAAAAAAGAGTAAGAAATAGTCCAGTGGCAGACTTAAATAATTCTCCTGGGAGAGAAGGACATGCTATTGTTGCGGGTGCTTTTATTGGAGAATTTGCAGAAGGCACACCATGGGTACATTTGGATATTGCAGGTACATCCTATACGAGTAAAAACTCAGAGCTGCAAAAAGCGGGTGCTACAGGCGTCATGACAAGAACGTTAGCTTTATTGGTCGAAAGATTTGGCCAAGAAGATTAACAAAAAAGAAGCTGTGCACATAAGGCACAGCTTCTTTTTATTCAAGGGGATTAATAAGAGTCCGCTCCATTTATCTCTATGCAATGGTTATAAAGCCATTCTTCCATTGGATAAGGCATGTTTTTGTTAGCAACTAACGATGCATGACCACCTTCAAACAAAACGAATGTCTTATCCTCACTACCAACGACGTCCATGATAGGCTCACATAGGGTGCTTGGGACAAGTGGATCATATTTAGTGGAAAAAACCAGCAGGTTACAAGTAATATTTCTAAAGTCAACAGGCTCTCCGTTAATTTCCAAGCCGCCTTCCACGATTTTGTTATCACGGATATAGTCATTCATAAGCTGCTTGAATGCCTTGCCCGGAAGCGGGATATGATCAAGGGTCCATTTGTTCATTCTCAGCCATTTCTCACGGTATTTTGGGTCATCGACTCTGTGCAGCAATGCCAAATAGTGGCTGTAGGACACAGGTGCAGCAATCATTCTAGTTCCATATTTAATAAAGTCCGGAGGAACCATGGAAATGGCATCAGTAAATTCCTCCATTTCTATTTCGCCGTTGCGGAGTGCTTTAAGCCATTTATCATACATAGGGAAACTAGAAAAATCAATTGGTGATACAGCTAATATAAGATTTTTTATCTTTGCCTTCGTAACTGCCGCAAAAACGGCTGCAAGTGTTCCACCGAGGCAAAAGCCAATGACCGTCATTTCATCTGTGCCAGCATGGCGCAGTGCGCGCTGGTAGCCCTTATCAATATACTTTGTAATATAGTCATCAATTGATGTGTCGCGATCTTCAAAGCCAGGAATGCCAAAGTCAATTAAATAAGTGTCATATCCAGCATTTGTAAAGGACTCAATCAAACTGATTGATGGAGCCAAGTCTAAAATATATGCCTTATTAACAATAGAATAAATAAGGAAAATCGGTTCCTTGAATTTTTTTTGTGGAGCTGGATAATACCAAAGGGTTGTTTTGTTTTTCTTCCAAATAGGGTATTTTTCGGAGAGGCCGACTGGTATATCTTCCTCCGTAATTGCCCCAAAAAATTTGGAAAATCGTTTAATTACCATAATTAATTCACCTTATAAGGGTCGTCAGAGGATGCTTCTGTCAAATAAAACTGTTCCTTTTGCTCGGCCATTTTCTGTTTAACATCCAGCATTTCTTTTTGAAGGGATGCTATTTCTTCCTCTTGTTTGGCGATTTCCCCACTTAAAATAAGCGAAACCGGTTCAGAATTTGTTTCATCGCTAGAAGCAATCTTTTCAACAAGCTTCTTCATCTCTTGCAGCATTCTTGTCATTTCATAAATCTGGTCATCAATATTATCAATTTTTTCTTCTGATTGAATAATTAGCTGTGTAGCATTCGATAAATCCGTTTTTGTTGGGAAATTCAAAATGGTAGCCGTCTGTTCTGTATATTTTTGAACTGTTTTAATTTTTTTGGCAAGCGCTTTTGGTTGTGATTTAGCTAATTCAATTAAGGAATAATTATTGAGCTGATTTTGAATCATATTGTTGATTTGGAATTGAAGGAAAGTTCCTCCTCGCTTCAGTAAATCATACACATCTAAGGTAACCTGACCCATAAAAAACATCCTTTCTTTATTGTTCATTATTTTTTTTATTACTTGCTAAGCTACTCTTAAAGCATGGATGACATGCCGCCATCTATGGCAATTGTCTGTCCGGTAATATAGTCAGAACCAGAACCTGCTAATAAAAGTGTCAGTCCTCTTAAATCTTTCGAATCACCAGCCCTATGTGCAGGTATCTTCATCAAAAGCTGTTTTTCGTGTTTCTCTAAGACAGATGTTATCTTTGTTGGGAAAAAGCCAGGCGCTATTGCATTCACTTGAATATTATAAGGAGCGAGCTTAACTGCCAGTTCTTTTGTTAATGTGATAATGGCACCCTTGCTTGTGTTATAAGCAATGGCGTCTAAAAAGAGTGGGTGTGTGCCGAATAAAGCAGTTACGGAGGAGATATTGATAATTTTCCCTGACTTTTGCTGAAGCATTTTTTTGGCAGCGGCTTGTGAAAATAAGAACGCTCCCTTTACATTAACATCCATGACTTTGTCCCATTTATCCTCAGGATAATCTAATGTAGGAGCTATCCAGGAAGTTCCGCTATTATTAATAAGGATATCAATCGAGCCAAACTGTTCCTCGGTTTTTACAATTACTTCTTCTATTTCCTTTTGATTTGCTACATCACAAGCAAGTGCGATTGCTTGAATTCCCTTTTCTTTAAGAAATTCTACTGTTTCACTGCAATTTTCAAGCTTTCTCGAACAAATAACAATATTGGCACCAGCTTCTCCTAAGCATGCAGCCATTTCCTTTCCTAACCCTCTTCCACCACCTGTTACGATAGCCGTCTTTCCTGTAAGATCGAATAACTCATTCATCTATATGATTATCCTCCTGTAGTTAAAGATTTCCCTATAGTATAAACAAGCAGTGGGTGAAAGGTGCTTAAAATAATGAATTCCCCCAAGCCTATAACTTAGGGGAATTTCCTTATGTAAGGCTGGTGCCCAGTCCAAAAAAGGGACAGATGCATATGTAATAGAGTAAGGATAAATAGAACACAATGAAGAGGAGGCAATGCAACATATGTATGGATATAGACATCCTCATGACTCGAGAATATTTTTTGGCGCACCGTTAGTTGGTGGTTTAATAGGCGGATTAGTTGGTGGAGCAGTAGGCGGAGCTTTAGTAAGACCAAGACCTTATTTTTATGGACCACCAGTCCCGTATGGTCCGGTTCCTTATGGCCCTGGCCCGTACGGACCATACCCTTATTATTAAGCAGTTATCTCCCGCATAAATGTATGCGGGTTTTTTCTTTTTTAAATCTCGCTCCAGCGCAGCTTTAACGTTAAATAACAGCAAGGAGGAGCATTTTTATTATCAAAATCCAATGTAATTCCGTCAGGGTTATATTTTACCTTTGGGAGATGTGTAATTCCGCTTGTTCGCAGTAATTCGTTAACAGCATTGGTATTGGAGGATTGTGCTGCTTGCATAATCCGTCTTGCATAATCCTTTGATTGAAATCTTGTCATAAGAGTCCTTGCATCTGTTAGCAATATCAAGCTATTTTGAGCGCTCTTCACAAACTGGTCTGGCTTTACTTCTGGCAGCTGGCGAAATGGATATGGGTAGTACAAATATGGGTGAATAGGTATTGGTGAAAAGGGGTAACAGCGATGAGAATGTTGTCTATACATAATATTCACTCCAATCACTTTTAAGTAGTGGATATTTAATCGTATTCTTCCCCTGTTTTTCATATGAACAATTTAAGCACTTTTCTATACTTTGGAGAAATAAAAAAGCATTAGGCGAAAAAACTACATTTCGCACTAATGCTTGGAATTTTACTTATTACGGTGCTCCACTAAATCAATGGCTCCTAATACAATATGTGCCAAGCCAAAGCCGAACACAGTATTAGAAATCATGGAATCGATTCTGCGATTTTGTTTCATTACAATACCAGCTGTTGTTACTGCAGTACCTAAAACAGTTGGAATTAAGCCTTCACGAATATTTTCCATTTAGTTTCACCCCGGTTCAAGTTTGTCCGTAACAGGACAATAATAATATGCTCTTCTTTATATCTTGTTAGCCTTGTAATTTGTTGGTACATATTACAATAAAGTTTATTTGCTGTTGTTCGAATCATTTTGATGCAAACGGAGAGAGCTTAATCCTTCAAAAAAAGTAGGAGGTATAAATGTTTTCATTAGGAAAAAAATAGAAGTGAGGGCAATCGCTTTTCTATAGAGTTTTGCACAATAATGACTTTTTTACTACAATAAACACAGTGTGGTTAAGATAATGTTTAGTATAAGGAGATAAAAAGGGAATAGATGAATACTTATTTGACAAGTTACTTTCCGCTTTTTTCAATAAGTTTTTTTAGTTTATCATTTGCTATCCGTATTCAATCAAGTATTATTGATGTTTTTAAGAGGCTGGGAATGTATGAAGGACTGCTAGAGTTTTTTTCAGAAACAGGGATAAGGCTCGCATTATTGCTGTTTTTTTGTGTTTTTATTTTTATGGCCTTATCTGCACTGAAACTTATTGCAGATACTTTGAATGGATTATCGTTATTATTTTTTTCGATTGATTCAAAAGGTGATAGCTTGATTAAGACAAGGAAAGGAAGCTTAATCTATTTTTGCGGAAGCATTCTGTCTCTTTTTGGTGTTTACAGCTATGCACTTTTGCTTGGTATTTTTGTTGTGACAACGCTTGTTTATTTCGTCTATTTTGTCAATTCAGCGAGCAGTAGCCTCAGTTTTAGTGGCATTGTATTTTATATCTTTTTTCAAGTATTGACATGGGCTGTCATGATAACCGGATTCATTTTGTTATGTATTAAGCTTTACAATGCTATTATTGGAAGCCTGCCCATTTAAGATGGATATACTGATACAGAAAGGGCTTCGGTGCTTAGTGCGCCGAAGCCTTTCTGCGTTCTAAACAATAACCTTTATTCATTGCTGTCCATTTTATTCTTAAACCCATATATCCAGGAACAAATAATTTTTATGGCATCATTATCTTTTTCCAAATGGACAAATGTGGTGCTTTGCTTTCGATGCTCTTCAGATTTGTTGGTGTATCGTTTCCTACCCAGACGCCGACGGTGATATCCTTGGATAATCCGACCATCCAGTAGTCTTTATAATCATTAGTAGTACCTGTTTTGCCTCCGAGATAAGCAGAAGAAAAGCTTGCCTTTTTGGCTGTTCCGGCAGTGACTGTTTTTTTGAGCAGTGCTCTCATTTTGTCGTTTGTGTCTGAATTCCAAACAGCTTCTTCTTGTTCATCCCATTTATATAGCAGTTTACCGTCAAGATCTGTAACAGAGGTAATAGCATGAGAGCTTTCAAAGTTGCCGTCATTACCAAAAACCGTGTAAGCATTTGTTAACTCTAATGGTGACATTCCTGTCGTGAATCCGCCGATTGCAGAGGACAAATGAACATCCTTTTCTGTGACCTTCTTAAATGGAAAATGAGCTAAATAGCCAAATGCAGTCTCTAATCCAATTTCATCAACAAGCCTGACAGCAGGCGTATTATAGGAGTGAATAAAAGCCTGCTCTAATGTCACATTGCCATATCCTCGTCCACTGTAATTTTGCGGACAATAGCCATCCTTACAAAAATCGTCTGCATTCACAAGACTCGAGATATTCTTGCCTGTTTCCTGAAGATAAGGTCCGTACACAAGCAGTGGCTTAATGGCAGATCCAGGCTGACGATATGCCTGATAACTTCTGTTAAATTCATATTTTTGATACTTTTTTCCGCCAGCAAGTGCGCTGATTGTATGGCTGTTATGGTTGATGACAGCAGCAGCTCCATCTGCATCTATGGAGCTAAGTGAGCTTTTAACAGCATTGACAGCTTTATCCTGCAGCTTGCGATCTAATCCCGTTTGAATAACAATCCCTTGCTCAAGAACATTTTGGACCTCTGCATCAAGTTTTTTGCTAAGTATCTCTGTTTCCTGTTCATCTGCATGTTTTATTTTTTCTGCATAGCCTGTTTTTACGGAAACAAGTGCTCTTAATTCATCCTCTACATATGTGACATAATCAGGATAAAGATCTGTTTTCTTTTGAAGGCGGAGCGTGATTTTTTCTTGGGACATTTGCTCTGATTCCTTTGCGGAAATCTTACCTTCCTTCTTCATTAACTGTATCAAGCGAGCTTGTCTTTTTTTCGTTTGCTCAAAATGAGTAATTGGATCATAGATTGTTGGGTTGTTAGGTATGCTTGCCAAAAAAGTAAGCTCTGCTTTTGACAGGTCGCTGGCCTTGCTGCTGAAATAATAATTTGCTGCTGCTTCTAGGCCATATATGTTATTAGCAAAATAAACGGCATTAATATATTGTGTCAGGATTTCTTCCTTTGTCCATTTTCTTTCTAATTCGTAGGCATAAAGCAGTTCCTTCAGTTTTCGGTTGTATGTCTTGTCGTAGGACTGAAACATATTCCTTGCTAGCTGTTGTGTGATAGTACTTCCGCCTTGTTCGATTGAATCTGATTCTGCATTAGTCAGTATAGCTCTTCCGATAGCAGGAAGGTCAAACCCGACATGGTCATAAAAATGTTGATCCTCAGATAATATAAACAAGTTCCTCACATATTGGGGGATTTCTTCTTTTGGCACAATTTTTCTATTTCCTGTAGAAGGGGTGATTTCCGAAATGATTTTCCCGTCATTATCGGTTATATAGCTTGATTGAGCAAGCTTCATGGAAGCCAGCGGAATACTGTCATCTAAAAATTTATGAAAGCTTACGTATTTCTTTTTTTCTACTGTTGTCATATAAAGGACAGCAACTAAACTAAACAGCATTAAAAGTGTAAAGATAATTCCGAGTTTTCTTCTCATTTCTTTTCCCTCATTATCAAGATGTTAATAAAAGCATAAAGGATTTTTTGCATGTATGCATGAAGTATTTTGCAAAAAAACAGGATAAAATATTATCATTTAAGGTAATAAAAAAATAAATAGAAAATTTTAAAGCTTCGTGAATATTCTGTTATAATAGAAGAAAAGGCTTTTATAAAATTTAGTCGACCGGATATTCTGAAGAAAGAAGGTGAAAAGATGGAGAAACAGCAACAGCATTTATTTATAGACTTTGAATTTACAATGCCAGAAAGAAACACTAAATATAAAGGGTTTCAGCCGGAAATTATTGAAGTCGGCATCGTTGCTGTCGTAAATGACAAGATAAGAGAAACCTTTTCTGCCTATGTGGCTCCTAATAAATTTCCCATTCTTTCAGAGCGATGTAAGTCCTTCTTACATATTACTCAGGAGCAAGTCGATAACGGAATTACATTCTTAGGCTTGCTGGAAAAAATCACGGAGATGGGCAGTGGCTACTCGAATACTGTGGTAACATGGGGCAATATGGACATGAAGGTACTTAAAAACAATTGCAGCATGGCAGGGGCGGCATTTCCTCAATTCTGTAGTGAAGTGGATCTGTCCATGGAGTACAAAAGGTTTTTTGGAGACCAAAATCAGACAGGGCTGTGGAAAGCAGTGCGAGAATATGGCAGTGAAGGGACAGGAAAACACCATCGAGCATTGGATGATGCCCTTACAACCTTTGATATATTTAAATTCGTCGAAAAAGACAAAAGGTATTTAGGAAATACAGAAACGACGACAATCGGTGATTTGATTGATTTATCCCAATTTTATAATAAATTTGCGTAAAAAAAAGGATTGACAGCTAAGTTTAACTAGTTGCCACCCTTTTATTTTTTTGCTGTTTTTTTAGAATGTCAGCCATTAGGCATTTTTGTATACGCGGTTATACTCCGTTTCAAGTATTTCAAGATTTTTTAAGCTTTTTTCCGCAAATGCTGAATTGTCCTCCGTAAGTTCTGTTCGCATTTTATCAACAGCTTGTAAAAGAGATGTCCTGTACTCAGGTATTTCCCCTTCATATGGTTTTACCATTGGCTTAGGTGTGTTCATTTGCTCTCTGAATGAAAGTGCCTTCCTTTCATGAAAAAAGACGCCCTCTGCCTGCTTTGGGTTATGTAAATCACCTTGCATAGGGTGCTTAAGCACTGCCAATACTCGAACCAAATAGCTATTGCTGCGAATATCTGTAATTTCACCGATGTATTTTCCTGTTTTATAAATGGCTGTAACCTTATTACCAACTGCAAAATCCATTTCATACGCCTCCTAGTACAATCTTTCTTAAATAGTACCATATCCACTAGTTATGTTAGAAATAGAAGAACCGGCATAATTTGCTTATTTCTACAAATAATACTCCTATTATCGATATTGGAGGAGTTCGTAAATGAAAAAAATCATGCCTATGATAGCGGCACTTCTTATTATTGCAGGTTGTGCGTCAGGAGATGTATCTAAGGTAGATGTAGAAATGTTTAATGATGTCGGCGATTCCTTAGGTACAATCAATATAGAGGAGCAAACATCAGGGGTGATGCTCACGGTTAATTTAAAGGGGCTAACACCTGGAGTGCATGGTATTCACATTCATGAAATAGGAAAATGTGAGGCTCCTGAGTTTCAGAGCGCTGGTAATCACTTAAATCCTGAGGACAAAGAGCATGGCTTGCTTCAGCCGAAAGGAGCTCATGCAGGGGACCTTCCCAATATTATTGTTGAGGCAGATGGTTCGGTAAAGGCAGAGCTAATGGCACCGCAGGTTACACTGCGAGATGCGAAAAATTCATTATTTACACCAAAGGGAACTTCTATCGTTATAACAGAACAAGCAGACGATGGAATGACACAGCCTGCTGGAGATTCTGGGAACAGAGTTTCGTGTGGAGAAATAAAAAAATAGCCAAAAAAAGCATGGAACTCATTGGTTCACATGCTTTTTTTGTAATTGTAGTAATCCTTAGAAAAAAGTATCGTAAAGCAAGAATAAGTTTAATAGCACGATAACTGTCGCAATAATCCAAGAGAGGACAGTTATTATCCTTGTATTTCGTAAACTGCCCATAATTCGTTTACTGCTAGTAAACATAATTAGTGGGATTAAAGCAAAGCCAATACCAAAGGACAGGATAACCTGGCTTAATACTAATGCTGAAGTTGGGTTAACCCCTGAAGCAATGATGATGATCGGCGGGATAATGGTAATCAGCCTTCTAACATAAATCGGAATTCGGAAATTGATGAAGCCCTGCATGATAACATCGCCAGACATTGTACCAACAGAAGAGCTGGACAAGCCTGCAATTAAAAGTCCTAAACCGAATAATATGGCAGATAACGGACTAACTAATTGCTCAAAATGCGTGAAGGCAACATCAAGATCATTAACAACAAAGCCATTTGCATGGAATAATGCACTTGCAACGATTAGCATAGCAGCATTGATAAAACCTGCAATCAACATGGCAATAAGGATATCAAAGAACTCAAAACGGAAGATCATTTTCTTTTCTTGGTCCGTTCTGCCGACAATTCGCTTTTGAGTTAAGGCAGAGTGTAAATAGATCGCATGTGGCATAACAGTTGCCCCAAGTATCCCTGCAGCAAGCAGTACACTGTCAGTACCTTTGAACTGTGGCGTAAATAAACCATGCATGACAGACTGTAAATCTGGTTTAGCAAAAAACATTTGTGCAATAAATGATAAGACAACGATGAACAGCATCGCTGTAATTCCAGCCTCAAGGGAGCGGTAGCCTCTTCTTTGCAGCTCCAATATAGCAAAGCTGCCGATTGCAGCAATGATGCTGGATTCAAGCATTGGGATGCCGAAAAGTAAATAAATACCTAGTGCAGCACCAATGAATTCGGCTAAATCGGTAGCGATAATGACTAGTTCACCTTGAATCCATAAGCCGATGCTTACGGGTTTAGGAAATTCCTCTCTTGCTACTTCGGCGAGGTTTTTTCCTGTAGCAATTCCTAACTTTGCAGATAATGATTGAATGATTAAGGCCATAATATTAGAAAACAAGATAACCCATAATAATAAATAACCGTATTGGGAGCCTGCAGCGATATTTGTAGCAAAATTACCTGGATCAATATAAGCAATGGCAGCGATAAAGGCAGGACCAAGAAACGGCAGAAACTTTTTAATTCCTTTAGGACCATTTAAAACAGAATCTACATGAGAAGCCTGTTTACTTCTTTCCACTTTGTTCACCTGATTTCTTTTGGTTTTTTCCTATACGATAAAATGTTTCCTTAGTGCAACTTTATCTTAGGATATTCCTCGTTTTCTATTTTGTCAATGATTGTGCAATAAAATGTATGAAGTAAATAATGGGGCTAATTGGTCTGTGCTGGTTCTAAAAATCCACAGCAAAAATTTAGCCCATTTTAATTGTAATCGTGTTAACGGCACATATTTTATGATAAAATATGGACAGCAAAATAGGAATAAAGGTGAAAGTATGGATAATCAAGAAGTGAACGTAGAGCTAGTAATGCTTTTGAATGAATGGGATCCCTTCAAAATCGGGGAGGGAAATTATGATACCGAAATTGCAGATTGTGTCTATGCTGTCCATAAAATCGACAATGTAGAGGAACTTGCAGTAAAAATTCAGGAGATATACGAGTTTTCCTTCGAAGAAACGATTCCGATGGAAAATTGTGTTTCTATTTCAGCAAAGCTATTGCTTACAAAGGAAAGCGGTTCTTGTGCCCTTTAATCAGGGGAAAATTTTTCACTCAAAAATTTTGGAGGGATATAAATGAAGTTGACAGAAAAAGAAATCGAAGTGGCAGAAATTTTAGAAAAAAACGCCCGTATTACAGATGAAGATATCTCTAAAATGATTGAGGAAGATTTGCAGACGACTAAAGAAATTGTAGCAAAATTGGAAGATATGAAAGTAGTTGTCCGCTATACGAGCATTGTGGACTGGTCGAAAGTGGAGGGTCATGAAGGCGTTACCGCAATGATCGATGTTAAGGTGACACCAAAGCGTGGAGTTGGCTTCGACGAGGTTGCACAAAGAATCTACCGCTTCAAAGAAGTGAAATCATTATACTTAATGTCAGGGACATACGATCTGTCTGTTATTATTGAAGGAAAATCAATGAACGATGTGGCTAGATTTGTGTCAGAAAAGCTGTCCACATTGGATTCAGTCTTGTCAACGACAACTCATTTTATCCTTAAGCAATACAAGCATGATGGGACAATTTTTGAACCGAATAATGATGATAAAAGGATAGTGGTGTCACCGTGATGAATCAGACAAAAAGCTATATTGCCGACAAAGTTGCGGAAATGAAGCCTTCGGGCATAAGGAGATTTTTTGATTTGGCATCCAACATGGAAGGAGTCATCTCACTTGGCGTTGGGGAGCCAGACTTTGTAACATCATGGTCTGCAAGGGAAGCCGCTATTCTCTCCTTGGAGCAAGGCTATACTTCCTATACGGCAAATCCAGGTATGCTGGAGCTGAGAGAGGAAATATCCTCTTATATGAACAGAAGGTTTCATGTTGAGTATAATCCTAAATCAGAAATTATTGTAACAGTTGGTGCAAGTCAAGCAATTGATATTGCTTTAAGAGCAATCTTAAATCCAGATGAGGAAGTTATTGTGCTTGAGCCATGCTTTGTTGCCTATGCACCGCTCGTTACCTTGGCAGGAGGCAACCCCGTTCCTGTACAAACATTAAAGGAAAATGAATTTAAGGTACTTCCTGAACAGCTTGAAGCTGTAATAACAGCAAAAACAAAAGCAATCATGATTTGTTCGCCGAGCAATCCGACAGGCTCTCTTTTGTCTGCATCTGAATTAGAGGCAATCGCAAATGTTGCTAAAAAGCATGATTTACTGATAATTTCAGATGAGATTTATGCAGAGCTATGCTATGACGAGGAATACACTAGTATGGCTGCAATAAACGAAATGTGGGACAGAACGTTGCTCATTTCCGGTTTTTCCAAAGGATTTGCCATGACTGGTTGGAGACTTGGCTTTGTGTGTGCACCAGAGGAATTAACGCAGGCTATGCTTAAAATTCATCAATACAGTTTAATGTGTGCACCTACAATGGCACAGTTTGCTGGACTTGAGGCACTGAAATCTGGCAGCAATGATGTCGAGGATATGAGAAAAAGCTATCGCCGCAGACGAAATCTTGTTGTACAGTCATTAAACGATATGGGCTTAAGCTGTCATATTCCCGGCGGAGCATTCTATGCATTCCCTGACATTACAGCAACAGGATTAACATCAGAGCAATTTGCAGAGAAGCTATTAATGGAAGAAAAAGTAGCAGTCGTACCAGGAAATGTTTTCGGTGAGAGTGGAGAAGGCCATATTCGTTGTTCCTATGCATCCTCATTAGAACAACTGCAAGAAGCTTTGAAAAGAATGAAGGATTTTACAGATAGATACAGACAATAATGGTCCGTTCGTTAGAACGGTCCTTTTTTTGTTTGGAAATATTCTGCTAGCATTTATTAAGTAATATTTGTGAAAACTTTAAATGTCTTGATTAAAGCACAGCGATATAAAAATACTTTTTGTATTAACGTATCTTTTGTGATATAATTTTATAATGCATATTAAAGGAAAAATTAATATATAAAATACTAGGAGTGTTCTCATGTCAGATAAAATCGAAGTTGGAAGTGTATTAACAGGAAAGGTAACTGGAATTCAGCCATACGGCGCTTTCGTTTCTCTAGACGAAAACCAACAAGGGCTTGTTCATATTTCAGAAGTAACACATGGCTATGTTAAGGATATCAATGAATTCCTTAAAGTTGGCGACGAAGTTAAAGTGAAAGTTCTATCTGTTGATGGAAATGCAGGAAAAATCGGATTATCTATCCGTGCTACTGAAGAAGCACCGGCAGCTCCAGCAGATGCTGAAAAAACAAAAAAACCTCGCGCTAAGCGCCAAGCAGCTCCTGTTACTGTTGATGCAGACAGCAGCCAAGGCTTCAATACACTTAAAGACAAATTGCAAGAGTGGATTGACCAATCAAACCGCAGCGATTTAATTAAGAAGTAATAAAAAAAAAGCAGGATGCTCACGCATTCTGCTTTTTTTTGTTATTTAATTGATCTTGGTTCAGGTTCACGAGATACTTCGGCACTAGGCTTGAATAGGAGTCCTAAATTGATTAAGCCTGCAAGTCCAACCAATCCATAGATGATTCTAGATAATGCAGATTCTTGCCCGCCAAAAATGGCTGCTACTAAATCAAATTGAAAAAATCCAATTAGTCCCCAATTTATTGCTCCTATAATTGTCAACACTAATGCTGTTCTTTGAATACCACTCATGTTCATTTCCTCCTTGTATTGGATTCCTTATTATCTTTTGCAAAGCAATTGCATTTATGCATTGGCTATTCTGCATTTTTTCTTTTTTTTGGGTAAGATAATGTTTGGTAAGTAACTTGGCAATGTCAGTTCATTTCTTTTGATTTTCGAATTAATTTAGTAAATAATAAGTAGTGTCCTCCTGCTGATTTCTTCATTTTAGGAACAAAAGGAGCATTAATATTGATTATAGGAGGAAAAGTGAGCATGAATAATTTCACATTTTATAACCCGACAAAATTGATTTTTGGGAAGGGCCAATTATCGCAGCTCGCGGATCAGCTTGCTCCGTACGGAAATAAAATCCTTCTCGTTTATGGTGGAGGAAGCATTAAACGCAGCGGCCTTTATGACCAAGTTGTTGGCATCTTAAAAGAAAATAATAAAGAAGTGTTTGAACTGTCAGGAGTAGAGCCAAACCCTCGTTTAACAACTGTTCAAAGAGGTGTAGATATCTGTAAGACAGAAGGAATTGATTTTATTTTAGCTGTTGGCGGCGGAAGTGTTATTGATTGTACAAAAGCTATTTCTGTCGGCGCTAAATATGATGGAGATCCATGGGATATTGTGACAAGAAAAGCAATACCTACACAAGCAGTACCATTTGGAACAGTATTAACACTTGCTGCTACAGGCTCTGAGATGAACTCAGGTTCTGTTATTACTAATTGGGAAACACAAGAAAAGTATGGCTGGGGAAGCCCATTAACATTCCCTGTTTTCTCTATTCTTGATCCAGAGAATACATATACAGTGCCAAAAAACCAAACGATTTATGGAATTGTAGATATGATGTCACATGTTCTTGAGCATTATTTCCATTTAGAAGAGAACACACAATTCCAAGATTATATGTGTGAGTCTTTACTGAAGACCGTGATGGAAACAGGTCCTAAACTTGTTGAGGACTTGGAGAATTTTGAATATCGTTCAACAATCCTATATTCCGGCACAATGGCATTAAACGGCATGCTTAACATGGGTTACCAAGGAGATTGGGCAACACATAATATTGAGCATGCGGTGTCAGCTGTTTATGACATTCCGCACGGAGGAGGACTTGCCATTCTTTTCCCTAACTGGATGAAGCATAACCTGAGTGTGAAGCCTTCAAGATTCAAGCAGCTTGCTGTAAGAGTATTTGGAGTGGACCCAGAAGGTAAAACAGATGAGCAAGCTGGATTGGAAGGCATCGAAAAACTGAGAGAATTCTGGAACAGCATCGGTGCACCATCAACGCTTGCAGACTATGATATTGATGACAGCAAGCTTGAGCTAATGGTTGACAGAGCAATGGCAAGAGGAGAATTCGGACGCTTTAATTTATTGAAGGCAGAAGACGTTCGCGCTATATACAAAGCATCCCTGTAAGACTGCTTAGCTTCTATTGATCATAATATACTATTGGGTCCCAGCTAATTTATTAAGCTGGGACCTAATAGGTAATAGTGACTAAAAGATGAATATCGGAAAAAAAGTCAGTTTGTATCCGCTTTCAAAACAATCTCATTCTTGATTAGTTTGGACACATTGTATAAAGTGAAAGAGGATACAAAAATAAATATAATGGAGGATCATTTATGACACACGTTCGTTTTGATTACTCAAAGGCATTAAGCTTTTTTGGAGAACATGAAATTACATACTTATCTGATGCGGTTAAAGTTGCTCATCATTCCTTACATGAAAAAACTGGAGCAGGAAGCGACTTCTTAGGCTGGATTGATCTTCCTGTTGATTATGATAAAGAAGAATTTTCCCGTATTTTAAAATCATCACAAAAGATCCAAAACGATTCTGAAGTTTTGCTTGTAATCGGAATTGGTGGATCTTATCTTGGAGCACGTGCAGCAATCGAAATGCTGAACCACAGCTTCCATAATGCTTTATCTAAGGATAAAAGAAAAACTCCACAAATCATCTTCATCGGAAAAGACATCAGCTCTACATATATGAGCGATGTTATTGATTTCTTAGGTGATAAGGATTTCTCTATCAACGTTATTTCTAAATCTGGTACAACAACAGAGCCAGCAATTGCATTCCGTATTTTCCGCAAGCTATTGGAAGAGAAATACGGTGCAGAGGAAGCTAAATCAAGAATTTATGCAACAACTGACAAAGCGCGCGGTGCATTAAAAACACTTGCTACTGAAGAAGGCTTTGAAACGTTTGTTATTCCTGATGATGTTGGCGGACGCTATTCTGTCCTTACAGCGGTAGGTTTGCTTCCAATCGCAGTTAGTGGTGCAGATATTGAGAAAATGATGAAGGGTGCAGCAGCTGCTCGTGAAGACTTCAGCTCTTCAGAATTAAGTGAAAATGCTGCATACCAATATGCTGCAGTACGTAATGTCCTTTACAATAAAGGCAAAACAATTGAAATGCTTATCAACTATGAGCCAGGACTTCAATATTTCTCTGAGTGGTGGAAACAGCTGTTCGGTGAAAGTGAAGGAAAAGACCAAAAAGGTATTTATCCGTCTTCCGCTAACTTCTCAACTGATTTGCACTCATTAGGGCAATATGTTCAAGAAGGTCGCCGCGACATTTTTGAAACAGTTGTTAAAGTGGACAAGCCTCGTCATGAATTAACGATTGAAGCAGCAGAAAACGATCTTGATGGCTTAAACTACCTTGCAGGTAAAACTGTTGACTTTGTAAATAACAAGGCATTTGAAGGTACGCTTCTTGCACATACAGATGGCGGTGTGCCAAATCTAATCGTTACAATTCCTGAAATGGATGAATACACTTTCGGTTACTTAGTGTACTTCTTCGAGAAAGCATGCGCAATCAGCGGATACCTTCTTGGAGTTAACCCATTCGACCAACCAGGTGTTGAAGCATATAAAGTTAATATGTTCGCATTGCTTGGCAAACCAGGCTTCGAAGAGAAAAAAGCAGAACTTGAGAGCCGTTTAAAATAAGAGATTAATCAATTGAAAAGGACAATCCATATAAAGGATTGTCCTTTTCGTTTCCAGCATTTTATATTTTCATGTTTTTAGAAAGAGAATTAAGGATAAATAACTACTATAATTCATAATTGTTTTAGGAGGGATATGAATGTTAGTAGAACAGGATCAGACATTAATAAGGGCTTTACAGGAATGCATGATAGCAACTAATCACTGCTTGAATGAATGTCTTGCTGAAGATGAATCAAATATGATGATAGATTGTATTCGCTTAGACCGGGAATGCATGGAGTTTTGCTCCAACTTAGAACAAGCAATTATCCGCCAATCTCCATATGCGAAGGAACTTGCTGAGCTTTGCCTGAAGGTTTGTGAAGCGTGTGCCCAGGAATGCCAAAAGCATGATCATAAACATTGCCAATATTGTGCAGATATTTGCTTGCAATGTATGGAAGCATGTAAAACATACTTAAAAAAGTAATTTAATGCATAACAGCGCTAATTTTTAGAGCGCTGTTTTTTTATGCATACTAAAATCCGGCTATCAGGATAAGCTCATCTTTTTCTTCCACCATAAAGGATGCACCTGGCTTAATATAAGATTGACTGCCTCTTTTTACCCCTAATAAAAGTTTGTCATCAAGAAGAAGATACGAACTGAGAGCAGCGAAATCAAGCCTTTCCTCGTTCTTCCATTCTCCAAGTGGGACAATTTGTAATCTTTTATCTTTGAAATTTCCTAACAAATCAAGGAAGGCAATCATTGTATCTTGAGAATTAAGACTGCTGTGCATGACAAAGCTTGACAGTCGATTTGTTTGAATGATTTCATCAGCGCCAGCGCGATTGGCATTCGTTACTTGCTCTACAGTCAAAATTTCAATAATACAAGGAACTGCAGGGTTTAAACCTTTTATAGCGAGCAATGTCAAAATGGAATTCATATCAGCATACATTTCGTCTTTACTTTGATCAGCAGTAATAATGACTTTGCTTGCCTTCAAAATATTAGCGCGAAGAAGCGTTGCATCAATATTTGGGTTCCCTTGAATAAAATGAAGGGACTCAGGGCTTGGATTTTGAGAGAGCGATTCATCAACAAGTGTAATGACTGCTTTTTTACCATCCTTAGAGATGGATTGAATCAGTGCCTTAGAACGTTCATTCCATCCGATAATAACAATGTGATCTTGTCCTTTATAAGCTGATTTTCCTTCCATAAAGGCATTTTGTCTGGCTACTGCTGCTGTTGCTAATGTCACTAAGTACGTTGATAAAAAACCTGCTCCAGTGAGAATAAGCAGCATGCCTGTCACTCTTCCTACTATTGTAGTAGGAGAGTAATCCCCATATCCGACTGTAGATGCTGTGATAATTGCCCACCATACTCCTTCAAAAAAGGATGGGAAGTTGTCAGGCTCTACTATCGTAATGACCATTCCGAAAAATAAAATAATGGAAACTGCAATAGATAGAATTCTGATACTGATCGGAAGACGTAGAAATGCGGTGAGTACAGTGTTCGGCAAAATATTTCACTCCATCATAAAATGTATATATTTCATTATGGACGAAATAAAAATCTTTCATAATTAAATGAAAGATTTTTATTAGAATGCCTGTTCACTTAGTAAAGGGAGAAATGCAATAATGTCTTTTGATTTTCTCAATTGATTCTTGCAGCTCGTCATGTCCTGCAAGGTTTGAAAGCATTCCTTGGATAATAGGATTACGAGGCGAGTCTGTTTTTATTTCCGATTCCAGTACGTCCAATGTAATTTCAATTGAATCCTTATCTGGATATCCTTCTGCTTTTTTGCGGATTTGATTAAGGATATCGATTACTTTTTCCGTATTTTCTGCCAGAAAATCGATTTTCGGCTTATGCAGTAATTTGTGTAAATTGGCTTCTGTGAAGATAGGGGTGTCGCCCGATATCCCATCCACGATTGAATCCATTCTTCTCCATAAATATTGAGACAGATTCATTGCACTCATGTCAATCTGTCCATGAAGCAGAAGCCTCAAAAATGACTGCAACAATCCTTCATACATGATCTGTAAATCCAAGTGAAAGGGACTAGTTTTTTCTCCGTATAATTCAAGTAAGTAATCTAAAGAAAATTCTCTAATATCTGTCTGCATTTGGATTATTAATTGCTTAATGGAATCATTTAGCGGAATTGCCTGCTCGCGTGTTTGCATGATAATGAAGTCTTTATGTTTTAAGGCATGTTCAAAAAAGGCTGATGTTTGTTCAACCAGCTTGTCTTTTGCTGTAATGTCTTTATGTTTGATGTTGTCAAATAGCTCTACTAATTCCTTGTAATAATAATCAAGGATAGCAAACAATAATGTATCCTTCGACTTGAAATATATATAAAAAGCACCTTTGGATATTCCGCAATCATTTGCTATTTCTTGAATGGAGGTGGAGGAATATCCTTTTTGCGCGAAAAGCTTTAGCGCAGAGTCTATTATTTTTTTTTCTTTCTCTTTCAAACGAAGTGCCTCCTATTCTTTTTATAAGGAAGAGTTGGAAAAGTGAATAAAAGTATTAAATTCCTATCGAGATTTTACTATTAAACCACACAACTTAAAATAAGTAAAAAGATAGCTGGTTCTTTCTATTGTACCATTTGTCCTTTCTTATTTTAGAGTGAAAAAAAGTTGTTTGTACAAAAAAAGATATTCCTTTATGATAATAATTATCACTTTCTGTACGTTAAGAGACCAGCGTCGAAAAAATAGGTAAATTAATTACTTGACGCTATCTTCTTGTATATATATACTTACTTACATATAGTAAGTGGTTTGTTTAAAAATCATTAAATGATGCAAATTAAGATGGATGAATTTCAAAGGAGACTTAAATATGAAAAAAGAAGTAATTGATCTTCTTCAAAATAAAATGAATATGATACCTTTCAAGGAAGACAAGAAATTATGCTTAGTTGGGCCTGTTAAGCTGCCCGTTCAGCTTGAGGATAAAGTGGTAACATTCCAATGGTATACATGGCTGCCGATTACCGAGCAACAATCAAAAGAGGAGCTTCTAAAGAGCTTGCCTTCATTAAATCTTGCTGAGTACCAGCAGTCATCAGTACTAGTATATGGAGACTTTGAACATATAGATGAAACGCTAATCCGCATGCACAGCATTTGCCATACAGGGGATATATTCGGAAGCAAACGCTGTGATTGTGGGTACCAGCTGCACCAGTCAATGAAGATGATTGTTGATAACGGCAGCGGAGCACTTTTCTACTTGGCAAACCATGAAGGTCGAGGAATTGGTCTATTCACTAAGTCATTAGCTTATCTGCTTCAACAAGAAGGCATGGATACTGTAGAGGCAAATCATGCCCTTGATTTTGCTGATGATACAAGAAGCTATGAAGAGCCAATCAGTGTTCTGCAAGCATTGCGTACAAAGCCTGTTAAATTAATTACTAATAACCCGAAAAAGCTGGAAGCATTGAAAAAGCTCGGATTAACTGCAGAAGAAAATGTTCCTCTTTGGGGAGACAGATCAGAATTTAATGAGAAGTATTTAGATACGAAGGTCATGAAATCCGGACATATCCCATTACAAGAAGAAATTGTGACTTTTTGAGGAGCAGAATGATGATAAAAACTGATCATGATTTTATGAAAATGGCATTGGACCTTGCAGAAACTGCTAAGGGGAAAACAAATCCGAATCCAGTAGTCGGTGCAATCTTAGTTAAGGATGGCGTTATTGTCGGTTCTGGTCTGCACAGGAAAGCAGGTGAGCCCCATGCAGAGGTTCATGCCTTCAAGATGGCTGGTGAGCATGCGAAAGGCGCGACACTCTATGTCACATTGGAGCCATGCTCCCATTACGGGAAAACACCACCATGTGCAAATTTAGTGAAGGACTCTGGTGTGAAAAGAGTTGTAGTTGCAGCGCAGGATCCGAATCCGTCTGTTGCTGGCAAGGGCATTGGCATTATCAAGAATGCTGGTATCGAAGTGGAGGTTGGTGTGCTTGAGGAGGAAGCAAAAAAGCTAAATGAGCGCTTTATGCACAATATGATCACACAAACTCCATTTGTTATCTCTAAGGTTGCCATGACATTAGACGGCAAAATTGCGGCCTATACAGGTCACAGTCAATGGATTACAGGGGAGGAAGCCAGGAAAGAGGTGCATTATCTTCGCAATGAAGTTGATGCAATCCTTGTCGGTGTAGGAACGGTATTAGCTGACAATCCAAGATTAACGACTCGATTAGACCTGCCTGCAAAAAATCCAATTCGGATTATTTTAGACAGCAAGCTACGAACGCCAATTGATGCAAATGTGGCAGATTGCTCTGAAGCTCAAACGATCATTGTTACAGGACTAGATATCAATCATGAAAAGGCTTCGGCATTAAAAGAGAAGGGCGTTAAAATCATTCAGGTGTCTGATGAGGGAAGGCTTGATCTGAAGGAAGCAATGAAGAGACTGTATGAAGAGGGGATAACAGATATCCTGCTTGAAGGTGGCAGTGAAGTGAATGCAAGCTTCATGAGAGATGGCCTTATTCAAAAATACATTGTTTACATTGCACCAAAGATTTTAGGCGGAAAATCCTCCTATACTCCTTTTAGAGGGGAAGACGTGGAAACAGTCGATGAGGCTGTTCAATTGAGGTTTGAAACAGTAGAAAAGGTAGGAGAAGACTTAAAAGTTTTCGCATACCCGGCTGGTTAACCAGCAGTGAAAGATTAAGGGAAGAGGATGGGGAAATGACAGTTCTGAATGCAGAGGTTTGTATTGTAGGTGCAGGTCCTGGTGGGGCAATGCTGGCTTATTTGTTGAGTAAAGCAGGAGTCTCGACTATCCTGCTTGAACGGCATCATGATGTGGATAAAGAATTTCGAGGAGAGCACTTGAATGAGGAGGGAGAGCAGGTCCTCAAAAGTGCTGGACTCTTTTCCAAATTGAAGGAAAAAGGCATTCTTTGCATGAGCCAAGTTGATTATATAGCAGATGGTAAAGTAGTCAAAAGCATCCATCCCCACCCAGAAGTCGGACATACTGGCATACATGTTCCACAAAAGCATCTGCTGAAGCTGCTGTTGGAGGAATCATCAAGGAGCGCTGCGTTTAGACTGGAAATGGATAGTGCTGTCAAGGAGCTAATCCGGACTGAAAAGGGAGATTATTCTGGTGTAATTGCGTTAATTAACGGTGTTGAAACCGTTGTTAACAGCAAAATCATTGTTGGCGCAGACGGAAGATTTTCAACGATAAGAAAAAAAGGGGATTTCCCTGTTGAGGCAATTAAGCATGGCTATGATTTGCTGTGGGCAAAAATTCCTGCACCATCTAATTGGGAACCTGCGATTAAAATGGCGCTAGTCCAAGGCAGCCAGCTTGCCCTTTTCACACAATACGGAGGGTTTATCCAAATTGGCTGGAATATAGAGGAGGGAAGTTTTCCTGCACTTCGTAAAGGATCCTTCTCTCATTTTACGGACCAGCTTTTATCTGCTTTTCCAGAGCTGGAGGAGTCAGTGCATTCACATATTAAGGAATGGAAGGATTTCGTACTTTTGAAGGTGGAAAGCTCGAAAAGTAAAACATGGATCAATAATAATGTAATTTTATTAGGAGATGCAGCACATACAATGAGTCCAACTGGAGCATTTGGTCTTAACAGTTCCCTAAAGGATGCAGAGGTGCTGGCGGAATTATTACAACGGATTCTTCTCCAGAATGATTCGATGGATTTATTAAAGATATACGAGGCTGTCCGGAAAACAGAGGTAGAAAAGGTACAGGAAGAGCAGCTTCGCAGAGAAGCGACCTTTAAGGACCATTTTCTCGCAGCAGCTGTGGTTGTTAATTGATTGGAAGGGAAGCATATAATGAAGTTCGGTTTTGATATAGATGATACATTGATTAGTTTACGTGAGCATGCCTTTCATTTATATAATAAAAAACTGCATAAGGATGTGCATGTCGATCATTTTCATGCACTAAAAACAGTAGAAATACATGAACCGTTTGGTCTAGATGGCGGAGAAGGTAAAAATATGTGGAACTCTTTAAGTGAAGAGATATATTTTACAGATTGTCCCCCATATCCAAGTGCAGTTGAATTTCTGCAAAAGCTGACAGCTAATGGACATGAAGTTTATTATATTACAGCAAGAAACAAGGTGTTTGCGGAACGTACAAAGGAATGGATGAAAGAACAGGGCTTTCCTGTTAAGGATGATCACTTTTTCTGCGGGATGGCTGATCATGAGAAAATTGACGTTATCCAAAATCTTGGGCTTGATTACTATATGGATGATAAGCCTGCTGTTTTGGATACACTTGCAGAAACTGGTGTTCAGCTGCTAGTGAAGGACCAATCGTATAATAAGAATCTTTCCTATGACAGAGTATACAGTTGGGCAGATGTTTGGGAATATCTTAAATTAGCAGAAGGTAAATGAAAAAAGCAGGGACTAAAGTCCCTGCTTTTTTCATTTACCTTGTTATAGCTTCATTCCCATCCTGCTCTTATACCTTTTAATGAGCATTTGGCAATCGACACTGACAACACCTTGGATAGCGTATAATTTATTAGTTAAAAATTGCTCCATTTCATGATTGTCTGCAAAAATTCCGTGCATATGTAATTTACTTGGCCCTGTCATATGATAAAGGCTGCTTATAGCGGCTTCATTTGCCAATAATTCAGCTACCTCCTCAAGATGCTTTGGTTCCACATCAATATTAAAGAAAGCAGACACCGTCTTGCCGATTTTTACAGGATTAATAACAGCTGTGAACTTTTCAATTATGCCATTCTCCACCATTGCATTGATTCGCATTTGCACTGCTACCCTTGATATCCCGACTTCCTTTCCGATATCTGTGTAGGAAATCCTGCCATTATCATGCAATAATGACATTATTGCATGATCAATCTGATCTAATTTACTTGGCGTCAGTTCATGTCCATTTGTCATTTTAGGTCTGTTCCTTTCTAACTTAAATGGGGTACAACAATGCCGCCATATGCAAAGGCTAAGATAATAACAATAGCAGGGTGAACCTTAAACTTCTGTAGTAAGGCAAAGGAAATCACCGCGATAGCAGCTGTTTGAATCCATCCTAACGAAATATAGGAGTCTTGCAGCATTTCAAATGTAAGGATTATCATTAATGCCGCAATGACAGGCTGAACTAAAAGTGCCATTCCTTTCACTATTTTTGAATCACGATGCTTACTCATGATATTAGCAAGAAAAATAAGGGCAGCAGCAGATGGTATAACAGTTGCTGCTAAAGCTACGATAAAGCCCCACCATCCGCCAATTCCAAAACCGACATATGCGGCTATTTTTGTTGCGATTGGACCGGGAAGGGCATTACCAAGTGCTAGCATATTGGAGAACTCGGCATTTGAAAGCCAATTGTACCGATTAACAATCTCTTCATACATGAGAGGAATCGAAGCTGGACCGCCACCATAGCCGAATATATTAGATAATAGGAAACTTAAAAAGATGCTGATTAATATCATATTTACATGCCTCTTTCTTTTTTATGGAAAATTCGATCTTTAAGGTTGAAATGAAATGCTCCATAAGTTAAAAATATTAAAACGACAATAGCAGGATGAATGGAAATGTATTGCAGTAAAAACAGACAAATTAATGTTAAGGCTACACCAACATATATTCCTAACCCTTTGATTGCTTTCTCCGCAAACTCATATGCCATTAAGCCAAGCATAACGGCAATAACAGGAATGACGGCAGACACCATGCTTGTGATGACTGCTGAATGGCTAACAACGTTGATGAATGAAATCAATACGACCATTGCCAGACATGTCGGTAAAATGTGGGCAAGTACTGATACGATAGCTCCCAAAATGCCTTTTTGGCGATAACCAAGATATGCTGCCATTTTGGTCGCAATTGGCCCTGGCAAAGTGTTGGCAATCGCCAGAATTTCACCGAATTCATCATTATCAAGCCATTTGAATTTTGTCACTGCTTCATAACGAATAAGAGGTATAACCGAAGGCCCCCCTCCAAAACCAAGTATGCCAGACCGGCACATTGCAATAATTATTTCTTTATAAACCATCTGCTTTTCTCCCTTCTGTATTAACGAACATTATGTAATAAATAAATGCATGATTAATATCTTTTCGTAAATATAATAACATAATTGATGTTATTTGAATTGGAAAATATAAAAAAATATAACAATATGAAAATATGATAATGCGTTATACCCTGCGAAAAAGAATTTGAAACTTGCTTTGAACTATAATACAATAGTAAAAATAATCTCAAAACGGTATGAAATACCATTTCTCCTCTAGTTTGAACAATTAAACCCAGCACATACTCTTCCATACCATTTGCAAAATCATTTTCCAATAAAAACACGTTAATGATGGAAAGTAACAAAGATACATATAGGAATAAGCAAGTGAAAATAAGAAGGGGGCATAAAAACGTATGAGCAGTAAATATGAAAAGAGACTAAAAATAGCAGCAAAAAGGGAGAAGGCAGACCTTGTCATAAAGAATGCTTCCATAGTAAATGTATTTACAGGAGAATTGATGGAGGGAGATATAGCTATATCTGATGACTCGATTGCAGGAATTGGTGATTACGAAGGAATGAGTTCCATTGACGCAAAAGGAAAGTTCATTATTCCTGGATTGATTGATGGCCATGTTCATATTGAAAGCAGCATGCTCACACCACAGGAATTTGCAAAGGTTCTGCTGCTGCACGGTGTCACAACTGCGATTACGGATCCCCACGAAATAGCTAATGTTGCCGGAACTAAGGGAATACAATATATGTTGGACCAATCAGAAGGCTTGCCACTGGATATTCGTGTTATGCTTCCTTCTTGTGTGCCTGCCGTGCCGAATGACAGTAACGGGGCCGCTTTGTATGCAGATGACTTGGCTCCATTCTTCAAGCATGAGCGTGTCCTTGGTTTAGCAGAGGTAATGGATTTTCCGTCAGTCTATAACACTAGCCCTGATATGGTCAGTAAGCTTCTTCTCACAAAGATGAGCAATGGAATTATAGACGGTCATGCTGCGGGAATTGATCGGGAGAGCTTAAATGTCTACAGTGCTGCCGGTATACGAAATGATCATGAAGCAACGACATTAAAAGAAGGCAAGGACAGGCTGGATTTAGGGCTTTACCTAATGATAAGGGAAGGTACAGTCGCTAAAGATTTAAAAGCATTATTGCCAGTCGTTACAGAAAAAAACGCCCGCAGATGCCTGTTTGTTACAGATGACAAACTAATCGATGATTTATTACATGAGGGCAGTGTGGACCATTGCGTTCGTTTAGCTATAAAGGAAGGACTTAATCCCATTACAGCCATTCAAATGGCGACAATTAATACTGCTGAATGCTATAAGCAGGAAGGAATCGGTGCTGTGTCACCAGGCTATAAAGCAGATTTCTTAATTGTTGACAGTCTTGAGGATCTCTCCATAAAGCAAGTTTATAAAGACGGAAAATGTATTGTGGAAGACGGCAACCTGAAATTAGAGCAGTTCAAAGAGCAGACATACGAAGCTTCCAATCTTCCCGCATTAAATTATGCACCATTTAAGCTAGAAGAATTGCAGCTGCCACTGCAATCCGATAGCTGCCATGTAATTGGAGTTATACCAAACAGTATTGTGACAGAGCATTTAATAGAGAAGGTACAGGTAGAGGGCGGAATCTTTCAACCTTCTGTAGAAGAAGATTTACTAAAGCTGGTTGTAGTAGAGCGGCATCATCGTACTGGAAATATTGGACGTGGAATTGTAAAGGGCTTTGGCTTCAAAAAAGGAGCAATTGCCACTAGCATTTCCCATGATTCGCATAATATTGTGGCAGTTGGCACAAATGATGAGGATATAATGCTTGCAATTGAGGAGTTAAAAAATATTAATGGAGGCATCACTGCAGTCGCCGAAGGCCAATTAATTGCTTCCCTACCATTACCGATAGCAGGTCTTATATCAGATCAAAGCTATGAAACATTGTACCAGCAAATGAATGCACTCAACGAACAAGTAATGCAACTTGGAGGGAAAAGCAGCTTTAATCCATTTCTGACTCTTTCCTTTTTATCCTTGTCTGTTATTCCTACCTTAAAACTAACTGATATAGGGCTGTTTGACTTCAGCCAATTTGCGTATATAGGTTTAGAAGCAAATAAGTAAGTAGAAACGAACATCATCAAAGATGTTCGTTTTTTTGGCTTTAAATAAAAAAAGGATCCAGCTTTTCTTAAAAGCTGGATCAAAAAATATATTTTAAGAGGGGAAACTCTTAACATAAATTTATTCTACTAGGTAATTATGAATAAATAATGAACAAAACATTAAAAAATAAAAAATATAGTAATTGCTTCTTTTCCAATTATAAAAGAAAAAAATAAAAGTTTCACTCAATAGAGAAAAAGACCTATTAACAAAAGAAATGGCTAGGCCGATATATTTGGTAAGAAGCACCATTACAAGCTAAATATAGGTATAGATGTTTATTTAACAAAAAAATGGGTCATATTAATAATAAATACAGACATAATGAAAGCGTTTTCGTATATAATGAATGTAAGCTAATCATTAATTCTGGTCTCACTTACTAATAAGGGGTGGATGGCATGGAAGAACAAGCGAAATTTTTTACTGGATTGAAATGGGGCGTCTTACTTAGCGTACCACTGTGGATTTCCTTTTTTGGATGGATAAAACTACTTTATCACTTTGTTTAAATTAAATAAAAAAGGACTTCGGATTTTTCCCGAAGTCCTTTTTGGTTTATGCTAAAGGAAGCGGAGGATCGATGCCAATAACAGGTACTCCGTCAACAGTCAGCCAAATATAATAATGATCGAACTCTTTACCAGTAATTTTTTCAATTTTAGCGATGATTTTTTCTTGTGCGTCAAAAGTGCGTTTTGCTGTTTGTTCACCAAGCGGAATATTCTTCATTCCTAATAGGTCAGCAATTTGTCGTGCTTGATCATATGTCACTTCCACATATTTATCATATTCTGGAAAATAAGCTGCTTCTGCAGGCTTTACCTGCAAAGAAACAATTAAAATAACTGCTAGTAAGCTCCATACTAGTTTTTTCATATGATGTTCTCTCCTCTTAATAATTTTCTATAGTATCTTTTAGTTCTATAAAAGCATCAACCACAAGTGGATGATACATAGTACCCTTGTTGTTTAATATTTCCTCGAAGGCTTCCTCCTTCGATTTACCCTTTTTGTAGACTCTGTCTGTCGTCATCGCATCAAAGGAATCAACTACAGCTATTATGGCAGCTTCAATTGAAATCTCGTTTCCCTTTAGTCCCTTAGGGTAGCCTTTTCCATCATATCTTTCGTGATGCTGTTCTACTATTACTCCAACTTCTCGAAGAAATGGAATTCTGGTTTCTTCCAATAATTCACGTCCGAATGTTGTGTGAAGCTTCATTACTTCCCATTCTTCTTCTGTAAGTTTACTTGGCTTTTGTAATATATTTAACGGAACTTTGACTTTTCCGAGGTCATGAAAAAAAGAAGATAGATTTAAACGGGCTGTCTGCTTAGTGTTAAGACTGAGTGTCTCCCCAACAAGCATCGAATAATCCTTAATTCTCTCACAATGATCTCTTGTATATCCGTCTTTTTCTTCAATAGATATTGTAAGCTCAAATAAATCTTTTGAAAGTTGGCTATAGTGGTGAAACACTGGTTGACTTGTTACATATATAAATTCCGTTATCTCTTCAGCATAGAAAATAGTATATACCTTAATAGGACTTCCATAAAAAGATTGTCCAGGATTTAATTCAATCGAATTACCATCTCTCTGGTAAAGTAATTTTCCAGAAATTATATAGAAATACTCTAATCCTTCCCAACCTTCTTCGGGACCCATTGCCCAACTAGATCCTTGTTGCAGTTTATGATAGATTACTTCAGTTCCGTCACCTGCTGCAATTAAAGATATTTGTAAGCCCTTAAAATGTACTGTTTCTATAAACTCTCCTTCATTTAAAATTCCCACACTATTTCCCTCTCTCTTTTAACAATAGAAGCTATTTTTCTAGACTCTAAGAATATACCTTATTTTATCTAAAATATAGTGTAATTGTAATAGGTAAAAGTCATTAAATTAGGTCTAAATGAGTAGTTTTTCTGGTGGAAACAGAGTAAAAATTATACAAATTAATGATAGCAAAATATAATAGGAAAAAATAGTGTAATTTTCTTTATTTTTACTAGAATAAACGACTCATTCTTGACAGAAGGTATTTATAAGTAGTATGATTATCTCGAATTCAAGATAAAATAAAAAATCAAGAAAATTATGTTTTCTGCTTGTCAAAGAATGGAGGAATCGTATGTTAACAATTGATCCAAGTACACTTTCTGCTAAGGAAGTGTATAAGTTCTTTATCGGAAGCGTTATTCCTAGACCGATTGCGTTTGTCACTTCTAAAGGGAGCAATGGTGTTATAAATGGTGCACCGTTCAGCTTCTTTAATATTGTATCCTCTGATCCTCCGATTTTGTCTGTTGCTGTTCAAAGAAAGGGTGGCCAACAAAAGGATACAGCGAGAAATATAGAAGAGAACAATGAATTTGTTATCCATATTTGTGATGAAGACAATATTGGAGCAATTAATGAAACTGCTTCAAGCCTTCCTCCAGATGAAAGTGAGCTTGAGCTTGCGAACTTAACGCTTGCTGAAAGTTCTGTCATTTCTGTATCAGGAATCAAGGAGGCAAAAATACGGATAGAATGTAAACTCGAGCAAATCGTAGAAATGAAGGATGATAATGGTGTTGTAACATGTGATTTGATTTTGGGCAGAGCCGTCTGCTTCCATATTGAGGATTCTTTATATAAGGATGGAAGAATTAATCCACATCTTTTGAAGCCTGTCAGCAGACTTGCAGGAAATGACTACAGTAAGCTTGGAGAGCTGTTCACCATTACTAGACCAAAATAAAAGGCATTATCATGTCTTAGATAGGAGATAAATATGAAGCATATCTTTAAAAAAGGTACAAATGAGCAAATGCCAACATTATTACTACTCCATGGAACTGGAGGTACAGAAACGGACTTGCTGCCACTTGCAGAATTAATTAGTCCACAATCATCGGTACTTAGCGTAAGGGGAAATGTATTAGAAAATGGTATGCCCCGTTTTTTCCGCCGGTTAGCAGAAGGGGTTTTTGATATAGAGGATTTGAAGGAGCGGACAAAGGAGCTTCATGACTTTCTTGACAGCAGTGCAGATGAGTACGGCTTTGATCGTAATAATATTATAGCAGTCGGCTATTCAAATGGAGCAAATATTGCAGCAAGTATCTTATTCCATTATGCAAACAGTCTGAAAGGTGCGATTCTTCACCATCCAATGGTTCCGTTAAGAGGTATGGAATTGCCTGATTTAAATGGGGTTCCTGTTTTTATTTCTGCAGGCACCAATGACCCAATTTGCCCGAGAAGTGAATCAGAGGAGCTGAAAGAGCTGCTCGAAGGAGCTGGTGCAAGTGTTCAGGTGCATTGGGAAAATTACGGTCATCAATTGACTAGATCAGAAGTTGATGCAGCAGCCGTTTGGTTAGCAGGTAATAAATAATCCAAGGTGATAAGAGGTGTATTAAATGATTAACGTGTTTAAGAAAGAGGACGGCCATTCTGCAAGCAATGACTGGGTAGAAAGTCATTTCAGCTTTTCGTTTGGAAATTATTATGATTCGGACAATGTTCGTTTTGGTCCGATGCGCGTATTAAATGATGATACGATTCAGCCTAATAAAGGATTTGGAATACATCCACATAGAGAGGCTGAAGTCGTATCGATTGCGATTACAGGACAGCTTAAACATGAAGACAGCTTAGGAAACAGTGGTGTCATTGAATTTGGTCAGGTGCAGCGAATGACAGCAGGAACAGGAATCCTTCATTCCGAAATAAATCCATCTGAAACAGAGCCGGGGAGATTCTTACAGCTGTGGTTCTTCCCACACACAAAACAACTTCCTCCGTCCTATGAAGATGTGAAATTTGATGTAAATCAGTTAACAAACCAGCTCTTGCCAGTGGTAGCTCCTTCTGCAAGTGCTGGAGTAGCAATGATCCATCAAGATGTAACAATCTATTTATCCAAGCTGGAGCAAGGTAAGTCTCTTGATTTCAATCAGGAAGAGGACAGGGGAATTCTTGTGTATGTGATTAGTGGAGCGGCATATCTGGACAACGAACACCTCATTGGGAAACCAGACTCAGCTCGAATTACAAATCTCTCTTCCTTGCATATTAAAGCAGAGGAAGACTGCTTTTTCATGCTGATTGATTTACCAGGAGGGGATCTTTAATGCTGATGATTCGCCATGCTATTGGAAGCAGACTGTTTTTACAAACGGATGATTACACTATCACACCAGAGGGTGAAAAATGGATAATTACTGCTGGTGCCAAGCAAGAGGAGCTAGATAACTTATTGGCTTTCAAAGAGGAATTAAATTTATTTGTTGTTGGCGAAAACGAGAAAACCTGGTATTACTCATCAGATGCCGAAATAGAAAAAACAGAGGCAGGTAATATTCAGATTATCGCAGACCATAAGACAAAATATCCGGTATAAAGAAATACCCAAATGCAAAAGCATTTGGGTTTATTCTTAGTTGCAAATTTGTTATAATTCTAATATTAGTTGTTGTTATTTGTGGAGTTGCCGCCTTTTCGACCAATTTCTTGATAAAATTCTTTATCATGATTATCGGAAGTGGCTTCTCCGCCTTTTTTGCCGATTTCTTGATAGAATTCTTTATCATGATTATCGGAAGTAGCCTCTCCGCCCTTTTTGCCGATTTCTTGATAGAATTCTTTATCATGATTATCGGAAGTGGCTTCTCCGCCCTTTTTCCCAATTTCTTGATAAAAGTCTTTATCATGATTTTTGGAAGTAGCTTCTCCGCCTTTTTGTCCAATTTCTTGATAAAATTCCTTATCGTGATTTTTTGAAGTTGCTTGTCCACCTTTTTTACCTGCTTCTTCTCGACTCATTTTGTTGTCTGCCATGTTAATCACTCCTTAGAATTTTTAGTTAATAAATTGTACATTGGTTATATAGCCGATTTCACTATCTATAAACATATTAGTCTAAAATATTTATACGGAAATGTTTGGTAATTAATTAATTTATACGAATTATATAGACATTACTTAAAGGGGAAATGATTAAATTTATGATTACAATTGATAAATTTATGGAAGTTGTAGCAAAGGCAGAACAGCTTGGCTGCAAGGTCGTTTATAACGCAGATAAGAAAATTAGCTTTAATGCAAATATGTATATAACAATTCCTTTCTTAATTACATTGGAAAATACATACGCACTGGCACATGAAATTGGCCATGTTATAGATTATGTTAATGGGGATTTAGATTATGATAAATGGTTGAATGACTGGTCTTACAGGGTGAATGCTGAAATGAGTGCATGGGTAAATGCCTATAAGCTGCTTAATGAGCTTGGCGTATCTTTAGACCAATGGCAAGCACATGTGGACAGTAAATTAAGAAATTACTTTATATTACCTGAGGTTATTTAACACACAAAAAAGGCTTTATGCATGGAAAAACAGCATGCATAGAGCCTTTTTTTTATTTCTAGATATTGTTAATAAGTTAAGGATTAATTAAGAAACGTTCGCTAGAATCAAGCTATTCCATTCGGATCATCTTTCGAAGTTGCTAATTATAGAAAGGAAGAGTGATTTTCATGACGAACGAAAAAATAGATTATTCTATTGTTATTCCTGTTTATAACGAGGAAGAAGTAATTGAACATACGTATGAAAGACTTAAAACAGTGATGCAGAGTTCAGATGGAAACTATGAACTGCTGTTCATCAATGATGGGTCCAAAGACAGGTCTGTGGATATATTGCTGCAGCTAAGTGAGCAGGACAAAACAATCAAGATTGTTGATTTCTCCAGAAACTTCGGCCACCAAATTGCGATTACAGCTGGTATGGACTATGCATCAGGGAATGCCATTGTCATCATTGATGCAGATCTCCAAGACCCGCCAGAGCTTATTCTCGAAATGATTCAAAAGTGGAAGGAAGGCTATGATGTTGTATATGCAAAACGCACGGCGAGAAAGGGAGAAACCTTTTTTAAGAAACAGACCGCATCAGCATTCTACAAAACATTACGGGCCATGACAGAAATTGATATCCCGATTGATACAGGAGATTTTCGTCTGATTGACCGAAAAGTGTGCGATCAAATGAATAATATTCACGAAAAAAACCGTTTTGTTAGAGGACTTGTTAGCTGGGTAGGGTTTAAGCAGACGGCTGTAGAGTATGAGAGGGATGAAAGATTTGCCGGTGAAACGAAATATCCGTTAAAAAGGATGCTTAAATTATCACTAGATGGAATAACATCCTTCTCTTATAAGCCATTGAAGCTAGCCAACTATTTAGGTGCTTCACTTTCTTTAATAGGCTTTGTGTATATGCTGATTGTCCTTTATCAAAAGCTGTTTACGACTACGACTGTTACGGGATGGTCATCAATAATTGTTATCCAACTGTTCTTTAGCGGGATTACGCTAATGATGCTAGGTGTTATTGGTGAGTATATCGGACGTATATATGACGAAGCAAAAAACAGGCCGCTTTATATCGTCAAGGACATTTATCAGCATGAACAGTCATCAGCTAAACCGTTTGTGCTGAAATGAAGAAATGGCTAGTTTTTATTAAGTTTGGCCTTGTAGGGTCCTTAAATACAATCATTGATTTCATTGTTTATGCGATTTTAACAAGTGTTGGAGCAAATTTTCTCGTGGCTCAAATTCTTTCCTATTCATGCGGACTATTAAATAGTTATTTTGTGAACAGAACTTGGACCTTTAAACAGACAAAGAAGGCTAGTATGGGTGAGTTTATGCGGTTTTTAGCTGTTAATGTTGTGACATTATCCATCACTTTGTACCTGCTTGATTTGTTTTATACAAAGCAAGGCATGAACTTGTTCTTAAGTAAATTATTAGTGACGGCAATTGGGACAATTGTTAATTTTATTGGAACGAAAATGCTGGTTTTTACAAAGGAAAAAACGGAGCTAACCAAAATACAAGATAAAAAAGAATGGAGAAAAATATGAAAAAATGGACAAAGGGAAGATTTGATATCCTTTTAATCGCTATATTGCTGTTTTCTGCTGGATTAAACTTCTATAATCTGCAGAATGCTGGCACGAATTCTTATTATTCTGTAGCTGTGAAAAGTATGTTGACAAGCTTCCATAACTTTTTCTTTGTTTCCTTCGATCCAGCTGGATTTATTACTGTTGATAAACCTCCAGTTGCATTATGGATTCAAGCGATTTTTGCCAAGATTTTTGGCTTTAATGACTTCGTACTTCTTTTGACTGAGGCATTGGCAGGGGTTATTTCTGTATGGCTGTTATATATCATGGTTAAGCCGAAATTCGGTAGAGCAGCAGCGCTTATTTCTAGTTTAGTCCTGGCTTGCTCCCCGATTTTTGTAGCTGTTGTCAGAACGAATAATGTTGACAGTATTTTGATTGTCACATTAATGACGGCAGCCTTGGCGTTAATGAAAGCTGTTGAAAAGCAAAAGCTTGGTTGGCTGCTATTAAGTTTTGCTCTTGTTGGTGTTGGCTTTAACGTGAAAATGCTGCAAGCATATATGGTATTGCCTGCATTTGCATTTTATTATTTCTTTGCAACAAGAGAAATAAAAATCTGGAAAAAAATCATTCATTTAGCGGCATCAACGCTATTACTTCTTGTTATATCATTGTCGTGGGCACTTGCCGTCGATATGACTCCTGAGAGCGAAAGACCGTATATGGGTGGAAGTGAAACAAATTCAGTGTTAGAGCTTGCCTTCGGGTATAACGGCCTATCGCGATTAACTGGTCAAGATTCTGGCATGGGAGGCGGTGGAAGTGCACAAGCACCGCAAGCTCAGACACAAACGCAAACAGATGATGCTAGTACATCAGCAAACAGCAGTTCAAGTACAAGTGAGGAAGGTCTTCCATCTATGCCTAGTGGTGGGCAGCAAGGGGACGGTGGCAGTTCAAGTCAATCTGGCATGTTTAATACAGGGGAAGCAGGACCGCTTCGTTTATTCCAAAGCGAGTTATCTGGCCAAATCAGCTGGCTGCTCCCATTCGTATTATTTGCAATCATAGGGCTATTCGTGTCCTTCATTAAAACAAGAAAGTATACAATGAAGCATCATTTTGCTGCATTCTGGTTCATCTGGCTTGCACCTATGTTCGTATTCTTTAGCATCGCATTGTTTTACCATCATTATTACTTGAGTATGATGGGACCTGCCATTGCCGCACTTGTCGGTATCGGCTTTACAACATTATGGGATTTCTATAAGGAAGAGAAGGGATGGGAAAGCTGGCTGCTTCCTGTTGGCATACTTGTCACTTTCTTTTTCGAGGCGTTAATTGTTTATCAAAACAGCTCATCTGTTTCGATCATTTGGATGTGGGTTGGCATCATATTAGGTGTTGTCCTGTTCATGCTCTTGATTGCAGGAAAATCAAGTGCGTCTATTAAGGAGACAATTGCTGTGATAAGTATATTGGCATTATTAGTACTGCCAATATATTGGACAGCTATTACCATCACAAAGACTGGCAATGAGTCTACACCAACTGCTGGACCAACTAGTGGAATGGGCGGACCAGGCGGCGGTGGCGGAGGCATGGGTGCCTTTGGTGGCAATATGCAGCAAGGCGAAATGCCAAGCAGTATCCAGTCGGGCAATATGCCGACTGATGCTGGAGAAGCACCATCTGGTTTCCCTGGTAGAGATACAAATGATGATAGCAGTGATGGAATGGGTCGCATGGGCGGCGGAGGAGATATGGAAAGCATTGACTCTGGCTTAATGTCTTATTTAGAAGACAACTATAATGGCGAGAAATTCTTCCTTGCTGTACAGAGAGCTCAATCGGCTTACTCCATCATGCTGAACACAGACTATGCTGTAATGGCAATGGGTGGTTTTGGCGGCTCTGATCCTGCACCGACAGTAGAAGAGCTCGAAAAAATGGCAGAAGCAGGAGAAATTAAGTACTTCTTACTATCCGGACAAGGAATGGGAGGCAATAGTGAAGTTACAGAGTGGATACAGGAAAACTGTGTGGAGGTACCGAGCAGTGAGTATTCCTCAGATACAACAGACACTACTGACAGCTCTGCTGCATCAGATATGAGAGGCATGGGCCAAACCTTGTATGAGTACCAAAAGTAATAAAAAGAAAAGCGATTCGTCAAAGCGAATCGCTTTCTCTCTTTCAAATAGAGCAAAAAACAACATGATAGTATTTATTTATACTTGGGCTTATGTTATAAATAATGCTAATGAATCAGCTTAGCAAATGCCAAACTTAAAAGCCAAAGGAGATATAATACGATGAAATTACTAGTTGTGGAGGATAATAAGCCATTATTAGAATCCATAAAAGGGATATTGGAGAAGGAATATTCTGTGGATACTGCAGATAATGGCGAAGACGGATTATTTTTTGCACAGCAAAACATATATGATTTAATCGTCTTGGATGTCATGCTACCATATATGAATGGCTTTGAAATTGTGCAAATACTGCGCAAGGAAAAGGTTAATACACCCGTACTGTTCTTAACAGCAAAGGATTCGCTTGAGGACAGGGTAAAAGGCTTAGAATTCGGCGGAGACGATTATTTAGTCAAACCGTTTCAGGCTCCTGAGCTAGAGGCAAGAATTAAAGCACTGCTTAGAAGAAGCGGAGCATTAGATATAGATGCAGGGCTTAAGTATGATGAAATAGTGCTGACTGGAAAAGAAAATGATGTGCTTGTGAAAGGTGTTCCAATTAAGTTAACGGTCAAGCAATATGAATTGCTGGAGTATTTAATCCAAAACACAGGGAAAATTCTAACGAAGGAACAAATATTTGACCGTATTTGGGGATTTGATTCTGATACGACAATCGCCATAGTGGAAGTGTTCATTCATCAGCTTCGCAAAAAATTAGAAGATTTTGCTTATCATAAAGATATTCAAACTGTCCGAGGTGTTGGATATATTTTGAAGAAAGCATAAGGGGATACACTATGTTCCAAAAGACAAGAATTAAGTTAACCTTTCTTAATTCGCTTGTATTCATATTATTGATGGTCGTCCTTGGTGTGATGATTTATCATTACACAGAAAAGCAAATATATAAGGATATAAATAAGTCACTGGAAGAAGCGGTGGAATCCGTTAGTCATCCAGACCAAAGGGAAGTCGGAAGGGGTCCAGTGGGCGACCCGCAAATCTCCCTCATTAAATGGACAGAAGATAAAGAGATAGATTCGATATCCCAAAACATCATAAATTATGCAAGTGAGTTCGAGAATTTTTATCCAAAGGATTACGATAGGATTGTTGAGAAACAGACAGTCAGCGGCTACAGTTATAACACTATTGCTGTCAAAGTTAAGATGGAGGATGGAACAAAGGAAACCTTTCAGTTTATTCGCAGCACCAATCCGGAAAAATCAATGCTGAACAGATTGATTATCATTATGACTTTAGGTGTGCTTGCGGGTAGCATATTCGCAATACTAGCTGGTTATTTCCTTGCGGGGCGAGCTTTAGTACCAATTCAAAAATCATGGGAATCACAGCAGCAATTCGTTTCAGATGCTTCTCATGAGCTAAGAACGCCGTTAGCTGTTATTCAATCGAGAACAGATCTTCTGTTCCAGGAACCTGATGCCACCATTCAGGAAAAGGCGATTGACATCTCTGTTATCTCGAAAGAGACACGAAGGCTGAATAAGCTTGTTACCAGTTTGTTAACACTTGCAAGGTCTGATTCAAACCAGATGGAAATATCGAAGCAAGAATTTGCCTTAGATGTTCTCATTCAAGAAGTAATTGACCAGTATGCAGATATAGCAGAGTTCCAAGGGAAAAGGATTTATACAGATACAATTACACCAATCAAGCTGATTGGTGACAAAGAGCGAATACACCAGTTGCTTGTCATACTCGTTGATAATAGCATGAAGTTTACGGATGAGGGTGGCACAATTGCTATAAATGCCGCTGCTAAGGCTCATACGATTGAATTAGAGGTAAAAGACAACGGCATTGGTATTCCAAAGCAGGACATTTCCAAAATATTCAACCGTTTCTATCAAGTCGAACAATCACGGACAGATATAGAAGGAACTGGCTTAGGATTGTCCATCGCAAAGTGGATTATCGACAAGCATTCAGGAACGATAAGAGTGGACAGTGAGCTGGAAAAAGGCACACGCTTTGAAATCACCTTTCCGAAGCTTGGACAGTAGAGAGAGTCTGGGACATAAGTATTTAATTCTCATTAAAAAACCAAACTATTTAATCGTTTATTGATTTTAATAGTTTGGTTTTTTATGTTTTTCGATTTAAAAACAATAAGTATAAATCTTAGTGTAATGAAACGACCTATACTCTATTGGGGACAAAATAAAAATAACCTTTTTAAAAAAGAATAATAAGTAATTTTATCTAACTTTGAGACAGCGTAGCATGGATTTATACCACACTTTTATTCCTTCAAATCCTTTGCATGAAAGCCTTGTTTTTGCAGGACTGGTCCAATGCTTGGATAATATGGCTGCTTATAAAAGTTGGCAACCCTGTTTGTCCAATTTGCTTGTTCACTGCCGCGTTCTTGTAAGTACTTCTTAAATACTTCATTATATTCCTTTAAAGCTTCTGTTTGGTCATTATGATAGGTTTCTTTATGAACATAAGCCTCTTTAGGAAGTCTTGGCTTAACACCAGGATCTTCAGCAGGAAAACCGATGCATAAACCAGAAATAGGCACTACATATTTAGGAAGCTGTAAAAACTCAATCACTTCTGGTGCATTCCTTCTGATACCTCCGATTGGAACAGTACC
Organism: Niallia taxi; assembly: GCF_032818155.1. Taxonomy (NCBI): domain Bacteria; kingdom Bacillati; phylum Bacillota; class Bacilli; order Caryophanales; family Bacillaceae; genus Niallia; species Niallia taxi. The sequence continues at coordinate 1,283,963 of NZ_CP102589.1, forward strand.
CAATCCGAGTGATTCAGCAGCTGTTATTGCATTTGCCAAAGCAATTCCTGCATCTGTTGCTCCAACAAGTAACAGGTCTGATTGATCTGCTGCACCGAAAGTAGTGTTTTCCAGGTTAGCTGAAAGCTCTGTTCGGTGGAAGTCCATACAGAAGACCAAAAATACAGGTGCTTCATTAATATGCTTTTGATTACCGCAAAGCTCTGCCAGTTTTTCCTTTCTATTATGGTCCTCCACTACTATGACAGTTACATGCTGCCCGTTTATCCAGGATGGTGCAGCTTGTGCAGAATCCAAGATAGCATGAAGCATTTCATTTGGTACACTTTTATTTTCATATTTACGGTAAGAACGGTGCTGTGTTAATGTTTTTATTACTTCATTCATTTTAATTAACCTCCTGTACCCGAATATTCACTTGAGAGAAAAACCTCCTCTCAAGCAGTCAGTAATGACATTGTAGCATAATTGACAGGAATCCCCCCTCTCATATGTTTTACAAATAAAAAGGCTAAGGATGCAGAGTAAATGCAAACTTAGCCAATGATTATTAAAGCAGTGATTCAGCGCCATCGATATAAATTTCTGTTCCAGTAACATGACTGGAGGCATCAGAGCTCAGGAACAGGACAAGATCTGCAACCTGTTTTGGCTCGCCAGATTTTTGTGCAAGCGGCTGACTTCCCTCCGGATATTCTACAGGGATAGCAATTTCTTTCAGTTTTTCCTCTTCACGGAAAGTGTTCTCTTCAATATTTGTATCAATTGCTCCAGGACAGATAATATTTACCCTTATTTTATACTTGGCGAGCTCCAATGCGGCCATTTTACCAAAGGCAACTTGACCGGCTTTGGAAGTGCTGTATGCGGACATACCAAAACTGGAGTATGTTCTGTTTCCGTTAATGCTGCTGGTAATAATGATGCTTCCGCCATTTTTTTTCAAATGAGGAACAGCGTATTTAATTGTGAGGAAGGTACCCTTAAGATTGATTTGCATTGTTTTGTCCCAATCCTCTGGAGCGAGATGTTCAATCGGTGAGACTGTTCCATTGATTCCTGCATTTGCAAACACAATATCAAGATGTCCCCATTTGTTGATAATATAATCAATTGCAGTGCTCATAGAACAAGGATCTGCTATATTTGCTTCTAAAATAAGGGCTTCTCCGCCAAGCTCTTTAATTTCTTTATCAACAGCTTCTAAATTTTTGGGGATTAAGTCGAGCAGTGCTACTTTTGCACCGCTTTTCACTAGAGAAATTGCGGCTGCATGCCCAATTCCAGATGCCGCACCTGTAATTAATGCCACTTTGTTTGACAAATCACTCATAATAATTCCTCCTAAGATTGTTTTTATTAAGCTAGCAAGTACTTCCTTAATAACCTTTTTACTTGAAATTAAAACCAATACATAAAGAGTTCCTCTCTCTTTTAATTTTCTGTAAAATAAAAGGGAGAGGAGAGGTAATTAATGATGAAAGCAATGATTGTAGATTCATATGGTAATTCTTCTGTATTTCGTGAAGTAGAAATGGATAAGCCCACTATTAAACCTGGCTATGTAATTATTAAAGTAATGGCTTCAAGTGTAAATCCAATTGATGCAAAGATTAGAGCAGGAGCAGTTCCAGCTGCTTCCCCGGAGCTGCCTGCTGTCCTTCATGGCGATGTCGCAGGAATTGTAGAAGAAGTAGGCGAAGGTGTCGAAAGCTTTAAGGTTGGAGATGAAGTTTTTGGCTGTGCCGGCGGTTTTAAAGGAACAGGCGGGGCATTAACAGAATTTATGCTTGCTGATGTGCGATTATTAGCGCGAAAACCTAAAAATATTACGATGCAGCAAGCAGCATGTCTGCCACTAGTTAGCATAACTGCTTGGGATGCGCTTTTTGTAAAAGGAAATTTGTCTGCAAATCAAAATATATTAATTCATGGCGGTACAGGCGGTGTCGGTCATATCGCATTACAGCTTGCAAAGTGGAAGGGTGCTAACGTTTATACAACTGTTTCCTCAGAGGAAAAAGCAAATATAGCAAAATCATTAGGTGCAGACACAGTAATTGACTATAAAGCTGAAACAGTTGAAGAGTATGTAGAAAAATATACTGGAGGAAATGGATTTCAGACTGTATTTGACACTGTTGGTGGAAAGAATTTGGATACATCCTTTCAGGCAGCAGCAGCCCATGGCACAGTACTTGCAATTGCCGCAAGATCAACACATGATTTGTCGCCAATGCATGCAAAAGGTCTATCCTTACATATTACCTTTATGCTTTTAAAAATATTGGACGAAACAAAAAGGGTGGAACATGGAGTTATTCTTCAAAAAATTGCAGAGATTGTAGAAGCAGGAAAGCTTAAGGCGTTAGTTGATGAAAAGGATTTTTCATTTGAAGAGGCTGGCAAGTCGCATGAATACTTGGAAACAGGTAAGGCGATTGGCAAAATATCATTGATTAATAAATGGCAATGAGAAAAGGAAACAAATGCGGCTGGGCGAACCAAGCCATATTTGTTTCCTTTTTGTCTGTGAAATTTTCTTGAAAAAAAATCAGACTTTTTACTCAAACGAAACAATTCATAGTAAAATAAGGTGAATACTTGAATAGGGGAAAAATCAGTAACTATGAATTATTACCATACAGCTTTGATTACTAGTATGAAAATCGCAAATTTGCGATTGGAAAGCTGTAATCATTTGACTATACAGCATGCGGATTGGACAGGAGGGTTCTAGAATGGAATTTATATTATTGATGATGGTAGCATTAATTCCACTCATTATTTCCCTGACAGTCCTGTTTTTTTCAAAAACTAGATTAGCTATAGCACTTTCCCTCTTTTTAGGGATGTTATCCTTTTGGCAAATGGATGTTGCTACCCTTTATGCAGATGAAGTGCTTTCCCTTAAGTGGATTGATACGCTTTTTCGTATTTTTAGAGGTGGTTCCATTTTCATCATGCCAATAATGTATTACTTCTCCTATTATTTAGTACGAAAAAATGATGAGTTAAGAAAATACAGATGGCTTTTAAACAAAGGAGTGCTTGTCACATTCCTCTTATATACTTTTTTTGTCTACATTATTAACTTTATTGATTTTGGGATTGAATCGTATAAAGTGAGAGATGACCAGCTATTGTCTCCTTCACACCTGTTGCCAGTATATGGAGTCGGAAATGTGTTTTTTATGGTCAATATTGTTTTAGGTTATCTTAATACATTCCTGCTGCTATTTATTACAACAAAAATAAGGGACATTGCAGATAAAAAATTTTATGTAAAGCTTGTAACTGCAGCTATTCTTATATTTATTAACGGTAACTTAAGTGGTTTTGCTTTTATACCGCTGTATTACTCAAGCTTTAATTCAATTTTTGCTGCAATCATATTATTTATTGGTTTTTTTCAAATGCAGTCATACAAGATAAATGCTATGAATGGAGAAGTGCTGAAGCAAAGTGAGCAGCTAGAGGCAATCATGAATATAAACCCGAATTATCTTCTAGTAATGGATGGAGAGACAATCATTAAAGTAAATGACTCCTTATGTGAGCTATTAAAAAGGGACAGCAGTGATCTTCTTGGCAAACCTCATTCTTGTATAACGAATGAGATCAGTATGGAAACAATAAAGCCACAAAAATTCTTGGATGTAAATGGGGATAAACATTATATATTATGGGGCAGAAAAGAGCTTAACTACAATAATGAAGGTAGGCGTACTATTTACTTCGGAATGGATATAACAGAGCAAAAAAGAAATGAACAGTTGATTATTTCCTCTGAAAAGCTGAAAGTGGTTGGTGAAATGGCTGCGAGTGTTGCCCATGAAATAAGAAACCCATTAACAACTATAAGAGGCTTTATCCAGCTTCTGAAAGAAAAAAGCAATAAAACAGGCTACGAAGATATACTATTAGAAGAAATAGATCGTATTAATCATGTGCTAAAGGAATTGCTCATCCTTGGGAAGCCCGAAGCAATAGCAGCTGCAAGAAATGAGTCTTTAAGGAGTCAACCCTTCGCCGAACTGCAAAATATTAAGCTTCTATTTCAGGCGTTAGCAATTGAACAGAACAAGGAAATCATCCTAGAGGACAGACAGAATAACCCCACCTTTGTTTCGATGGAAAAATCACATTTTAAGCAGGTAATCATAAATGTGTTGAAAAATAGTCTTGAGGCCATACCTAGTGGCAGCGGGAAAGTAAAGATGATTATAGACTGCAATGCAGACACTGTCAGAATTCGGATGATAGATAATGGAGAAGGCATCAACAAAGAGCTTCTCAACCGAATTTGGGAGCCTTATTATACAAGTAAAGAAAAAGGCAATGGGATTGGCTTAACCGTCTGCAACAGACTATTGCAGGATAATGATGGTCAGATGTTCGTTAAAAGCAAGGAAGGGTTAGGTACGTGTGTAACAATAATACTTCCTATTATAGGTTAAAGGAAAAGGAAAGACATTTTATGTTTTTCCTTTTTTTGTTAGCTGGCATTTTTCTTTGCGAATAAAGCATATGCTTCCTTGCTTATAGACAGTGTATCCTGTTGCTTTGTAGCAGTCGATGAAGCTGTTGATGATAATTGCAACGAAGTTAATTGTTCATCTATTTTCGTAATTTGCTGTTTGATTGTTTTTACCTGCTGTTCCTTTGTTTCTGTTGAGAGCTGTTGATTTTGCTCGAGCCTGCTAAGCTGATTCTCCAATTGCTGCTTCTTGCTCTCAAGAGAAGATTCGTTATTATTACTTGTTGAGAATTTTGCAAAAGTATTTAAATACGTGCTGTTTGTTGAGACATTCTGTATAACCATTTTGCTGCTTCCTTTCTGTTGAATATATGATTAAAGTATAAGTGTGCAACCTGAATTTTCCCTTAATAAATGAGAAAGATTCGTTAAATTACATTTTTCACCTGTGTATAAAAAAATAAGAAATAAACAAAATACTATAGTATTTTAAATTACAGGAGGAAAAAGCCATGACAAATAATCGTCCAAATCCAGATAACAGAGAAGATAATGTAGAAAAGCTGCAAGATATGATTGAAAATACATTAGACAATATCGAAAAATCAGAAGAGACAATGGCAAATGCATCAGCTGATGAAAGAGCTAATATAGAAGCTAAAAACAGAAGAAGAGAAGAATCGATTAATGCATTCCGAGAAGAAGCTAAAGATGAAGCTGCTAATCGTGAAAATGGTTACCAATAAGCAGTAACTTTTAGACCTCTAATCTTTTAGAGGTCTAATTTAATGATGGTATAAAGGGAATTTGCTACTAAAGAGAGAATATTAGAGATTATTAAGAGTAGAAGGAGTGGGATCATGATTAAATCGATGTATCCTTATTTCGTATTAAACGGAAATGGAAGAGAAGCAGTAGAATTTTATAAGAACGCACTCCATGCTGAAGTAATAAGTGTTCAGCTTTTTGGTGATATGCCCCATGATTCTGAAAAGCCATTGCCAGAAGAGGCGAAAAATCGTGTGTTAAATGCACAACTGAAAGTCGGAAACATAGACTTGATGCTTTCAGACAATTTTCCGGGAATGTCATATTCGGTAGGAACTAATGTGACTACTGCTATTATTTTGGAGGACCCGGAGGATACAAAAAGAGTATTTGCGGCCTTAGAAGAGGGCGGTAAGGTGAAGATGCCGCTTCAGGAAACATTTTGGAGCCCTTTATATGGCCAAGTGGAGGATAAATACGGATTTGAATGGCAAGTGTCCACAGAAGGGAAGCTTACAAACAGCTAATATCAATAAAAAGACATCAGCCTAAATAGTGTTTAGCTGATGTCTTTTTATTATTGTGTTAATCCTTAGCTGTCCAATTCCCGTCATTATCCTTGTGGTATTTATTTTTTACTGCGCTCCATGCCACTTTAAAAGCAGTTTCTTCTTTATGATATTCACCCAAGGCAGAATTAAATGCTTCTTTAAAAATTTCCTGAGCGTGGTGTGGCAAGTTATCCTGTACCGATTCTGGCAAATCCTTCACATTTTTATAAGGCATATAATGCTCCTCCTTTAACCTTTAATTAATGATTCGGCACTATCTACATATACTTCCGTGCCTGTTAGGTGGGAAGCTTCATCAGAAGCTAAAAACAGGAATAAGTTTGCTACTTCCTTTGGTTTTCCAGCCTCTTGCTTTAAAGGTATTCCGTTTTCCGGGATATCAAATGGGAAGTTTATTTCATTAACGCTCTCTGACTCCTGCAGAGATTCAAAAATATTGGTATCGATAGTACCAGGGCAAATAGAATTGACTCGTATTTTGTGTTGTGCCAGCTCGATTGCAGCCATTTTTGCAAATGCTGCAATTGCTGCTTTAGAGGAACTATAAGCAGAGAATCCTTCTTGGGCAAAACGGCGATTCCCGCTAACAGAGCTGGTAATGGTGATTGTACCACCATTATCTTTCAAATAGGGAATAGCTTGCTTGACGGTTTCAAATGTTCCAATTACATTATTTTGAATAGTAGCAGCCCAATCCTTTGTTGAAAACTGCTCAATAGGAGATACCGTTCCGACAATACCTGCATTAGCAAAAAGAGTAGTTATTGTACCCCATTTTTTAGCTGTTTGTGCCATTGCATCAGCTACTTGTTTTTCATTAGTTATATCTGCTTGACAAAATATCGCTTCTCCACCTAATTCAGTAATTTCTTTTATGACAGCTTTGCCTCTTTCTGCATTTCTATCAATAATAGTAATTTTTGCCCCTTCTTGTGCTAAGCGAATGGCAGAGGCTTTTCCAATTCCGGAAGCACCGCCTGTTATGACAGCTACTTTTTTATCCATTCGGTTCATTTTTCTGTCACTCCTATACGTTACTAGTTTTTTGTTATTATCTTTTTCCACTTACCCTTTTCTTAGAGGAATATGCATGAAAAAACCCCTTCTCTAAATTAGAGAAGGGGTTCATTTCTTATGATAGGCGGTTGCTGTAATCCTCAAACTTAAATTGTCTTACGACTTTAATTCCTTCTTCGTCATTGTATGACACAATAGAAGGGAGATTTACACCATTAAACATATGATTTTTCACCATTGTATAATGAGCCATATCGCAGAACACAATTTTATCACCAGGCTTTAATGGCTCTTTAAAGGAGTAGTCACCGATGACATCTCCTGAAAGGCAAGTCATTCCACCAAGTCTGTATGTGTATTCATATTCACCAGGCATTCCAGCACCGATGATATTAGGTCTGTATGGCATCTCAAGAACATCAGGCATATGGCATGTAGCTGAAGTATCAAGAATAGCCAAATCCATTCCGTTTTTCATAACGTCAAGAACAGTACTCACAAGATAGCCGGTATTTAAAGCAATTGCTTCACCAGGCTCAAGATAAACTTCGACATCATATTTATCTTTTAAGTAAAGTATGCATTCAATTAATGTTTCGATATCATAATCTGGTCTTGTAATATGATGACCACCGCCAAGATTCAGCCACTTGACCTTTTTAATATGTTCGCCAAACTTCTCGTCAACTACTTTAAGTGTTCTCTTTAAAGTGTCGGAGTTTTGCTCACACATTGTATGGAAATGAAGGCCATCAATTTCATCAAGACGATCAGCATCGAAATTATCCAATGTAACACCGAATCTTGAATACGGAGCACATGGGTTATAGAGTTCTGTTTCAATCTCAGAGTACTCTGGATTGATACGAATTCCGACATCAATTTTCTTGTCCGCATTTTTTACTTTATCTTTAAAACGGTCCCATTGTGCAAAGGAATTGAAAACAATATGGTCCGTGTATAACATCAGTTCATCGAACTCGCTGTCCATATATGCTGGTGCATATGAATGAACCTCTTTTCCCATCTTTTCAAAACCTAATCTAGCTTCAAACAAAGAGCTTGAAGTTACTCCTGTAAGGTACTTTGAAACAAGTGGAAATACAGAGTGCATCGAAAATCCTTTTAATGCAAGGAGAATCTTGGCACCAGTTTTTTCTTGAACATAGTTCAATGTCTCCAGGTTTTTCTTAAGAAGACGCTCGTCCACTACATAACTAGGAGATGGTACTTTATCAAATTCAATGTTTTTCATTTCTTTCCTCTCAATCTATAAGAGTTGGAGAGAAGTTCTCCTGCCATGGCAATCCGTGTTTGTTCAATGCATCCATGAATGGATCTGGATCGAATTCTTCCACATTGTATACGCCTGGCTTTTTCCATTGTCCTTTAATGATAAGCATTGCACCGATCATAGCTGGAACACCTGTTGTATAAGAAATTGCTTGTGAGCCAACCTCTCTGTAGCATTCTTGGTGGTCACATACATTGTATACATAGTAAGTTTTTGGCTTACCGTCTTTAATTCCTTGGATGATACAGCCAATGTTAGTTTTTCCTTTAGTTCTAGGTCCAAGAGAAGCAGGATCTGGAAGCAATTCTTTCAAGAACTGCAAAGGAATGATTTCTTTGCCTTCATAGTTAATAGGCTCGATAGATGTCATGCCGACATTTTCAAGAACTTTAAGATGGTTCAAGTAGTTGTCAGAGAATGTCATCCAGAAACGGATTCTTTTCACGCCTTTAATGTTAACAGCTAAAGATTCTAATTCTTCATGATATAGAAGATAAATGTTTTTTGGTCCAACTTCTGCCAAATCATATTCTCTCTTCTCGGAAAGTGGTGCAGTCTCTACCCACTCACCGTTTTCGAAATAACGGCCATTAGCTGTAATTTCACGAATATTGATTTCTGGGTTGAAGTTTGTAGCGAACGGATACCCGTGATCACCGCCGTTAGCATCAACGATATCAATATAGTGAATCTCATCAAAATGATGCTTTTGTGCATAAGCAGTAAATACACCAGTTACACCTGGATCAAATCCGCTGCCTAAAAGTGCAGTTAAGCCAGCTTCTTCAAATTTTTGTTTATAATCCCATTGCCATTTATATTCGAACTTAGCAGTTTCTGGTGGCTCATAGTTAGCTGTATCCAGGTAGTGAACTCCCGTTGCAAGACATGCATCCATGATTGTTAAGTCTTGGTATGGCAATGCCACGTTAATCACTACATCTGGCTTGAAGCTATTGATTAATTCAATTACTTCTTCTGTCTTATCTGCATCGACTTGAGCAATAGAAACCTTCGTTTTGCCACCGTCTAATTTATTTTTAAGCGCTTCACATTTTGAAAGTGTTCTGCTTGCAATACAAATTTCTTCAAATACATCAGGTACTTGGCAGCATTTATGTGCAACAACACTTGCCACACCGCCAGCACCAATAATTAATGCTTTACCCAAAATGAAAAACCTCCTTTAACTATATTGAAAAAATTCAATAAGCATGATTATACAGAATGTACGACAAATAATCCATAAAATCCGACAAAATATAAATATTTTTTACACTTATTATGTTGGAAATTTTTGATATTGATTAGTGTGTGAATAATAGGGAGGGATATACTTGTGGAAACATAAAAAGACGCAAAAAAGACATTTGCACGGAATGCTTTATAAGCAACCAAACAAATGTCTTTGAAATTATGTACATTGGTGGAGACTATCGGGATCGAACCGACGACCTCTTGCATGCCATGCAAGCGCTCTCCCAGCTGAGCTAAGCCCCCATATTTAATGTTAATTTATATTATACATGCAAATAGCAAGAATGCAATATATAAAACAGATAAAGGGCTAAAGAAGCGGGGGGACAAACCATCATCTTTAGCCAAGGTTAGAATAGGGAAGTTTAGTTTAAGCTTTCTATTTCAATTTCCCTAACGCCACTAATGCCTGAGATATCTTTATAAAATTCAGTCAGCTCTCTTTTTTGATCAACGATTAGAATTAAGTTAATAGAATGTTCTCCTGTTTCTAAGTCTTTTATGCGTAAGTTTTTAATCCCAGCCTTTAATCGGCGGATAGAATCAATGATTGTTGTAACATCCTCTTTTTCTGTTGCCTTTAGCTTTACTTTAATTTCTTTTTCACGTAACTGTCTAGGACCGATAAGACTCATAATGAAAGGAACAAACTTTACACTCACCAATAAAAGGGTAACACCTGCTAGTGCTTCTAAATAATACCCAGCACCCACTGCAATGCCAATACCGCCGGCCCCCCAGATAAGAGCTGCGGTTGTTAGGCCTGATATACTGTCATTTCCTCGGCGAAGAATAACGCCAGCACCTAAAAACCCAATTCCAGATACTATTTGAGCAGGGAGACGAAGTGGATCCATTGTTATGTTTACATGATCACTCCCAGGAAACTTGTATGCAGATTCTATTGAAACAATTGTCAACAGGCAGCTGACAATGCTGATAACAAGACTTGTTTTCAAGCCGACAGGTTTTCTTTTTATTTCTCTTTCTAATCCGATTATTAAGCCAAGTCCTGTAGATATTCCTAATTTTATTAAGAAGTCGATGTCGATAAGCATAATACCTCCTGTGAAAGTCTTTCTTAAATAAATATGTAATGGAAAGTTCTTTTATTTATGTTTTTGCTTCGTTATGTATTTTTAGGTAGTAGCCATAATTTGATGTACTATTATTAGATGAATCGGTCCAGTAGGTAGCCTATATATAACCAATAATAAGGATTTAGAAACATTGACTGAAGGAAAGGATTTTCTATATCTTCATATATGAAGGTTGGAATTGCAATCGATATTTGCATTTTATTAATTAGTATTTCTTATTAATATAGATAAAATCTTAAATACTTTCGTTGTTGCAATATTTGACAGGAAATGAAGCTTGAAGAAGAAAAATGATTATTTATAAAAAAAAACAAAAAAATCTATTGCTTAATAAATTTCTACATGATATATTATATCTCGTCCTCAACGAAAGAGTTTGAACGAAACAAAAAAACTTCGAAAAGTTGTTGACACTAACTAATTGATATGGTAAATTGATAAAGTCGCTTCTGAAACAAGCGGTAACAATTAGAAAAATTGCTCTTTGAAAACTGAACAAACAAACGTCAACAATAATCGTTTTTATAACATTCGTTATAGAAACAAAACAAGTAATAAAAGCTAGAGTTTAGCAATGAGCTAATCTTACTCTTTATCGGAGAGTTTGATCCTGGCTCAGGACGAACGCTGGCGGCGTGCCTAATACATGCAAGTCGAGCGGACTTAAAAAGCTTGCTTTTTAAGTTAGCGGCGGACGGGTGAGTAACACGTGGGCAACCTGCCTGTAAGACTGGGATAACTTCGGGAAACCGGAGCTAATACCGGATAATCCTTTTCTACTCATGTAGAAAAGCTGAAAGACGGTTTACGCTGTCACTTACAGATGGGCCCGCGGCGCATTAGCTAGTTGGTGAGGTAACGGCTCACCAAGGCGACGATGCGTAGCCGACCTGAGAGGGTGATCGGCCACACTGGGACTGAGACACGGCCCAGACTCCTACGGGAGGCAGCAGTAGGGAATCTTCCGCAATGGACGAAAGTCTGACGGAGCAACGCCGCGTGAGTGATGAAGGTTTTCGGATCGTAAAACTCTGTTGTTAGGGAAGAACAAGTACGAGAGTAACTGCTCGTACCTTGACGGTACCTAACCAGAAAGCCACGGCTAACTACGTGCCAGCAGCCGCGGTAATACGTAGGTGGCAAGCGTTGTCCGGAATTATTGGGCGTAAAGCGCGCGCAGGCGGTCCTTTAAGTCTGATGTGAAAGCCCACGGCTCAACCGTGGAGGGTCATTGGAAACTGGGGGACTTGAGTGCAGAAGAGAAGAGTGGAATTCCACGTGTAGCGGTGAAATGCGTAGAGATGTGGAGGAACACCAGTGGCGAAGGCGACTCTTTGGTCTGTAACTGACGCTGAGGCGCGAAAGCGTGGGGAGCAAACAGGATTAGATACCCTGGTAGTCCACGCCGTAAACGATGAGTGCTAAGTGTTAGAGGGTTTCCGCCCTTTAGTGCTGCAGCAAACGCATTAAGCACTCCGCCTGGGGAGTACGGCCGCAAGGCTGAAACTCAAAGGAATTGACGGGGGCCCGCACAAGCGGTGGAGCATGTGGTTTAATTCGAAGCAACGCGAAGAACCTTACCAGGTCTTGACATCTCCTGACAATCCTAGAGATAGGACGTTCCCCTTCGGGGGACAGGATGACAGGTGGTGCATGGTTGTCGTCAGCTCGTGTCGTGAGATGTTGGGTTAAGTCCCGCAACGAGCGCAACCCTTGATCTTAGTTGCCAGCATTCAGTTGGGCACTCTAAGGTGACTGCCGGTGACAAACCGGAGGAAGGTGGGGATGACGTCAAATCATCATGCCCCTTATGACCTGGGCTACACACGTGCTACAATGGATGGTACAAAGGGCAGCAAAACCGCGAGGTCGAGCCAATCCCATAAAACCATTCTCAGTTCGGATTGTAGGCTGCAACTCGCCTACATGAAGCTGGAATCGCTAGTAATCGCGGATCAGCATGCCGCGGTGAATACGTTCCCGGGCCTTGTACACACCGCCCGTCACACCACGAGAGTTTGTAACACCCGAAGTCGGTGGGGTAACCCTTCTGGGAGCCAGCCGCCTAAGGTGGGATAGATGATTGGGGTGAAGTCGTAACAAGGTAGCCGTATCGGAAGGTGCGGCTGGATCACCTCCTTTCTAAGGAAAAATGGATTTATTCCATTCATAGATTGTTGACAGTTTGTTGTTCAGTTTTGAGGGAGCAATTCCTCAAAACACAAGGGTATTGATAAGTAATTTAATCAATAGCCGATTTGTTCCTTGAAAACTAGATTATGTATAGTAAGAACCAAGATAAAACCGAGTAATCGCCATCTTAGATTCTCTAATAATTAGAGAAATTGAGGGTAAAGAGAAACGAGCAGGTCGAGGAAGCGACGGAGTGAGCACCGGAGCGTACGAGAGTACGTGAGGAGCACAGCGAAGAAGCTGACAAAGAAATGCGAAGTTTACTTTAGCCGAAAACAAGTTAAGTTAGAAAGGGCGCACGGTGGATGCCTTGGCACTAGGAGCCGATGAAGGACGGGACTAACACCGATATGCTTCGGGGAGCTGTAAGTAAGCTTTGATCCGGAGATTTCCGAATGGGGAAACCCACTATCCGTAATGGGATAGTATCGTTACTTGAATACATAGAGTAACTGAAGGCAGACCCGGGGAACTGAAACATCTAAGTACCCGGAGGAAGAGAAAGCAAACGCGATTCCCTTAGTAGCGGCGAGCGAAACGGGATTAGCCCAAACCAAGAGGCTTGCCTCTTGGGGTTGTAGGACACTCTACATGGAGTTACAAAGGAACGGGGTAGATGAATAGGTCTGGAAAGGCCAGTCACAGAAGGTAAAAACCCTGTAGTCGAAACTTCGTTCCCTCCTGAGTGGATCCTGAGTACGGCGGGACACGAGAAATCCCGTCGGAAGCAGGGAGGACCATCTCCCAAGGCTAAATACTCCCTAGTGACCGATAGTGAACCAGTACCGTGAGGGAAAGGTGAAAAGCACCCCGGAAGGGGAGTGAAATAGATCCTGAAACCGTGTGCCTACAAGTAGTTAGAGCCCATTAATGGGTGATAGCGTGCCTTTTGTAGAATGAACCGGCGAGTTACGATTACATGCAAGGTTAAGTTGAAGAGACGGAGCCGCAGCGAAAGCGAGTCTGAATAGGGCGATAGAGTATGTGGTCGTAGACCCGAAACCAGGTGATCTACCCATGTCCAGGGTGAAGTCCAGGTAACACTGGATGGAGGCCCGAACCCACGCACGTTGAAAAGTGCGGGGATGAGGTGTGGGTAGCGGAGAAATTCCAATCGAACTTGGAGATAGCTGGTTCTCTCCGAAATAGCTTTAGGGCTAGCCTCAAGGTAAGAGTATTGGAGGTAGAGCACTGTTTGGACTAGGGGCCCCCATCGGGTTACCGAATTCAGACAAACTCCGAATGCCAAATACTTATCCTTGGGAGTCAGACTGCGAGTGATAAGATCCGTAGTCAAGAGGGAAACAGCCCAGACCACCAGCTAAGGTCCCAAAGTATACGTTAAGTGGAAAAGGATGTGGAGTTGCTTAGACAACCAGGATGTTGGCTTAGAAGCAGCCACCATTTAAAGAGTGCGTAATAGCTCACTGGTCGAGTGACTCTGCGCCGAAAATGTACCGGGGCTAAACGTATCACCGAAGCTGTGGATTGACATCTATGATGTCAGTGGTAGGAGAGCGTTCTAAGGGCGTTGAAGCTAGACCGTAAGGACTGGTGGAGCGCTTAGAAGTGAGAATGCCGGTATGAGTAGCGAAAGATGAGTGAGAATCTCATCCACCGAATGCCTAAGGTTTCCTGAGGAAGGCTCGTCCACTCAGGGTTAGTCGGGACCTAAGCCGAGGCTGAAGAGCGTAGGCGATGGACAACAGGTTGATATTCCTGTACCACCTTATGAATCGTTTGAGCGATGGGGGGACGCAGGAGGATAGGGTAAGCGTGCTGTTGGATTAGCACGTCCAAGCAGTTAGGCTGGTAATGAGGCAAATCCCATTACCGTGAAGGCGGAGCTGTGACGGCGAGGGAAATATAGTACCGAAGTTCCTGATTCCACACTGCCAAGAAAAGCCTCTAGCGAGATTCAAGGTGCCCGTACCGCAAACCGACACAGGTAGGCGAGGAGAGAATCCTAAGGTGAGCGAGAGAACTCTCGTTAAGGAACTCGGCAAAATGACCCCGTAACTTCGGGAGAAGGGGTGCTCTTTTGGGTGCAAGCCCGAGAGAGCCGCAGTGAATAGGCCCAGGCGACTGTTTAGCAAAAACACAGGTCTCTGCGAAGCCGTAAGGCGAAGTATAGGGGCTGACACCTGCCCGGTGCTGGAAGGTTAAGAGGAGGGGTTAGCGTTCGCGCGAAGCTCTGAATTGAAGCCCCAGTAAACGGCGGCCGTAACTATAACGGTCCTAAGGTAGCGAAATTCCTTGTCGGGTAAGTTCCGACCCGCACGAAAGGTGTAACGATCTGGGCACTGTCTCAACGAGAGACTCGGTGAAATTATAGTACCTGTGAAGATGCAGGTTACCCGCGACAGGACGGAAAGACCCCGTGGAGCTTTACTGTAGCCTGATATTGAATTTTGGTACAGCTTGTACAGGATAGGTAGGAGCCTTGGAAGCCGGAGCGCCAGCTTCGGTGGAGGCATTGGTGGGATACTACCCTGGCTGTATTGACATTCTAACCCGCACCCCTTATCGGGGTGGGAGACAGTGTCAGGTGGGCAGTTTGACTGGGGCGGTCGCCTCCTAAAAAGTAACGGAGGCGCCCAAAGGTTCCCTCAGAATGGTTGGAAATCATTCGTAGAGTGTAAAGGCACAAGGGAGCTTGACTGCGAGACCTACAAGTCGAGCAGGGACGAAAGTCGGGCTTAGTGATCCGGTGGTTCCGCATGGAAGGGCCATCGCTCAACGGATAAAAGCTACCCCGGGGATAACAGGCTTATCTCCCCCAAGAGTCCACATCGACGGGGAGGTTTGGCACCTCGATGTCGGCTCATCGCATCCTGGGGCTGTAGTCGGTCCCAAGGGTTGGGCTGTTCGCCCATTAAAGCGGTACGCGAGCTGGGTTCAGAACGTCGTGAGACAGTTCGGTCCCTATCCGTCGTGGGCGTAGGAAATTTGAGAGGAGCTGTCCTTAGTACGAGAGGACCGGGATGGACGCACCGCTGGTGTACCAGTTGTCTTGCCAAAGGCATAGCTGGGTAGCTATGTGCGGAAGGGATAAGTGCTGAAAGCATCTAAGCATGAAGCCCCCTCGAGATGAGATTTCCCATAGCGTAAGCTAGTAAGATCCCTGAAAGATGATCAGGTTGATAGGTTTGAGGTGGAAGCGTGGTGACACGTGGAGCTGACAAATACTAATAGATCGAGGACTTAACTAAAATGAAAAGTGGAAAAAAGCCCTAGGCTTTTGAAGCTGGACAAAAGATTACTCAAACTTTCTTCTTACAACATAATCTAGTTTTCAGGGAATAAAATTCTTTGAAAAACTTTTGAAAAAAAGTGTTGCAAAACACTAAAAGATGAGATATAATAATTCTTGTCTTGAAAAAAGTCTGGTGGCGATAGCGAGAAGGTCACACCCGTTCCCATACCGAACACGGAAGTTAAGCTTCTCAGCGCCGATGGTAGTTGGAGGTTCTCCTCCTGTGAGAGTAGGACGTCGCCAGGCATATAATGGAGGATTAGCTCAGCTGGGAGAGCATCTGCCTTACAAGCAGAGGGTCGGCGGTTCGATCCCGTCATCCTCCACCATATACGCCGATGTAGCTCAATTGGTAGAGCAACTGACTTGTAATCAGTAGGTTGGGGGTTCAAGTCCTCTCGTCGGCACCATCTTTCTTGAAAAAGAAATGAGTCATTAGCTCAGTTGGTAGAGCATCTGACTTTTAATCAGAGGGTCGCAGGTTCGAATCCTGCATGACTCACCATAATGCGGGTGTGGCGGAATTGGCAGACGCACTAGACTTAGGATCTAGCGCCGTAAGGCGTGGGGGTTCGACTCCCTTCACCCGCACCATTTAATTTAATAATCGAGCGGAAGTAGTTCAGTGGTAGAACATCACCTTGCCAAGGTGGGGGTCGCGGGTTCGAACCCCGTCTTCCGCTCCAAATATGAAAACAATGCCGGGGTGGCGGAACTGGCAGACGCACAGGACTTAAAATCCTGCGGTAGGTGACTACCGTACCGGTTCGATTCCGGTCCTCGGCACCATTGTTTTTTAAAGAAATTAGCGCCCGTAGCTCAATTGGATAGAGCGTCTGACTACGGATCAGAAGGTTATGGGTTCGACTCCTTTCGGGCGCGCCATATATAAACGGGAAGTAGCTCAGCTTGGTAGAGCACTTGGTTTGGGACCAAGGGGTCGCAGGTTCGAATCCTGTCTTCCCGACCATGAAACACTTATATTGGGGCCTTAGCTCAGCTGGGAGAGCGCCTGCCTTGCACGCAGGAGGTCAGCGGTTCGATCCCGCTAGGCTCCACCAATTACTTGTTAATATCTATTTGAATAATGGCGGCGTAGCTCAGCTGGCTAGAGCGTACGGTTCATACCCGTGAGGTCGGGGGTTCGATCCCCTCTGCCGCTACCATATTCTTTTGGAACTTGTTTGGACCTTTAGCTCAGTTGGTTAGAGCAGACGGCTCATAACCGTCCGGTCGTAGGTTCGAGTCCTACAAGGTCCACCATGATATCGAGGAGGAATACCCAAGTCCGGCTGAAGGGATCGGTCTTGAAAACCGACAGGCGGGTCAAACCGCGCAGGGGTTCGAATCCCCTTTCCTCCTCCATTTTAAATAAAGTATTATCGTCGCGGGGTGGAGCAGTCTGGTAGCTCGTCGGGCTCATAACCCGAAGGTCGCAGGTTCAAATCCTGTCCCCGCAATAATGGTCCGGTAGTTCAGCTGGTTAGAATGCCTGCCTGTCACGCAGGAGGTCGCGGGTTCGAGTCCCGTCCGGACCGCCATTATAATTTAAAAAGTATTAAGGCTCAGTAGCTCAGTCGGTAGAGCAAAGGACTGAAAATCCTTGTGTCGGCGGTTCGATTCCGTCCTGAGCCACCATTAATGCCATTGGCGTTAATAAAAAACATCCATGGCGGTTGTGGCGAAGTGGTTAACGCATCGGATTGTGGCTCCGACATTCGTGGGTTCGATTCCCATCAGTCGCCCCATATTTTAATAATTTAATAACGCGGGTGTAGTTTAATGGTAAAACCTCAGCCTTCCAAGCTGATGTCGTGAGTTCGATTCTCATCACCCGCTCCATTATATGGGCCTATAGCTCAGCTGGTTAGAGCGCACGCCTGATAAGCGTGAGGTCGATGGTTCGAGTCCATTTAGGCCCACCATATATTGTTCCGCAGTAGCTCAGTGGTAGAGCACTCGGCTGTTAACCGAGCGGTCGTAGGTTCGAATCCTACCTGCGGAGCCATTTTTTTTGGGGAAGTACTCAAGAGGCTGAAGAGGCGCCCCTGCTAAGGGTGTAGGTCGCGTAAGCGGCGCGAGGGTTCAAATCCCTCCTTCTCCGCCATTCGGCCCATTGGTCAAGCGGTTAAGACACCGCCCTTTCACGGCGGTAACACGGGTTCGAATCCCGTATGGGTCATACAAACATAGAAAGAGCTGTTGGTTAAGTTGCCAACAGCTCTTTCTATTGCTTTCTTTTATTTTTACCTGTGGATAACTTGAAATACTAGACTTTAATCATTTATAGTCTAGTTATATTAGTAAGGTAGGGCAAGTAGCTATTTAGAACTTGCCCTTTTTTATGTCCTCTTCTAATTTATCTCTGTCCGTCATTAATTTTTGACCAGGATTATTTAAGTCGAAATCAGAGAACATACCTGTGTTTGGACCCCTAAAAATATCGGTAGCTAGAATTTTTTTGTCCGGTGCATCAAAGTATGGATTTGGATCTTTCTGGTTTTGTTCCAATAGATATTCTTCTTCACTTTTACTCATTAGGAAATCCCTCCTTCTTTCTTACCTTTATATCCTTTCTAAAAAGAACATAAACTATGTTATAAAAAACATCAGCGTTTTTTGCATGACTAAACATAAAAAGTTATTTAATGTCATAAAATTTTAAAAAAACAGAAAAGGGTTTATAACAACACTAATAGAATATTACATTTAATTGAACTATTTTATTCTTAAGCAAATTATTTTCCCATAGGAGTGATGTAGTTTTAAAACTAGCAAAAAAGGGAAAATGGTTTGTACAAATTATAATTTTTACAGTCGAATTAAATCAATAGTCAAAGAAAGTAGGATGATTGTGGAGACAGTATTCCCAACTGAATTTCAGCAGCATTTATTTCATGAAGGTAATCTATTTGAAAGCTATCACTTGTTTGGATCTCATGTAAAGGAAGAAAACGGGAGATTATGCACTGTTTTCTGTGTGTGGGCACCGAATGCTCAGACAGTCCGACTAGTAGGAGATTTTAACAATTGGAACGGTGAGGGATTTGACCTTCAAAAAATAAATAAAGAAGGAATATGGCTAATAAGTATTTCTGAGGATCTTACTGGTGCTATATACAAATATGAAATTACCGGTCAAGATGGCAGGAAACAGCTCAAAGCTGATCCATATGCCTTTTATTCGGAAGTAAGGCCAAATACAGCTTCGATCGTTTATTCATTGGAGGGTTACGCTTGGAATGATGCAAAATGGATTCAAAAAAAGAAAAGAAAACAATTTTTGAAAGAGCCCGTATCCATTTATGAAGTGCATTTAGGTTCTTGGAAACTAAAAGAAGACGGCTCGCTGTATACTTACAGAGAATTAGCAATGGAGCTTATTCCTTATGTATTGGATCTTGGCTTTACTCACATAGAGATATTGCCGATAGTGGAGCATCCGTTAGATATCTCTTGGGGTTATCAAGGAACTGGCTATTATTCTGCTACAAGCAGGTTTGGAGAGCCAAAGGATTTTATGTATTTTGTGGATCAATGTCATCAAAATGGTCTTGGAGTAATTTTGGACTGGGCCCCAGGTCATTTTTGCAAGGATGCTCATGGTTTATATCAATTTGATGGCTCTAGTCAATTTGATTATCCAAATGCTACGGACAGAGAAAATATTGTATGGGGAACAGCAAACTTCGACCTTGGAAGAATGGAAGTGCACAGCTTTTTAATATCGAATGCAATTTTCTGGATGGATTATTTTCATATTGATGGTTTTAGAGTAGATGCCGTTTCTAAAATCATTTACTGGCCGAATTCTACTGATAATACAGTGAACCCATATGGAATTGATTTTTTACAAAAGCTAAACACAACAGTAAGCCAATATGACCCTACTGTTTTGATGTTTGCAGAGGATTCCAGTGATTTGCCTCAAGTAACAGCACCTGTCCATTATGGAGGGATAGGCTTCCATTATAAATGGAATATGGGCTGGATGAATGACCTGCTTTCCTATATGGAAACAGAATCATCTCAAAGAAGGCATGAACATAATAAAATTACTTTTTCATTGCATTATGCCTTTTCAGAAAATTTTGTGCTCCCACTATCCCATGATGAGGTTGTTCACGGAAAAAAATCTCTTCTAGATAAAATGCCAGGTGATTACTGGCAAAAGTTTGCCCAGTTTAGACTTCTTATTGGATATATGATGACACATCCCGGAAAGAAGCTATTATTTATGGGTGCAGAGCTTGCCCAGTTTTCTGAATGGAAGGATAAAGAGCAGCTTGATTGGATGTTAATGGATTATGATATGCACCAAAAGGCAAATGTCTTTTTCAAAGAAGCATTAAAGCTGTATAAACGCTCTAAACCTCTATATGAATTGGATCATCTCCAGGAAGGCTATGAATGGATTGATGCAAATAACCACGATCAATCGATTTTCTCCTTTATCAGGAAAGGCGAAAAGGAGGAAGATTTCCTAATAGTAATCTGCAACTTTACTTATCATACGTATGAAGAGTATCTAATCGGCGTACCGAAGGCCGGAAGCTATCGAGAAATATTAAACAGCGATGATGAACGGTTTGGCGGAGCCAATTATATAAACAAAAAAATTATAAAGGCCAAAGAGAACTCGTTCCATGGGAGGCCATATTCAATTCCAGTGACGATTCCAGCTTATAGCATCATCATCTTACGGCCAGTCCAACATCGGAAGGGGAGAAAAGAGAATGGGAAAGAAACGGTGCGTCGCAATGCTATTAGCGGGAGGAAAGGGAAGTAGACTTTACTCTTTGACAACAAATCTGGCTAAGCCAGCCATTCCATTTGGGGGAAAATATCGAATCATTGATTTTACTTTGAGCAATTGCTCTAATTCAGGAATTGAAACCGTTGGTGTGCTGACTCAATATCAGCCCCTTGTCCTGAATTCTTATATAGGCATAGGCAGTGCATGGGATTTAGACAGGGTAAATGGAGGCGTCACCGTATTACCTCCATACAGTGAATCTTCAGAAGTGAAATGGTATACAGGAACAGCAAGTGCTATTTACCAAAACCAAAATTATCTTTCTCAGTATGATCCTGAATATGTGCTTATTCTTTCTGGTGATCATATTTATAAAATGAATTATGAATCAATGCTAGACTATCATATTCAAAAACAAGCAGATGCCTCTATTTCTGTTATTGAAGTTCCGTGGCATGAAGCTAGTAGATTCGGTATTATGAACACGAATGATCAAATGGATATTATTGAATTTGAAGAGAAGCCAAAAAAGCCAAAAAACAAT
Source organism: Niallia taxi (assembly GCF_032818155.1). Lineage (NCBI taxonomy): Bacteria > Bacillati > Bacillota > Bacilli > Caryophanales > Bacillaceae > Niallia > Niallia taxi. Next base: position 1,305,200 of record NZ_CP102589.1, read on the forward strand.
CTCGCATCAATGGGCATCTACATATTTAAATGGAAAGTGTTGAAGGAATTGCTGGAAGAAGACGATGAAAACGGCAATTCTACCCATGACTTTGGAAAAGATATCATCCCAATGCTTATTGAAAAGCAAAGAAAGGTTGTTGCTTACCCATTCAAGGGCTATTGGAAGGATGTTGGTACAGTACAAAGTTTATGGGAGGCTAATATGGACTTATTGGATGATTCAAGTGAATTGAACATCTCAGACTATAACTGGAGAATATACACAGTTAACCCTAATCATCCACCCCAATATATTTCGAGTGATGCAGTTGTGAAAGAGTCTTTAATAAACGAAGGCTGCACGATTAGTGGAAATATTGAAAAGTCAATCGTGTTCCAAGGAGTAAACGTGGGTACAGGCTCCATTGTCCGAAGTTCTGTTATAATGCCTGATGCTCGGATTGGCGAAAATGCTTATATTGAAAAGGCCATTGTTCCATCTGAGATTGAGATACCTGATGGAATGGTCATTAAGCCAAGAGACGGTAATGATGATGTTGTACTAGTAACAGAAGAAATGGTTAATGCATTTGTATCCTGACAAACAGAGAATAGGGAGGGGTTTTCAGTGTTAAAAACAATGCTAGGGGTAATTGATGCAACAACATATCATCATGATTTAGAAGAATTGATTTCGCACAGGACGCTTGCTGCCTTGCCGATTGGCGGAAGATATAGGCTTATCGACTTTGTCCTTTCTAACATGGTGAATTCCGGGATAGGAAGTGTAGCAATTTTTCCTAAGTACCAATACAGATCCTTAATGGATCATCTTGGTTCAGGGAAAAATTGGGATTTGGATAGAAAAAGAGATGGATTGTTTTTCTTTCCGGCTTCTATTACGGACGGTGATAGCGAAGGGATAGGTTCCTTCAATCAGTTTGCCGCAAATATGGATTATTTCAATCGCAGCAAACAAGAATATGCTTTAGTAGCAAATTGCTTCACTGTTTTTAACATGGACTTTAACCCCGTCCTTATTCGCCATTTGACATCAGGATGTGATATAACAGAAATCACGAATAACGGTGCTTCATTGGAAGTCTATCTTATCAAAAAGTCATTATTAATAGATTTGATTTTGACAAGAGATATCACTGGTTATACATGCATGAAGGACGTCATGCTTGATCATAATCATGAATACAAAATATGCCATTATGAATACAATGGCTATGCAGAAAAAATAAATTCTATATCTAACTACTTTGAAGTAAGCAGGGACATATTGAATGCAGATACATGGAAACAGCTATTTATTAAGGAGCGGCCAATTTTTACGAAAGTAAAGGATGAACCACCGACTCGTTATACAAGCACTGGAGAAGTAAAAAACTCCATGATTGCAAATGGCTGCATTATTGAAGGAGATGTTGAAAACAGTATCATTTCAAGAGCAGTTAAAATCGGCAAAGGATCTCGCCTCAAAAATTGCATCATAATGCAAAAATGCTCTATAGGTGATAATTGTGTATTAGAAAATGTAATTTTAGATAAAGATGTTACGGTAGGAAATGACACGGTAATGACTGGAAGTAAAAATACACCATTTGTCGTTAGAAAAGGGACAGTGCAGGGAGCGTTGATGAATTCGTGAAAGTAATGTTTGCAGTATCAGAATGTGTACCATTTATTAAATCAGGAGGACTGGCAGATGTAGCTGGTTCTCTTCCGAAAGAGCTTGTGAAGCAAGGAACAGAGGTTACTGTCATCATGCCAAAATACAAAGATATTCCTGAGAAGTATTTAGGCGATTTGGAGAAGGTGATGGACTTCCGTGTACAGGTTGGCTGGAGAAACCAGTATTGCGGCATTGAAAAATTGCATCAGGATGGCATTACTTTTTATTTTATTGACAATGAGTACTACTTTAATAGACAGGGTTTATACGGTTATTTTGATGATGGAGAAAGGTTTTCTTTCTTTAACAGAGCAGTGCTGGAAAGCCTTTCTTACTTATCTTATTACCCAGATATTATTCACTGTCATGATTGGCATACTGCCATGATTCCATTTATGCTGAATGTAGACTATAAGTGGAGAAGGGAATACAGTCAAATCAAGACAGTATTCACTATACATAATCTTCAATTCCAAGGAATTATGCCAAGAGGGGCTCTTGGCGATTTGCTTAATATAAATGACGATCATTTTACGACAGATCAGTTAGAGTTTTATGGGAACGTTAATTTCATGAAAGCAGCATTAGTTGCTTCTGACAAGGTAACGACTGTTAGCCCAACATATATGAATGAAATACAAACAGATTATTACGGGGAGAAGCTTAATCAGCTTCTGGAGTTAAGGCAAAGCGACTTAACTGGAATCATCAATGGGATAGACGAGGAAGTATATAATCCTGCAACAGATGATGTCATTATTCAAAAATACTCGAATACAAATATTAGTGGAAAGGTCGCAAATAAGCTTCATATCCAAAAGATGTTTGGGTTAAAAGAAGATGAATCTATTCCGGTCATTTCCATGATAACAAGGCTGACAAGTCAAAAAGGACTTGAGCTAGTCCGCCATGTCTTCCATGAAATTATGGAGGAGAATGTGCAGTTTCTTGTGCTAGGCACAGGTGATCCTGAATTCGAAAATTTCTTTAGAGAAATGGAGTTCAAATATCCCGATAAGTGCAAAGCGTATATTGGTTTTGATGAAAACTTGGCACATAAATTATATGCAGGAGCAGATCTTTTCCTGATGCCTTCCAAGTTTGAACCATGCGGGCTTGGCCAGTTAATTGCATTGCAATACGGGAATATCCCTATCGTCAGAGAGACTGGGGGATTAAATGACACAGTGTATTCATACAATGAATCTACGAATAGCGGAAATGGTTTTAGTTTCACTAATTTCAATGCTCACGACATGCTCTATACTATCCGAAGAGCGTTACAAATCTATCAAGATAAAGACGTATGGAGCACTATTGTTAAGAATGCAATGACAATGGATAATAGCTGGGCACAGTCAGCATTTAAGTATAACCAATTATATGCTGAGCTTATCTCAAGGAGTGAAACACATGTTTTCTGACAAGGAAAATTTTAAAACTTACTTTTTACAAAAGCTTGAGATGACTTACGGCAAACCGTTTGAAGATTGCACTAACAGCGATCACTTCCAAACATTAGGACATATGATCAGGGAGTATGTAAGCGGGGATTGGATTAATACAAATGAACTTTACCGAAGAAACAAAGGAAAACAAGTGTATTATTTATCAATAGAATTTTTATTGGGAAGATTACTGCACCATAATTTAATTAACTTAGGAATTGATAAGGTAGTAGAGGAAGGGTTTGCAGATTTAGGAATAGACCTTTCTGATATTGAAGAGATTGAATGTGATGCAGGTCTTGGCAATGGAGGACTTGGAAGACTTGCGGCTTGTTTCCTTGATTCATTGGCCACTTTAAATCTCCCAGGTCATGGTTTTGGAATCCGCTATAAGCATGGCTTATTTGAACAGAAAATTGTTGACGGATATCAGCTAGAACTGCCGGAGCAATGGTTAAGGCAAGGGCAAGTGTGGGAAGTACGTAAGGAGGACTTAGCTGTTGATATTTCCTTCTGGGGGCATGTAGATTCCTATGACAAAGATGGAAAGCTACAGTTTCGGCATTTGAATGCTGAAACTGTAACTGCTGTTCCTCATGATATACCTGTAATCGGATATAACAGCAGTACGGTTAACACGCTCAGATTGTGGAATGCGGAGCCTGCCTCTCTCCTTGGAAAGGATGTAGGAGACATCATGAAATACAAAAGGGAAACAGAAGCAATCTCAGAATTCCTGTACCCGGATGATGCACATGATGAAGGAAAAATATTGCGTTTAAAACAGCAGTATTTTTTAGTTTCCTCAAGCCTTCAGTCCATTATAAAGGACTATAAGCAGCAATATAAAGACATCAAGGATTTCCATGAGCATGTTAGCATTCATGTGAATGATACACATCCCGTTTTAGCAATCCCTGAGCTTATGAGAATCTTAATTGATAAAGAAGGATTAAGCTGGAATGATGCTTGGACCATAACAACAGGTGCAATTTCTTATACAAATCATACAACCTTGTCTGAAGCCTTAGAGAAATGGCCGATTTCGATTTTTCAGCCGTTATTGCCAAGGATTTATATGATTATAAATGAGATAAATGAACGCTTTTGCCAACAACTATGGGATATATATCCAGGTGATTTTAACCGAATTGAAAATATGGCGATTATTGCACATGGCATGGTTAAGATGGCTCATCTAGCATTAGTAGGGAGCCATAGTGTAAATGGTGTAGCAGAAATCCATACAGAGATTTTGAAAAAGAGAGAAATGGCAGAGTTTTATCAAATTTTCCCTGAGAAATTTAATAACAAGACAAATGGAATTACACATAGACGCTGGCTGATAAAGTCAAATCCAAAGCTTGCAAGTCTTATTAGCAATACAATCGGGACAGAGTGGATCGAAACACCTTCAAATCTCGAAAAGCTATTAGCTTATAAGCAAGATTCATCGTTCCTTGAACAGCTTTCCACAGTTAAACAGGAAAATAAACAGAAGCTAGCGAATATCATAAAGGACAGTAATGGTATCATTGTTGATCCTCATTCTATCTTCGATATCCAAGTGAAGAGGCTGCATGCATACAAGCGGCAATTGTTGAATGTCCTGCATATCATACACCTATATAACCGCCTTAAAGAAAATCCATCCTTACCTATAACTCCTAGGACATTTGTTTTTGGAGCCAAGGCATCGCCTGGTTACTATTATGCGAAAAAGATTATTAAGCTGATTAATGCTGTAGCGGAAAAAATTAATCAAGATAAAACGATTGAAGATAAATTAAAAGTAGTTTTTTTGGAGAATTATCGTGTTTCTCTTGCAGAGCACATTTTCCCAGCAGCAGATGTAAGTGAACAGATTTCAACTGCAAGTAAAGAGGCCTCTGGAACAGGAAATATGAAGTTTATGATAAATGGTGCCTTAACTGTTGGAACTCTTGATGGAGCTAATATTGAGATGCGAGATTTAGTCGGGGATGATAATATTTTCATATTCGGCATGAATTCAGACCAGGTTCTTGAATTGTATAAAAATGGTGGATACAAGTCAGCTGAATATTATCATCATGATAAACGAATTCATCAAGTTGTCGATCAGTTGAAAAATGGCTTCTTTTCGACAAATATTAATGAATTTGAACCGATTGTTGATTCGTTGCTGACAGAAAATGATCAGTATTTCCTGCTGAAGGATTTCCATTCTTATGCAAGTGTTCAGGAGGCTGTCGATAAAGCTTATCAGGACAAACAAAAATGGCTTGAAAAGTGTGCAGTCAATATTGCAAAAGCTGGTCATTTTTCCAGTGACCGTACGATTAAGGAATATGCAGAGGAAATATGGAATATTAAAGGGTTAGTACATTAAGAAAAACACACAGATGCGATTGTCAGACTTTCGTCAGACAATCGCTTTTTTTATTTTTTGTTACTATCATTATCTGTATAGCTGTCTCTATTTTTGTAAGGAATATCGCCAAATGGAGCATCAACTTCTGAGTCTTCAAGCGTATTTTCATATTCCTTCTCTTTGTCTGTACGATAAATCCCTTTTTCTTGTACGGCTGCATCGTTTGCAGAAAAAGATTCATAGTCCTCTGGGAAGCCGTCATTTGGATTATTATCAGTATATAGGCTATTGTAATCTTTATAATCTCCTCTTAAATCGGAAGGTGTTTCAGAAGTACCATAGTTGGCAACCTCTTGAAAACTATCTTCATAGTCTCGGATTTCTGCATTATCGCTATGTGTAAAAACATTGCCGTGAGCAGGCTCCAATATCTCTTCTTCTACAGGACGGTTTTGTTCATTTTCGCGATCACTGTATTCCTTCAAAGTAGTAGCAGTCGGAATAGCTTCTAATCTTTCATAAGGAATTTCTTTTCCCGAAACCTTACAGACTCCGTAGTTTCCGTCTTTTATTGCTTGAAGCGCAGCATTAATCTTGTCCAATTCGTCTTGGTCATGCTCTTCTAACGCTAGATCTCTTCCGCGTTCGAATAACTCTGTGCCTAAATCAGCAGGATGATTATCGTAGGTCGATAATTCACCGACAGAATCTTGCATAGTTTCTTCTTCTTTGCTATTTAATCTATTAGTCAATTGCTCTTTCTGTTCCTCTAATTGTTTTTGCAATGTGGATATTTGTTCTTTTGTAAGCATTTTAGTCACATCCTTTAAATAGTCGAGTGTAAAAAGCATCTAATGTCCATACTGTACAGTTCCCGCCTATCTCCTACTTAAAACATGGAGTGATAAGTAAAAATACCAATTTCCGTAAACACTAAGAGACATTAGCAGAAATCCAAATTACGAAATAGGGATTAGGACAATATGGGACTAGATCATTGACATAACACGAAATAGAGGTGTATCTTAAAATAAGTTAAATTGAACATTTGTGAGCATATGAACTAAATATTATCGCAGTTCAGTTCAAGATCACGCAATGCGAAAAGATTGCATAGCAGATCTTATAGGGGGATTTACAAGGTAATGAAAGAAAGTAAAGGACTTCTGTTAGAAGGCAGTGAATTAAAGACTTCCACTTCTATTTTAAGAAGTAAAGTGATAAAGCTGGAGCAAAAACAAGATTTTTTAACAATATTTGCCCAGAATGAACAATATAAAGGAAAACGATTTTTTTGGAAAAGTCCTGATGGAGCTTCGGTGTTTGCCGGCATTGGGATTTGTAGAATGCTTCAATCTAATGGAATGGAGCAGATATATGAAGCAGTAGAAAAGGAATGGCAAGAGCTTCTCGAAGGCAGTGAAATTAATAATCCATTCCAGACAGCAGGCGTCGGTCCAATGTTATTTGGCGGCTTCTCCTTTGATCCTAAAAAGACACGAACAAATCTTTGGGATAATTTTAAAGATGCCCATTTTTATTTGCCTGCTATCATGTTCAGTGAAATAGATGGAGAGCAGTACGTTACAGTCAATCAATACGGAAATAGGAACGATTTGGTAGAAGTTATCCAAGCTTGTTTCGAGGAGCTTGAAAAAAGCGGAGATATATCTACAGTTAATACCCATTCTAATAAATTGTTGGACAGTAAAGAAATTAATGGTGACCAGTGGAAAAAGATGGTGACAGAGGTTGTCCAGGACCTAGGACAATCCTTAAAAAAGGTTGTATTGGCAAGAGAAAGCAGATTAGTTTTTGAACAAGATATTAGGACAGAAGCTGTACTAGAGAATTTGCTGAACAGGCAAAAGAATAGCTATGTATTTGCATTAGAATCAGATAAAGATTGTTTTATCGGAGCTTCACCAGAAAGACTTGTCAAAAAAGCAGGAAAACAAGTCTTTTCCGTATGCTTGGCCGGGTCTATTGCTCGGGGAATGAATGAAGAAGACGATGAGTCTTTAGGACAGGAACTATTGAATGATCCGAAAAACAGAGTGGAGCATGATTATGTCGTGCAAATGATAAGATCTGCAATGGAAAAGGTGTGCAGCACATTTGAGATTCCAAATGAGCCGCGTCTTTTGAAAATGAGGGATATTCAGCACTTATTTACTCCAGTTACAGGAAAGTTGAAAAAATCAGCCTCTGTTTTATCTCTAATCGAATTATTGCATCCTACACCTGCATTAGGAGGATACCCACAAGCACTGGCAATAGAAAAAATCCGCGAGGCTGAAATGTTAGACAGAGGTCTTTACGGGGCGCCAATTGGCTGGCTTGATTATCGAGGCAATGGGGAATTTGCTGTGAGCATTCGTTCAGCCCTTATTCAAAAAAACGAAGCCTCATTGTTTGCAGGCTGTGGTGTCGTTAAAGATTCAAATGCTGAAATGGAATTTAAGGAAACGGCAATTAAATTCAAGCCGATGCTTTCTGCGTTAGGAGGTCAATTAGGATGAACCATCAAGAAAACTTAACCGCTTATTTACAATCATTCGTAAATGAGCTAGTTCGAAACGGGATAAAAAATGCTGTTATAAGTCCCGGTTCTCGTTCAACACCGATTGCTTTGTTAATGGCTGAGCATAGTCAAATGAATGTGCATGTTCATGTAGACGAGCGCTCTGCCGCCTTTTTTGCTTTAGGTATGGCCAAGGCACTTAAGGAACCGACGGTGTTAGTGTGCACTTCAGGTACTGCTGCAGCCAATTATTTTCCTGCTATTGTCGAGGCAAAGATTTCGAGAATTCCACTGATTGTCCTGACAGCAGACAGACCCCATGAATTAAGGGATGTAGGTGCACCGCAAGCAATCGACCAGGTAAACCTTTATGGAAACCAGGTGAAATGGTTTATGGAAATGTCTCCGCCTGATGCAGCTCCTGAAATGCTTCGTTACGTGAAAACGGTTAGTTCGAGAGCAGTTGCATCAGCCATGAAGGAACCAAAAGGGCCAGTCCATTTAAATATGCCGTTTCGTGAACCGTTGATTCCGGATTTTGACAATATGGAAAAGTATGAGAACGAAAGCCGCCATGTGGAAATTATTAATGGAACTTTAACTGTAGCAGATGAATATATAAAAGAACTTGCCCGAAGGCTTGAAGGAATGAGTGAAGGAATTATTGTTTGCGGTGAAATAGACAACCAGAATTTTTCTGCCGCGATTTTGGATTTGGCAAAAGAGCTCGATTTTCCGATACTAGCAGACCCTCTATCACAGCTTCGTTCCATTGACGATACGGACAATTTGATTGTCGATACATATGATGTGTTTTTACGGAACGATGCTGTAAAGCAAGCATTAGCGCCTGAGGTTATCATTCGTTTTGGAAGCATGCCTGTAAGTAAACCTCTTACTTTATATATGAAGCAATCAGAAGCACTGCAAATAGTTGTTGACGGTGGTGCTGGTTTTCGCGATCCTAATCAGCTGACTGCTGAAATGGTTTATTGTGATGAAACATTATTTTGTAGGAAGCTTGCGGAATATGTTAAGAAAAACAAGCACAATGATGGGCAGCTATGGAAGGACATCAATGAAAAAACAAAACAAGCACTTAGTCAGGTAGCAAATATAAGTGAATTAAGTGAAGCGAAATTATTTCACTTATTAGCTGAGCTACTACCTGATAATTCGGTGTTATTTGTCGGCAACAGTATGCCTATTCGTGATTTAGATACTTTTTTCCATAAACAAAGAAAAAATATTTCTATTTATGCGAACAGAGGAGCAAATGGCATTGATGGAACAGTATCAACAGCTCTTGGGGTTGGTGCCGCAAAACAACAACCATTATATTTAGTACTTGGAGATTTGACGTTCTTCCATGATATGAATGGTCTTATCGCAGCAAAACAATATAATGTGCCAATTACGATCATTCTTATTAACAATAATGGTGGAGGGATTTTCTCCTTTTTACCGCAAGCCCAGCATCCAAAGCATTTCGAATTATTGTTTGGCACACCATTAGATATTCATTTTGAACATATTATCAGGATGTATGGCGGGGAATACAATGCTGTCGAGGATTGGGATCATCTTAAGTCTTTATGTGCTTCAAGTGAAGATTTTGGCATTAGATTATTCGAAATAAAGACAAATAGAGATGAAAACTTAAAAGAACATCGTCAAATCATGGCGAATGTTTCCCAGGAAATACAACATTTTTTGAGAGATGACAAAAAATGAATATAGTGGTCGATCATATTTCTTACCATGTCGAAGTTTACGGTACAGGACCTCCGCTTATGCTGTTACATGGCTTTACTGGAGACTCTAGTACGTGGGCGCCTTTTATTCCGATTTTGACAAAAGACCGGCAGATTATTGTCATGGATATAATCGGACATGGCAAAACTGCCTCACCTGCAGAGAAAAAGCATTATCATATAGAACACGCAGCATATGTCATGAAAAAAGTGCTGGAATCGTTAAAAATAAACTCCGTTGATCTTTTAGGATACTCAATGGGTGGGCGGCTTGCGCTTTCATTTGCAGCGATATATCCTGATATGGTATCGAATCTGATACTTGAGAGTGCGAGCCCTGGTCTTAAAACGGAAGAGGAAAGAAAAGAAAGACGCATACAGGATAAGCAATTAGGAGATTATATTTTAACAAGTGGTCTTCTTAAATTTGTGAATAGATGGGAAAATATCCCGCTGTTTGCCACACAGTCTCGTTTAAGTACGGCTGTTAAGGACCAAATAAGAAACCAAAGGCTTTCAAGTAACGCACTTGGACTTGCTAATAGTTTGGAGCAGATGGGAACAGGCTCTCAAGTTTCCTGGTGGGATAGGCTTGAGACACTTAAATGTCGGACATTGCTGATAACTGGAGATTTGGATAAAAAGTTTTGTCAGCTAGCGGCAGAGATGCAAGAAAAGAATAATTGTATGGAATGGATTAATGTAAAGGATGCTGGCCATGCAATTCATGTGGAGAAACCGAAAATTTTTGGTACAATAGTAAGTGAGTTTTTGTCGAATAGCAGTTGAACAAGAGATTAAATTCGGCAAAATATAAAGGGAGGCAATAAAAATGGCAGTAGAATGGGTTGCTGTGCGCAATTATGACGAAATAATGTATGAAACATACAACGGCATTGCAAAAATTACAATCAACAGGCCGCATGTACATAATGCTTTTACACCAAAAACAGTAAATGAATTAATTGATGCTTTTGCAAGAGCAAGAGATGACAGCAGTGTTGGGGTAATTATCTTAACTGGTGCTGGTGAGAAAGCATTCTGCTCAGGCGGAGACCAAAAGGTAAGAGGACATGGTGGTTACGTCGGGGAAGATCAAATTCCTCGTTTGAATGTTCTTGACCTACAAAGATTAATCCGTGTTATTCCAAAACCGGTAATCGCAATGGTTAAAGGATATGCGATTGGCGGCGGTCATGTACTTCATGTAGTATGTGACTTAACGATCGCTGCAGATAATGCTGTATTTGGTCAAACAGGACCAAATGTAGGCAGCTTTGACGCAGGTTACGGTTCTGGCTATTTGGCACGCATTGTCGGTCATAAGAAAGCAAAAGAAATTTGGTTCTTATGCAGACAATACAATGCACAGGAAGCGCTGGACATGGGACTTGTAAACACGGTTGTTCCTTTAGAGCAAGTTGAAGAGGAAACAATCAAATGGTGTGAGGAGATTCTTGAGAAGAGTCCAACTGCTTTACGTTTCTTGAAGGCAGCATTTAATGCTGATACAGATGGTCTTGCAGGGATCCAGCAATTTGCCGGAGATGCTACGCTTTTATACTATACAACGGATGAGGCAAAAGAAGGACGCGATTCCTTTAAGGAAAAACGCAAGCCAGATTTTGGTCAATTCCCACGTTTCCCTTAATGGTTAAGGGATAAAATAAAAAGGGTGACTCCAGGCATCTATCCTCCATTCCAGTAAGAAGGATTGGAAGATAGGTGGGAGTCACCCTTCTTTCATTTTTTTAAAAAAATTTTGGAAGAATCACCTTCTATTAATAATTAGTAATGTTAAAGGGGAGAAATATATGGAAGAAATACTTCCTAATTTCCTGAAAAATCGTGCTTCTTTAACTCCTAATAAAGAAGCAATTGTATACAATAAAAATCGTTTAACCTTTCAGGAGCTATACGAAAAAGCATACTATACAGCAGGGGTTTTGGCTGCAGAAGGAATCACCAAAGGGGACTATGTCGCTTTTTTAGTGAAAAACGATCTCCGCACAGTAATTTCTCTTCTATCTCTTCAACTGCTCGGTGCAAGAGCAGTACTCTTGAATAATCGGCTCACAGCAAATGAACTGCTGTATCAAATAAAAGACTCCAATTCTCTGTTTCTTATCGCAGATGATGATTTTCAGTTAGCGGCAGAAGATGTGCTTCGTAACTCTTCCTCCTTAAAAGTCATCTTCAAGAAAGAGTTGGATACAAAACCTTTTCAGAAGCCTGTCGTGCAGGAAACAGTTCATTTAAATGACACATGTACAATTATGTATACGTCTGGAACAACCGGATTTCCAAAAGGGGTCATTCAAACATATGGGAATCATTGGTGGAGTGCTGTCGGAAATGTTTTAAATGCTGGATTAACAGAAAAGGATGTTTGGCTTTGTACAGTTCCAATCTTTCATATTAGCGGCTATTCCATCTTAATGCGAAGTCTTATGTATGGAATGAAGGTTATCCTTCATGAATCATTTGATGAAAAAAGAGTGCTTACTGATTTGGTGCAGGAAAAAATAACAATTATGTCTGTCGTCACGGCAATGCTTCAACGAATCGAAAAGGCTGCAAAGGGAGCGTTTCCTGACTATTTCCGCTATATGCTCCTTGGAGGCGGCCCTGCTTCTATTGAGTTAATCTCGAGCTGTATGAATAAGGGAATACCTGTTTATTATTCTTATGGCATGACAGAAACCTCATCCCAAATCGTTACATTACCTCCTGAGGATGCCGCAAGAAAGATTGGCTCTGCAGGCAAACCATTATTTCCAGCTCAGCTTAAAATCCTCGATGAAAAAGGGAAAGAGTTAGGAGCAAATGAAGCTGGGGAGATAGTCGTTTTTGGACCTAACGTATCAAAGGGATATTTAAACAATGGACCTCACTCTGTTGATGGCTGGTTTCACACAGGGGATATTGGGTATAAAGATTCAGAAGGCTTTTTGTATGTTCTCGATCGGCGCTCTGATTTAATTATATCTGGGGGCGAAAATATTTATCCAGCAGAAATAGAATCTGTCATATCCTCCATTACAGGTATAAAAGAAGCGGGTGTAGTTGGAATGGATGACCGAAAGTGGGGACAAGTTCCGATCGCTTTTGTCGTATGTGAGGAAGAAACGGAAATTCTTGCAGCACAAGTGTTGGAGGAATGTAAAAGAAAATTGGCTTCCTATAAGCTGCCAAAGGAAATTCGCTTTATTGAAGCACTTCCTAGGAATGCCTCTAAAAAGATCGTGAGAAGAACATTACGAGAATGGATTAAGTAGCCGAACTAAAATTAATTAGGGAGGGGGCAATAATATGGAGCCAAACTTATATCATGGAAATTTGTACTGGCCGAATACACTCGAACACATTTCATCCTATCCTTTTCTTACAGAGGATATCGTATGTGATGTGCTTATTGTAGGGGGCGGGATGTCAGGTGCGATTTCTGCTTATATCCTTTCACATGAAGATGTAAATATAGTTGTTGCAGATAAACGAAAAATTGCGCATGGAAGCTCCTCGGCAAATACAGGGCTTCTTCAATATTCCAATGACATGATGCTTCATGAATTTGCCAAGTCAATCGGTGAGGAAGAGGCAGTGAGATTTTACCGTCTCTGTTTTGAGGCGATGGAGGATCTTAAAGGCTTAGCGAGCTCTCTTAAAGAGGATGTTCAGTTTAAGTCAAGAAAAAGCTTGTATTATGCAAGTACGCAGCAAGACGCAGCCAAACTGCAAACAGAATATAATATGTTAAAAAAACATGGCTTTCCTGTTGAATATTTGCACGAAAAGGATATTAAGGAACGGTTTGGATTTTCTAAACCTGCTGCCATCTTAACAGATGGAGATGCAGAGGTTAATCCTCAAAAGTTTGTGATGCAGCTAATGAAAGAGGCAGCTTCACAAGAAAATGTTCAAGTGTTTGAACAGACAGAAATGAAAGAGCTAGGATTTAGTGATGGCTATTGGCATTTTACATCAGATAAGGGAGCGACCATACGAGCGAAAAAGGTCATTTATTCCACTGGATATGAGGCAGCACTTCATACAAACAAGCTCGGAGCAGAACTGAATCGTTCCTTTGCGATTGCGACTACACCGATAGACTCCTATCCACGCTGGGAAGATAGGAGTCTGATTTGGGAAACGAAACGGCCCTATTTCTATATGAGAACTACATACGATGGCAGAATAGTGGCAGGCGGACTTGATGAAGACCCGATGGAAGCTCCGGCAGATCCTGCAATTATTCAAAAATACGGGGAGAAGTTACTTGCAAGAATTAAGGAGCATTACCCTGATTACGAAATAGAAGTTGATTATGCTTACGGAGCAACCTTTGGTGAATCTGTTGATGGCAGACCATTTATCGGGAGACATCCAAGCAAAGACGGTGTTTTTTATTGCCTCGGATATGGTGGGAATGGAACAGTGTACAGTATGTTTGGGGCAAAAATGATAAGAGAAATAATCATACATGGTCAGCATCCTGATGAAAACCTAGTTGCCCCTGACAGACCGATAAAGGAATCTGCATCGAACTAAAACAAAAAGAAAGAGAGGCTTTCGCCTCTCTTTCTTCCTTTACTCAGTCGGCTGAAATGTTTTGCAGTCAGTTTCGCGACTGTTATCAGCATATTCACCAACATGACTTACTACATAAATTTGATCTGCTCCACATAAATTTCCACTTTCCCAAAAACTACAGTTTCTTACTTCACAAAGTACATCTTTTGCCAATAGAAACACGCTCCTTATTTGGCTTATGCATTACAGGAATCGGCTAATCCTTTTCCTATAACTAGTATGGAGCAGGCACTTAAGATTTATACTAGTGTGAATGTCTGCCTATTTTTTAGTTGCTTGTAAATATTTCTTATCGTGCATAAATAGCTTCCAGAAAAAGTAGAAGCCAGGAAACAGGATTATAAAGGCAGCGATATAAGTTGCGAATATTGCATGAAATGAACTAGGGCTTGTAAAGGACGATGTAATCGTTACCTCAGGATAAACGATATATGGTAGATGAGCTTTACCGTAAACATAGCTTGCTATTAAATATTGAATTGTAATGGAAACAATAGCGAGCCGCGGCAATCCCTTGATATTCTTGTTTTTTCTGGATGGAAGAAAAAGACCTGCGCCTCCAAGCAGAAAAAAGAAAAGAGAGAGGAGAAGCAAATATAAATCATCCATCATCTTTACATAAATCCAATTTGCATCTTGTTTTAAAGTAATCATGATAAATACAGCCATCAGTAAGGAAATAGGACCAAGAATAATTGCATCCCTTCTATAAAGCCGATAGGCCTCAGGCTCTTTGGAAACATTTGAATAGTCTGCCAGCAGCAAGGAAGACAAAAAAAGTGTGCTGCTCAAGGCAAAGCCAAAGAAGGCATATTCATTCGGACTAGAAAACAGGCCGACTAAATCAAGGCTCTGCTTACCATCAGCAAAATCAACAAATCCTCCATGTGTGATTGGAAGGACACTAAGCAAAATCCCCGGAATCAACATCCCGGTTATACCAGAAATATACGTAAGGGGCTTACGGTATTCTTCCACAATATTTGAAAAGACAAGGAAAGCACTTCTGATTGCTAATAGCAGCAGAATCAGACTTCCTGGTATAAGCAAAACCGTTCCTAACGTATAGGCAGCCTTTGGAAATAAGCTGTAGACTGCGACAACAATCGCAACAACAAAGGTATTTGTCACTTCCCATGTCGGTGAAAGATAACGGTTAGCGATATTGGTTGCTCTTGTCTTGTCTCTATTAATGTAAATCATCGACCAAAAGCCTGCGCCAAAGTCCATTGTTGCCATTATTGCATAGATAAAAACGAAACCCCACAGTACTGTAATCGCAAGTAATGAATCTGTCATGTTGTCACCACTCCTTAACTGTTAGATCCAAACAGTGGGATCTCTTTTTCCTTTGCAGCATTTAGGTCTTTCAGTACCGTGTTTTTACGGAAGTAATAGATGAGCACTAACGAAACGGTTACCCCAAGAATGATATAAACAATCATAAAAGAGAAAAACAGTAATGGAAGGTTACCAGATGTCGTAACAGAGTCTGCTGTTGATAGCTTCCGATAAATAGTCCAAGGCTGCCGTCCTGTACATGCAAAAATCCAACCGCATTCAATACTTAAAATAGCAAGTGGTCCTGATGCCACAAATATCCACATTAAAAACTTCGGAAAACGTTCCTTTTTCAGCAGGTATTTCCATGCTAAGGAAGCGAAGGAAAGCAAAATTAAAAACGAGCCTATTCCAACCATCGCATTAAATAACGTATGTATATAAAGCGGCGGCCAATATTCCTCAGGGAAATCGTTTAAGCCTGTCACTACTGTATCGAAGCTGTTACCTGCCAAGAAACTAAGCGCCCAAGGTATTTCAATAGCACCGACCATTTCCTTGTTCTCCTTGTCCGTGTAACCTCCAATAGCAAGAGGAGCATGTGATTGTGTTTCAAAAAGACCTTCTGCAGCTGCCAGCTTTTCTGGTTGATATTCGTAAAGCTTTTGTGCAGATTCATGTCCATTTAACGCAGTAAGTAAGGAAAATACAGCACCAACTGCAAGGCTTAACACTAATGCCTTTTGATGGAACTGAAAAATTCGCGAGCCAAATGGCTGCTTCATCATCTTCACTGCTGAAACAGCTGCGACAACAAAAGCTCCTGTTGTGTACGCACTCATTGCGACATGTCCTGCCGATACAAAGAAAGTAGGATTAAAGAAGGCCTTCCATGGATCTACATCTGTAATTTCCCCGTTATTCATATTAAATCCTTGTGGAGTACCTTCAAATGCATGAACATTTGTAATCAGAATAGCCGAAGCTAAGGCGCCAATCGCAACAAGAATAAGACTGATGATTCTTGCCCATGGTGGAATCCTTTCGGCAGCATATACATAGATGGACATAAATAATGCCTCTATGAAAAAAGCGTAGATTTCAATTTGAAACGGCAAGGCCATTACTTCCCCGATTACTTTCATAAAACCTGGCCATAAGAGGGAAAGCTGAAGACCTGCAATTGTTCCTGTAGGGATGCCGACACCTAGCAGAATCCCGAATGTCTTTGTCCATCTTTTTGCCATAATGACATAGTCAAGGTCTTTCTTTCTTTGATAAAGAATTTCTGCTACTAACATCATTAAAGGCAAACCGACACCAATTGTCGCGAATATGATGTGAAATCCCATCGTCATCCCGAACATACTTCGAGCAGTAACTAGATGATCCATTAATATCTATCCTTTCCTTCTATATTACATTTACTGCTGTTAGTATTTTCAGGAATTGGCGGAATTATGTAAGATTACCTGTATACAGGATTTTGAGTTGTTATTAGAGGTGGTCTTCAAAAGATTTTTTTTTTACTATATAATATAGAGGCATTAGTAAAAAGCATAGACCAGAAAGATAGGAGATAAGAGAATGACATTATTAAATGATATTTTAACTTTCAACGAAGAATTTGTAGCAGAAAACAAATATGAGCGTTATATAACGACGAAATTCCCTAATAAAAAGATGGTTATTTTAACTTGTATGGACACAAGACTTCTTGAGCTATTGCCACATGCTTTAAATCTTTCTAATGGTGATGTAAAGCTAGTAAAAAATGCTGGCGCAATGGTAGTGCATCCTTTCGGAAGTATTATGCGAAGCATTTTAGTGGCTGTTTATGAATTAAAGGCAGATGAAGTGATGATTATCGGACATCATGATTGTGGAATGAGTGCATTAAACTATGATTCTATGCTGGATAAAATGAAGGATAGAGGAATTTCGGACGATACTATCAGCACGTTAGAGAACTCTGGCATGGACTTGGACAAATGGCTGACAGGCTTTAGTTCTGTTGAAGAAAGTGTGTCACATAGTGTGAAAATGGTGAAGAATCATCCCCTTCTTCCACCAAAGGTTCCTGTTCATGGCTTAGTAATTGATCCTAAAACAGGCAAGCTCGACCTTGTTGTCGATGGCTATAAGGCTTAATTAGGGGAATGATTCTTTTTATGCGGCCACTCTTCCGGGACTGGATCAATCCCGCCTGGATGAAATGGATGGCACTTGGAAATACGCCGTATTGTTAAAAAACCACCCTTCAAAGCGCCATGCTTTTTGATAGCCTCTAATCCATAGGAGGAACAGGTAGGATAGAAGCGGCACGAAGGCGGGGTTAGCGGTGAAATTGCCTTTTGATAAAAACGAATGATTAAGATGAACAGTTTGCTTATCATTATATATAGCACTCCTAATTTAATGCTTAATGAAGACAGTATAGCATGATGGCATTTGAGATGAAAATGTCAGCACTTCATGATAAGAACATTATTGTGCTGGAAAAATATAATATAATTAAGTTGATGAAAATACTCGGGTTTTACGTTATAATAAAGTAACGAAAAAAAAGGGGATGACTTAAATGCCTTCAGTTGAAAGCTTTGAATTAGATCATAATGCCGTGAAAGCTCCTTATGTTAGACACTGTGGTGTCCACAAGGTAGGAAGCGACGGAGTTGTTAATAAATACGATATTCGTTTTTGCCAGCCAAATAAACAGGCAATGAAGCCTGATGTTATTCACACATTAGAGCATTTGCTTGCCTTTAATCTTCGTGCACATGTTGAAAAGTATGACCACTTTGATATTATTGATATTTCGCCAATGGGCTGCCAAACTGGCTATTATTTAGTTGTTAGTGGTGAGCCGACTGTGGAAGAAATTATTGATTTGCTTGAAGCTACGATGAAAACAGCAGTAGAAATTACAGAAATTCCTGCTGCGAATGAAACACAATGCGGTCAAGCAAAACTTCATGACTTAGAAGGTGCAAAAAAGCTAATGCAATTTTGGCTAAAACAAAGCAAGGAAGACTTGAAGCAAGTTTTCGCATAAAAAAAAGAGATGCTGAAAAATCCAGCATCTCTTTTCTTTATAATAAAGGACTTAATAATCTAGAGAATGATTCCTTAAATTTAATCCACAATGATCTTCTTGAATAGCTGTCCAATGTCAGGGGAGTACATAACTTCATGTCTTCGAGGAAGCCGTTTGTGAGTGTTGTGGATAATTCCTCACTATATATAAATGCGTTTACCTCGAAGTTAAGGCGAAAGCTTCTCATGTCAATATTAGCGGTGCCGACAGAGCTGATTTTACTGTCCACAAGCAATGTTTTTGCGTGTATAAAGCCATTTTCGTATATATACACCTTTGCTCCTGCCTTTAGCATTTCGCCAATATAAGAGTAAGTGGCCCAGTATACAAACATATGGTCAGGCTTGTTAGGAATCATGATTTTGACATCAACACCAGAAAGTGCGGCAATCCGTAAAGTGTCCAGTAAGCTTGTATCTGGGATGAAATAAGGTGTTTGAATAAAAACAGATTCCTTGGCAGCAGTAATCATTTTAATATAGCCATTTTTAATTTGCTCCCATTCTGAATTAGGACCACTGGAAACAATCTGCATTCCTATATTGCCGACAATTTCGTCAAGCTTGCCAGGGAAATATTCTGGTGAGTAATGAATTTCATGATGTGGCGCAGCCTGATTCCAATCCAGGATAAATCTTGTCTGGATAGCATAAATGGCAGTACCGACAATCCGTAAATGTGTGTCTCGCCAGTATCCGAATTTCGGATTAAGTCCCAAATATTCATCTCCAACATTAAAGCCGCCGATATAGCCAGTTTGTCCGTCAATAATCGCAAGCTTGCGGTGATTACGGTAATTCATACGTAAATTAATCAAATGAAACTTACTTGGGAAGAATACGGCAACCTGTCCGCCTGCTGCTGTTAATTCCTTAAAAGCTCGCTTTCGTAAGGTTCTGGAGCCGAGCTCATCATACAAAAGCCTAACCTCAAGACCTTCTTTTGCCTTCTCCGTTAACGCAGTTATTAATTTAGAGCCTATACCGTCATTTTTAAAAATATAATATTGGAGATGGATTGATTTCTTCGCAGCTTTAATATCCAGCAGCAGTTGATCAAACTTTTCTTTCCCGTCTGTAAAAATATCGACAGCGTTATTTTCAGTTAAGACTGCATCATTATTGAACAAATTCATATAAATAAGATCTTGATTATTTTTGATTACATTATTTGTCGTCCGCAATTGATTGGAGCTAATTTGCAATAATTGAGACGCGAGTACTTGTTCAATTCCAAGCTTCTTTCTTTCATCCCATTGAAACATCTTTCGATTTCTCAAGTTTTGGCCAATAAGAAGATATAAAATAAATCCAAGAATAGGGATAAAGGTCAAAACCATGAGCCAAGCCCATGTTGCGATAGGATCTTTTCTTTCAAAGAAAATAACAAGGAATGCAAAGATAATGTTAAGTAAAATAATCGTACTAAGTAAAATGGTGTATACGTGCATAGAACAATCCCTTTCAACCTTTTGTCATTAATGAATAACCCATTTGTCTTATCTGTAGAAAGCGACAAAGGAAAAAAATAGAGGAAATAGAAGATTCCTGTTTCATTATAGGTGATAACGAACGCAGTGGAAACTATTTTGTTCCTATATAATCTTCCCTCCAAAAGCCAATATTAAACGGATTAGCATTTGGCAAAAGCAGTAATAATACAGCCATAAAAATTTTCAAAATGGTTGCCCCGTTTTTTTTAAAAAAATATTAGCTGTTATTTTTCGAATAATCAGAATTATAGTTGTATAATAATCAGTAGTGAACAAATATATTAGGATACGGAGTGAGATAAGAATGGATTTCTCTAAACCAGATGTAGAACAGTTTTTAAGATCGTACGCAATTGATGATTTCGCGGTTAGTCCTGATGAAAACCAACTTGTGTTCAGCACTAATTTAAGCGGAAAATATAATTTATGGTCGCTGCAATTACCAAGTACTTTTCCGGTTCCTTTAACATTTAATGATCAAAGCTGCCAAGGACTTGCCTTCGATAAAAAGGGCCGATTTATCATTGCTGGATTTGATAATGATGGTGATGAGAATACACAATTTTATGCACTTCCACCACATGGAGGAAGCTTAAAGGCTGTTGTTTACAATGAGGGCACACGTAACTTCTTCCCTATTTTATCAGAAGATGGGAAAAAATTGTTTTATAGCTCCTCTAATGGCAATCCCACATATTTAAACATCTATTGCCACGACCTTGAAACTGGCGAGGATTCTTTAGTGTCAGAGGGGAAAGAGGCAGCTACATACTTCTTTGGGATAAGTTCTGATGAAACAGTTCAGTTATACTTTAAGCATTTGTCTAATACATATACTCTGATGTATGCAAAGGACAAGGAGGAAATGAAATTGCTGACTCCGTCTGCAGAACTGCAGCATACGGTCAGTGATGCAGTATTTGTAACAGATAGGCTTATTTATTTGTTGACAGATTACGAAGCTGATTTTACCTATCTTGCCTCCTTTAATCTTGATACTAATCAATTTAATAAAGTGAAAGAATTAAACAAGGAAGGCTTTGGCTCACTTGTATATGATAAAGAACAGAAACTGCTTTATGCTGTTAGTAATAAAGGGGTTGAAGATGGTCTTTATTGCTATGATTTACTGAAGGAATCATGGACTGTTGAGGAAACACCCTGCAGTGTCATTGAAAAAATAACTGTCGGAAAATCAGGCACGTTATACTTGCTTGGCAGAAGTGCAACTAAGCCGCAGAACATATACAAACGGACTGCTGAGGGCTGGGAGCAGCTCACGAATTATCAAGTACCTGGAGTTTCAGAATCTGAATTGATCGAGCCTGAAGTGGTGAACTATACTTCCTTTGATGGATTAGAAATCGAGGCACTATTTTTTAAAGCAAATGCGGAGCAAGCAAATGGTGAAATCATTTTTTGGCCACATGGAGGGCCGCAAGCTTCTGAACGGAAATCATTTCGTGCAGCCTTCCAGTTTTTCTTAAATAATGGCTATAGTATTTTTGCACCTAACTTCAGAGGGTCATTTGGTTATGGCCTTTCTTTCATGAAAATGGTAGAAGGAGATTGGGGGTATGGACCTAGGCTGGACAATGTAGCAGGCTTAGACTGGCTAATTAACAAGGGGTATGGAGAAAAAGGCGAGATACTGCTAATGGGCGGCAGTTATGGTGGTTATATGGCTTTGCTGCTGCACGGCAGGCATGCTGATTACTTTAAAGCTGTCGTTGATATATTTGGACCTTCCGATTTATTTTCCTTCATTAAATCTGTCCCTGAGGACTGGAAGCCTGTTATGGACAAATGGGTCGGAAATCCAGTTCAGGATAAAGAAAAGCTTATTGAATACTCACCAATCACCTATTTAGATGGAATGACAAGACCGATGCTAGTTATACAAGGAGCTAACGACCCAAGAGTGGTTAAAGAAGAATCAGACCAGATAGTAGAGGCCTTAAGACAGCTTGGCAGAGAGGTAGAGTATATGCTTTTGGAAGATGAAGGGCATGGATTCTCGAAAAAGGAAAATGAAATCGCTGTTTATAAGCGTATTCTCACATTTTTTCAAAAGCATCAGCAAGCAAAAACGCAAGTATAAATAAAAGTAAAAAGACAAGCTCCTACCTGGAACTTGTCTTTTTTGCGCCAATAAGTGTTAATGCAAATTTCTTTGTGTAAACAGCGTATGTCCTTGCTGACGATAATCATCTCTGGCAAATTTTCCTTTAAGGCTTTCAATTAAGTATAACCCCATTAAATCATATAGTTCCTGCTCATTTAATTCCTGAATGATATGAAGAAGATCATCTCTGGACATCTCCTCCAAAAAGGCAAATGCGAGCATATCAATATCTTCTTCATCGCCTGTAAGCTTATTCTTGTATAAGTTATATAACTCATCGACCAATTTCATATTCCATTCCCTCCAATGGTATAACTTTATCTGTTAAAATGTAAACGCTTTACTAATTATACTTACTATAATATCGGAGAATGTCTATTTTCGCCACATCTTAATTACAGCTTTCAGTTTCATTATTATATCCCTTTTCTTTATAATGGTTACATACCCTATCATTTGAAAGATATTCCATACGAAAAATAAAATAGACTGGTGAATGCGAGGCAATTGATGAAAACATTTTATGACATTAATGGATTGATGGTGAATTTGTCATTTGAGGAAGAAGCATTTTCCCTTCGAGCAAACCATGTGCTTGTGATTTGTACTTGGCATGGAAAATGGCTAATGACAAAGCATAAGACAAGAGGCATCGAATTTCCAGGCGGCAAGGTTGAAGCTGGAGAAACATTAAGAGAAGCAGCTGGACGTGAAGTGATGGAAGAAACTGGAGGAATTGTTGAACAGATAGAGTGGATTGGTGAATATGAAGTCTGTGAAAAAGAATCAACATTTGTCAAAGCGGTTTTTTTCGCTACTATTGGTGACATTCTAGAAAGGGATAACTATTTGGAAACAGATGGACCTTATCTTTTGGAAGGAAACATACTAGATGCACGTTTTCAGGACTCCTATAGCTTTATCATGAAGGATAAGGTGCTTGATTACTGTATTAAAAGAATGGAAAAGCAATTATCAGGAGAAAATTTGGGGTATTAGATAAAAAAACGAAGCAGGAGGGATTCATCTTGAATGGAGAAATTTTGGAGCAAACTAGATTCCCTTCCCCAAACCCTTCCATCGATTTATATATAGTCACATATGCTGTAAATGGCTTAAAAGTAAAAGGTTTACTTGCTGTCCCAAAACAGCAGGACATAACAGATGGGTTTCTATATTTACGGGGTGGAATTAAAAATGTCGGTAAGGTCAGACCTGGAAGAATCGTTCAATTTGCTGCAGAAGGCTTTATTGTGTTTGCGCCCTTTTACAGGGGAAATCAAGGTGGCGACGGAAATGAAGATTTTGCGGGTGAGGATAGAGAGGATGCTATTGCTGGATTCGAGCTTCTAAAATATTATCCTGGCGTTGAGCGAGTGCATGTCTTCGGCTTTTCTAGAGGCGGTGTTATGGCTTTATTTGTTGGAATATATTGTCCTGTTGCTTCTATTGTTACATGGGGTGGTGTTTCTGATATGGTGCTGACATATGAAGAGCGCAAGGATCTGCGAAGAATGATGAAAAGAGTTATTGGCGGTACACCAGCAAAATACCCTGAACGCTTTCAAGAACGAACTCCCCTTCATTACTTGGACAAGATTCATGCACCTACTTTAATTATTCATGGGATACAGGATAAGAATGTTTCGATTGAACATAGCATAAAGCTGGAGGAAGGACTGAAAAAGTCAGGGAAAACTGCTGAGACTTGGTATTTTCCTGAGTTTACTCACTATTTCCCCCCAAAAGTCAATCGAATGGTAGTAGAAAATTTATGCGCTTGGATGAAAAAACAGGCTGAAAAACTGGTAAAATAAAAGAGATGAGAAAAAGGGAGGGAAAGTATATGGGAATGCCCTTAGAATTAAACACAATGATCGTTACGAAAGGGAAAGAGATACGCTTGGAGGAAAATTGGTTTATGTTGGAGAAAGAAGCATACCGATTATATCCTCTGCATATTCCTTTAGAAGTGAAAAAAACAATCGAAGGTGAACTGATTGGAACTGCTTCCATTGAAAAACTGGAATGGGCAGAAGGAAAGACGAAAATTACCTACCAGTTAATTGCATTAAATTCAACTAATTAAGGACAAATATATTGACATTAATGAAAAGATTGAGATATTATGAAGTCTTGAACGGATACTCTCTTATCCTGAGCTGGTGGAGGGACTGGCCCTATGAAACCCAGCAACCTACTATGTGAAGAAAATAGGCTGAAACATTCATTAAGAATGGATGGGGCAGACATGTTCTCTTAGGAAAGGTGCTAACCTGAAGCAAGGAAATATCCTTGAGCGATAAGAGTGAAAGGTGCGAATCAATTTTGCTTGAAGCCTTTTCACTATTGAAAAGGTTTTTTGTGTGCAATTTGGTCCATTATCTTTTAAAAAATGTATATTTTCATGTGTGTTTTTTGAACAAAGAAGTTTTTTGCCGAAGGCTTACCCTTCTCGGATAAAAACGCCGTGTTTACTTCATACTATCTAGGGAATGAGTACCGTATCAATTTAGAGGGCAAGCTATAGAAAAGACTATTCTTACTATGCTTGCCTTATAATAAGGAGGAAATCAGATGTCATCAAAACGTCGCTTGTTTACTTCTGAATCGGTAACGGAAGGTCATCCGGATAAAATCTGTGACCAAATTTCAGATGCGATTTTAGACGCTATTCTAGCAAAAGATGCAAATGCCCGTGTTGCAGCAGAAACATCTGTGACTACAGGGTTAGTTTTAGTTGCAGGAGAAATAACTACATCTACATATGTGGATATACCGAAAATTGTAAGAGAAACAGTTAAGGAAATTGGCTATACTCGTGCCAAATACGGTTTCGATGCACAAACGAGCGCCGTGCTTACTTCTATTGATGAGCAGTCAGCAGATATTGCTTTAGGTGTTGATCAAGCTTTAGAAGCACGTGAAGGTACAATGTCTGATGAAGAAATTGAAGCGATTGGCGCAGGAGACCAAGGACTAATGTTCGGTTTTGCTTGCAATGAAACAAAAGAACTTATGCCTCTTCCAATCTCTTTGGCTCATAAGCTTTCAAGAAGATTGGCAGAAGTGCGCAAAGAGGAAATCCTGCCGTATTTGCGTCCAGACGGTAAAACACAAGTTACGGTTGAATATGATGAAAATGACAAGCCTGTAAGAATTGATACAATTGTAATCAGTACACAGCATCACCCTGAAGTAACTTTGGAGCAAATTCAGCGCAATATAAAAGAATATGTTATCAAACCAGTTGTTCCAGCAGAATTAATTGATGAAAACACGAAATACTTCATTAATCCGACAGGCCGTTTTGTTATTGGCGGACCACAAGGTGACGCAGGATTGACAGGCAGAAAAATCATCGTAGATACATACGGAGGATATGCGCGACATGGCGGTGGAGCTTTCTCTGGTAAGGATCCAACAAAAGTGGACCGTTCGGCAGCTTATGCAGCACGCTATGTAGCGAAAAACATCGTTGCAGCAGGATTAGCTGACAAGGTTGAAGTACAGCTTGCATATGCAATCGGTGTTGCTCAACCAGTTTCTATTTCTATTGACACATTTAAAACAGGTACTGTATCGGAAGATGTACTGGTGGAAGCGGTTCGAGAAAACTTTGATCTTCGCCCAGCAGGAATCATTAAGATGCTAGACTTGCGTCGCCCAATTTATAAACAAACGGCAGCATACGGACATTTCGGCCGTAATGATCTTGATTTGCCTTGGGAACGTACAGATAAATCAGATGTATTAAAAACAGCTGTATCTGGTAAATAAAAGAAGGAGTTGCACGAAAATAAAGTGTAACTCCTTCTTTCTTTTTTCGTCTAATTAGTCAGTAGAAAATTTTACTTGTTTTTAGCTCTTAAAATTATCAGGAGTTTCGTCTATAATGTATTAATGTGAAATATAAATGATAGTCAATATTTGCTAATAGAACATAACGATGTTTTAAAATAGCTTGGATTACATTTAAAGAATAAAAGTAAAACTTTATACTAACAGTAATTTTGGTCTCCTTTATGTAGGAGAAGAATGGAGTAGGTGAGCAGTATGTGTGGTTTTGTAGGTTGTATACACGAAAAAGAGCAAAACTTCCAAGAGGCGCAAAAAGAACAATTTGCGAATATGAATAGAATTATTACACATCGTGGACCAGATGATGAAGGATATTTTTATGATGAGCATATTCAATTTGGCTTCAGAAGATTGAGTATTATTGATATTGAATCAGGGCATCAGCCGTTAACATATGAAAATGAACGCTATTGGATTATTTTTAACGGGGAAGTTTATAACTACCTTGAAATTAGAGAAGAGCTTGTGAAGGCAGGTCTAACTTTCCAAACTAACTCAGATACAGAAGTTATCATTGCGCTATACAGCCATGAAAAAGAAAAGGCTGTTGAAAAGCTTCGCGGCATGTTTGCATTTGTTATTTGGGACAAGCAGGAAAAAACATTGTATGGTGCTCGTGACCCATTTGGAATTAAGCCTTTCTTCTATTATGATAATGGCGAAAAGACTTATTTTGCATCTGAGAAAAAGAGTATTGCTATGGCATTAGAAAGCGATGTATTAAACTATGAGTCTCTACAGCATTATATGACTTATCAGTTCGTGCCAGAGACTAGTACGATGTCAGAGGGCATTAACAAGCTGGAGCCAGGTCATTACTTCACGAAGAAGCTTGGTGAACCAATGGATATCAAACGCTATTGGAGAGCATCTTTCAAGCCTGTGAATAAATCGGAGTCAGATTTCGTTAAAGAAATTAAAGATGTGATGTTTGACAGTGTCAAAATGCATATGCGAAGTGATGTTCCGGTTGGTTCTTTCCTTTCAGGCGGAATTGATTCATCCATTATTGCAAGTATTGCGAAAGAATTCCATCCTGGAATTAAAACATTCTCTGTCGGATTTGAGCACAATGGTTTCAGTGAAATTGATGTCGCGAAGGAAACAGCAGATAAGCTTGGCTTAGAAAACATCAGCCGCATCATTACGCCACAGGAATATATGAATGAAATTCCGAAAATTATGTGGCATATGGATGATCCGCTTGCAGATCCAGCTTGTGTGCCTTTATACTTTGTTGCACAGGAAGCTAGAAAACATGTAACAGTTGTTCTTTCTGGAGAAGGAGCAGATGAGCTGTTTGGTGGATACAATATTTACCGTGAACCACAGTCACTGGAAGTGTTTAATAAAATCCCTAAAATCGGTAAATCTCTGTTGCGTGCCATTGCAGCTATTCTTCCTGAAGGTGTTAAAGGGAAAAGCTTTATTGAACGCGGTGTGACACCGATGGAGCAAAGATATATCGGAAATGCAAAAATGTTCACGGAAAGTGAAAAATCACAATTGCTGTCTATCTATAACAAAAATATCGACTATAAAGATATTACAAAACCTCTTTATGAAGAAAGTAAAGGGTATGATCCAGTTGACCGCATGCAATTCATTGACATTCATACTTGGATGAGAGGGGATATCTTGCTAAAAGCAGATAAAATGACAATGGCTCACTCTCTTGAATTGCGCGTGCCATTCTTAGATAAGGCTGTATTTGATGTAGCGTCTAAAATACCTTCAAGCTTGAAAACTGCGAATGGAACGACAAAATACATTTTGAGAAAAGCAGCGGAAAGCTTTGTGCCTGAGCATGTACTAACACGCAAAAAACTAGGCTTCCCTGTGCCAATTCGTCACTGGCTGAAGGATGAGATGAACGAATGGGCAAAAACAATTATTAAGGAAAGCGATACAGACCATTTGCTAAACAAATCAGTTGTCTTGCAGCTATTGGAAGACCATTGCCAAGGCAAAGCGGACAATAGTCGTAAAATCTGGACTGTATTAATGTTCATGGTTTGGCATAGTGTTTATATCGAAAAAAAATATTCCTTCGAAAAGGAATATTTGAAAGAGAAAACACTTGTTTAATTAATTGAATAGGGAAGTTAGTTGCTGTAAGTAATTGCCTGGCTTCCCATCTGCACCCACGATGCGATAAAATCATCGATGGGTGCTTTTTTGTTTTGTTCACCTGTCAATGGATCGTTAAAGTAAACATAATCTTTGTCATAGCCTGTAATCAGGACAGAATGCTCGGAGTAAGTGACATCAATTGTGCCGCTTGGAGTTACCCATGTACGGAAGTTATCATCAGACAGCTCCTTGAATTTGGAAGTAGTAATAACCCAAACTGGACGGCCATCTGAAAGCTGCTCTTTTATAGAATCAAAGTCAGAGCCGGAGAAATCAACGATTGCTCCTGGAAGATACTTTTCCGCTAGCTCTGCAATTGGCTTGTGATAAACACCGAGACCCGGACCTTCAAGTGAGTACATATCTCCGACAAATCCATCATTAGGATTGCCATAATAAATAGTGCCGTTAACGACTTCATATGCTGTAGTATTTTTAGTAACCTCTTCTGCAAGTGTCATTTTATCTACATCTACTCCTGCATATTGCAAAAGCATGGCAAGAGCTGTTACTTCACAGCCTCTAGGAAGCTCTGGCAGCTGATTAATAGCAGTTGCCTCCAATAATACAGATTCTTTAGTCGTTATTTCTGAACTCAATTTTTCTATATTTTCTTTTGTTTTCACTGCTACTTCTTCAACCCGCTCTTTTGCGAAGGCGAAATTCTTAGAATCGTCTAAATTTAATACATAAAAGCTGATACCAGCTAATATGGCAATTAAGGAAAAGAGGAGCCCTTTTATGATTTTAGTAAGCCTTTTTTGAACTACAAGGAATAATACGAAAAATAGAGCAAGAACAGAATAGAGTATTATTTCGTTTGTATTCATTTTCATCACCTATTTCTTATATAAGTATTTATCGGTTAATTTTTGCGAAAATAAATAGTAAGAAATGAACTTTCTTGAATTGAAAATATTTTTTCGCCCAATGAGGCGCTTCCTGTTTATTTTTTAATATTTCTTTTCCCGATAGTGCATAATATAAAAACCAATTTATTGTATTAAATAGTGTTTCTATCAAATATAGAGTACCGCTGCAACCTTTAATTTTCCTTAAATTATCGGGACTAAAGTCTAAAGTTTAATTTAAAAATTTGTCAAAGTGCATTTACGTGTTACATAATAGAAGAAGCAATACTGTGATAAGTCGAATGGGGGAGTTTTTTTATGTGGAAATGGGAAGCAGAAGGAGAAGCTAAAGCAGTCATAGTTATTGTCCATGGTGCCATGGAGCATCATCGCCGGTATGGATGGCTTATTGAAATGTTTCGCTTATCTGGTTTTCATGTCGTCATGGGAGATCTTCCAGGCCAAGGCATGACGACAAGGTCAAGCAGGGGACATATCGACTCATTCAGCGAATATACGATAGAAATTAAAGACTGGATTCAAGCAGCATATCAATTTGATTTACCGGTGTTTCTAGTTGCACACAGCTTAGGAGGTTTAGCATCCATTCGTTTGTTGCAGCAGGAAAAGCTAAAGATTGCCGGGGTCATTTTATCATCACCGTGCTTGGGATTAAAGAAATATCCACCAAAGCTGCTAAGTGCTATTTCCATTCTCCTGAACAAAGTTGCGCCTAGGCTGCGCATGAACACAGGATTGACAATTGATATGGCGACTAGAAATGCAGAAATTAGGGAAATAGACAGTAATGATACGTTGTATATCACAAAAGTGTCTGTAAGATGGTATAGAGAACTCATAATTTCTATGGCTGCAGCCTTTGCAAATGCAAACAAAATGCAGGACTTGCCGCTTCTTGTTATGCAAGGCGGAGACGATTCCGTCGTCGATAAAAAAATGGTAAAAAACTGGTTTAATATGGTACCATTATCTGAAAAGAGATATAAAGAATGGCCACAGTGCTACCATGAAATTTTTAATGAACCAGAAAGAGATGAAGTGTTTGACTATGCGCTGGATTTCATTCGTAGTCAGCTGAAATCTATAGGCTATATTGTATAAGTGAGGTTTTAATAATGTCTGTACCGAATATGCCATTAACATTAATGTCTAAGGTGTACTTGAAGGTTTTTCCTGTTGTACACAAAGAACTGAATTATTGGACAAACAGAGCAACACAAATTCCGAATCCTGAACTGCGTAAACAAGCGTTGGCCAGTATAAAAGACAAAACTTTCCACTGTGAAGGCGGCTCCATCATGGCCCTAATTTCAAGGCATGAGTACAAGGTAGCCATTAAATTTATCGTGGCATACCAAACAATCAGTGATTATCTTGACAATCTTTGTGATCGAAGCACTTCGTTAGATCCGCGGGATTTCTCTGCATTGCATGAGTCGATGGAGCATGCACTGACAGTAGGAGCAGAAGCATCGAACTATTATCGATACAGGGAAGACCAAGATGATGGCGGTTATTTATATGATTTAGCGAAAACCTGTCGGGACACATTAGCTGAATTAGATAATTATGAGCATATAAAAGACCATTTGCTAGAGCTTTGCCGTTATTATTGCGATTTGCAAATACATAAGCATGTTTCTGTGGAGGAACGCATCCCGAGACTGCAGTCATGGTTTAATGATAACAAGCATGCAATTCCTGAAATGGAGTGGTATGAATTTTCGGCTTGCTCCGGGTCTACGCTAGGTATTTTTTGTTTAGTTTCATATGCCCTTAGAAAGGATTTCGAGCCTTCTTATTCCTCCAATATCCGTGATGGTTATTTTCCATATATACAAGGACTTCATATCCTGTTGGATTATTTTATCGATCAGGAAGAAGACAGGCAAGGTGGCGATTTAAATTTCTGCTTCTATTACAAGGACGAAACAGAGCTTTTCAGTCGCTTGAAGCATTTTGTAGTCGAAGCTGACAAGCATACGAAGAATCTGCCTCACCAAAGATTTCATAAGCTCATAAACAGAGGACTGCTAGGCGTATACTTATCAGATGAAAAAGTATATAAACAGCAGAACATTCGCAAACTGGCACGGGAAATCATTAAAACCTCTGGACCAGTAGGCTATTTCTTCTATATTAATGGACGTGCCTACCGCAAGTTTCAAAAAATGATGCCAGCAGGAATTGCACGAACAATGTCAAAATAGTGACTATCATCAAGGAGAGTGGCAGATGTTTCCTGTACTTGAAACAGAGCGGTTGCTATTAAGAGAGATAGAAGAAAAAGATATTAAAGCAATCTATTCGATTTTAAGTCGTGAGGATGTTACGGTGCATTATGGGCAGGAGCCTTTCAAGGCATATGAGGAAGCCCGATCCTTGCTTGCGATTTTTAATATGAATTACAGCATGCAAAGAGGCATTCGTTGGGGAATAGAAGAAAAAAACAGTGGTGCATTTGTCGGAACAATCGGGTTTCATGCATGGCACCAAAAACATAGACGAGCAGAGATTGGTTATGAGCTTCATCCGGCTTTCTGGAAAAAGGGCTATGGGCAAGAAGCAGTTTCTGAGGTTATTTCCTTTGGTTTTTCTGAGTTGAAATTAAACCGTATCTCTGCTATTTGTTACCCGGAAAATAAGCCTTCCCAAAAATTGCTGGAAAGGTCCGGTTTCCAAAAGGAAGGCATATTAGCAAAATATATGGTTCAAAATCAGCATGTTTATGATTGCTACATGTATTGTCTGCTACATCCATCCTTGAATGAAGAGAAATAAAAAGGCAGGATAGTCAGCTTTTTGCTGAATTATCCTGCCTTTTTTCGCTTATCGTTTCTCTAAAGCTATAATAAATGGTGGATTGTTTTTCTGGTTAATAAACTGGTATTGAAGCACATGTGCTTTTTCCTGGTTGAAATTTTCCACAAATTGCAGCAGCTCCTCTTTTTCTGCCGCACCTTCAGCATGTCCGTGATAAATAACGAGGATAATTATTCCTTCTGGTGCAAGCATTTCAAAGATTTGTTCCACAGCAGAAATCGTTGTGGTTGCGTTTGTAACTATTGTTTTATCTCCGCCAGGTAAATAGCCTAAATTGAAAATTGCTCCCTTAACGTGGCCGTGAAGGTCTTTAGGGATGATGCTTCCCACATGCTCATGGCCTTCCTTCGTAAGGATAACTCTGTCGGAAAGAGACTGCTCTGCAAGTCGCTTTTTTGTAGCAAGCATTGCTTCGTCTTGAATGTCAAAACTGTATACCTTTCCTTCATTCCCAACAAGGTTTGCAAGGTAGACAGTGTCATGTCCGTTTCCCATTGTTGCATCAATGGCAATGTCACCTATTGCAACAGACCTGTCCAGTAAAGTCCTTGCGAATGGTAATATACGTTCTAGCTTCATACAAGCACCTTGTCAGACGGCTGATAAAACTTTCCTTGCCAGCTGTTTCGTCTTTTCAATTCTGCATCAATGCTGTTTAGTACTTCCCATTTGTTAACACTCCACATTGGTCCAACCATCAAATCAATCGGCCCATCGCCAGTAATGCGGTGGATAATCATTTCAGGCGGTAATATTTCTAATTGGTCACAAACAAGTTGAATATATTCTTCAAAAGTGAGAAATTGAAGCAGTCCTTTTTCATATTGCTTAACCATTGGTGTGCCTTTTAGTAAATGCAGCAAATGAATTTTAATTCCTTGGACATCTAATTTGCTCACTTCTTTTGCCGTTTCCATCATCATTTCATTTGTTTCAAGGGGAAGCCCATTGATGATATGTGTGCAAACGCGAATATTATGTTTTCTCAGCTTGTTAACACCGTCTACATATGTCTGGTAGTCATGTGCCCTGTTAATTAAATTAGCCGTTTTTTCGTGCACCGTCTGCAAGCCAAGCTCCACCCAAAGGTAAGTGCGCTCATTCAGTTCTGCCAAATATTCAACAACATCGTCAGGAAGACAATCCGGGCGTGTCGCGATGGAAAGCCCAACAACATTATCCTGCTTCAAAACAGTCTCGTATTTTTCTCTTAATACGTCAACAGGTGCATGTGTATTCGTATATGCTTGGAAATAAGCCATATATTTGCCATCTTTCCATTTTTCATGCATTTTGTCCTTTATATCATGAAATTGCTTTTCTAATGAATCGACACGATTGCCGGCAAAGTCACCGCTGCCTGCAGCACTGCAGAAGGTGCAGCCTCCATGTGCCACTGTGCCATCCCTGTTAGGGCAATCAAAGCCGCCATCCAAGGCAATTTTAAATACTTTATGTCCGAACTCGCCGCGCAAATGATAATTCCATGTATGATACCTTTTATTATCAGCTGCATAGGCAAATGGGTTTTGCTGATTCAAACGTTTAACCTCCCTCTCATGCAATACTCCACATGCATAACAAAAATTTTAACATGTATCCTCTTCTTATCCAAACAAAATTCAATGGTAGTTTTTAAAACAATTATTCAGTAAAGAAAAGGAAGTCATAAGAAGCCTCGCCGCTACAGATAATATTTAGGAAGCAAATTGCTTCAAATAGCAGGACTTGTTGGGAGGGCTATAAATTTGGCAACTCGTGATTCTATAGATGAGCTTTTGGAAAGATGTAATGCTGCTATTGGCTTTGCAGAGGAGCAGTATAAAATTTCTCAGATGCAACAGCATTATAATATTGAAGAATATACAGATGCACAATTTCAGCTAGAAAATGTATTTAATGATTTGGAAACGTTGGACCATAGTGCTAATGCTCAGCAAAGGGATCAGCTTTACAGAATGAGACTTCTTATTCAGGATAAGCAGAACCAAATGGCGCTCCATCTTCCTTAAGGATTTACAGTTACAAAAAACAGGGCGAATCGGGATTGTACCCGGTTCGCCCTGTTTTTTTAAGATTTTGCAACTTTCACTTTGCCAGCTTTTAATGGAACATCATAGAAATACGCAGCAATCATGCCAAGCAGAAGTAAAAATACTAAGACTGGCACAAGTAATCCTATTCCATTTACATCGACAAGATAGCCTCCTAATAATGGACCTATCATTCTGCCGCCAGTCGCCGTACTGTTGATGATGCCCTGGAAGAATCCTTCCTTTCCCTTTGGAGCCAGTTTATCGGCAATTGTTGGGACTGCTGGCCATACAAGCATTTCTCCAATTGTCAGGATGAGCATTGCTGCAAGGAAACCAGCGAACATTTCCGCTTGCCCGACAATAAGGAAGGAAACGATGAAGATAACCATGCCTATCAGCATCTGAATTTTAACCGAGGGGCATATTTTCTTCGTAAACAGGCTGATAAGCGGCTGACCAAATACGATGAGTCCACCGTTTACTGCCCAAAGCAGACTGTATTGTGCCAGCGGGATATTCAACTCTTGCGTATGTGTTGAAATAGTGGCCTGCCATTGAACATAACAAATCCAGCAAAGCAAATAGCCGAACCCAAGTATTGCAAGTGCATAAAGTGCAGGATTTCGTTGCGAGCCTTTTTGTTTCCTTCTGCTCTCTGCTGCATTTAGCATACTTGGCTGAACTTGAATATTTTTATAGCTAACTAAAGCAATAAAGAAAAATATCACATACATAAATGTGTTCGAAATGAATATCCAAGTGAATGAATAGGATGCGATAACTCCACCGATTGCTGAACCTAATGCCACACCGGCGTTTTGGGCAACATAAATACTGTTGAATGCTTTTCTGCCGCCTTCTGGCCAAACATTTCCAGCCATAGCATACATGCTGGGATAAATAATTCCAGATCCAAAGCCAGACAATGTAAAGAAGAAGCAGTAAGCTCCCCAAGCATTCCAAATGGTCAACCCTAACAAGGAAAGAGCTGTTAAGGAAATTCCGAGGAGTATGGAAAGATAGCCTCCTAATTTATCATAAAGCGCACCACCTATTAAATTTCCGATTACACTTGCGCCAGAATTAAGCATTAAGATAAAACCGGCAACGGTAAGCGATTTTCCAAGATGGTCATGAATATATATACTGTTTAAAGGCCAAAGCAAGGAAGAGCCAGTTACATTGACTGCCATTCCAATTACTAAAAGCCAGAGTGCTCTAGGCATATTGGTGCTCCTTTTTTAAGTTGATTTGCTACCAGAAATAAGTTTAATTCGGATTGGGTTGTCCTGCAATAGAAATAGCTTCAATATTATGAAGGCGGAAAATTGATTATTTTCTGCAAATTAAAGCGCTTTCGAATAGTATATATAATATTTATTAATTGAATTTATTGAAAAATCACACTTCTTCATCTACAGTAGAAATAACAACTTGTGTTGATAGGAAAGGATAGGAAGAAATGACTGATATCTGTTTAATAAGACATGGAGAAACAGAATGGAATTCGCTGGGGAAGATACAGGGTAGAACCGATATTCCATTAAATGACAATGGGATTAGGCAAGCTGAACAATGCAGGGATTATTTGAAGAGTTTAGATTGGGACCTTATCATCACAAGTCCTCTTGTTCGCGCAAAGGAGACGGCTGCTATTATCAATCAAGCTGTAAACCTGCCTATGATAGTTATGGAGGAATTTATGGAGAGAAGCTTTGGAGATGCAGAAGGAAAAACAAAGGAAGAAAGACAGCTTCTTTATCCAAATATGGAATATCCAAACGAGGAGTCAAAGGATGTGCTTGAAGAACGGCTGAGGGCAGGCTTGGCATACATATTGCAAACATATACGCAGAAACGGATTTTGCTTGTTGCACATGGTGCTGTTATTCATACCATATTAAGAATTCTTTCTAATGAAGAAATCACCTTAGAAAATACGTACTTAACAAATGCTTGTTTAAGCAATATTCATTATAGAGATCAAAAGTGGGCAATTAAGGATTATAATATTGTCACACATTTACAGCTTTAATTAACGGAAGGGTGAGGAGTTTTGGTGAAAGATTTTGGAGCATACGCAGATAAACAGGTTATGCTTGAGCCTGTGAGTGCAGGAGAATTATCCGGCCTTAGCTTCGCAGTAAAGGATGTTTTTGCCATTCAAGGACACAGGTCCACAGCAGGTAATCCAGATTGGCTAAAAACGCATCATGCTGCAAAAGAAACAGCACCAGCGCTTACTAGTTTGCTTCATGCAGGTGCGAGACTAGAAGGAACGACAATAACAGATGAACTTATGTACAGCTTAAATGGAGAAAACTTTCATTACGGGACACCTGTTAATCCAAAGGATCCTAAGCGCATACCTGGAGGGTCCTCCTGTGGATCAGCAGTTGCTGTTGCAGCAGGGCTAGCAGATTTTGCGATTGGAACAGACACAGGTGGGTCTGTTCGAATACCCTCTTCCTATTGTGGAATTTATGGCATAAGACCGACACATGATATTGTCCAGATAGATGATGTTATTCCACTTTCGAAAAGCTTTGATACTGTCGGCTGGATGGCAAGGGATGCCAGTACGTTATGGAAGGTTGGGAGGGTATTAATAGAAGCGGAAGAGGCTGGATTGTTTACACGTATGATTACGGCAGAGGATGCTTGGGAATTAATAGACATAGAAGCAAAAGAGGCGTTGTTAACAGAACTGCATAAGTGGGATACGGATTCTATGAAACAATCCACAACCATTTTGGCAGAAGAAGGCTTGGCAGAATGGGCTGAAACATTCCGTATACTTCAAGGCAGGGAAATATGGCAGGAGCATGGCGAATGGATTAATACTAATAACCCTACGTTTGGTCCGGGTATTGCCGAGCGTTTTAAGTGGGCGAGTACACTGGCAGATACCGATATTTCTCCATATTTACAGAAAAGAAGTATGATAACGGAAAAAGTGGAAAAACTGCTTAAAGATGACGGTGTGTTGATTTTACCAACGGCTCCTGGAACGGCCCCATTGCTTAATCTGCCTGTCGAAGAGCTGGAGGTACGCAGAAGCAGAACATTCCAGCTTTGCTGTATTGCAGGGTTAACAGGATTACCCCAAGTAAACATACCGCTTGCAGAGGTGAATGGTGTGCCAGTTGGTCTTTCGATTATTGCTGGAAAAAGACAAGACAGAAAATTGCTTAAATGGATAACACAGCTTGAAGCAAATCGAGTGTGACAATATTTCTTTCGTAAGCATATGCTGCTTTTAACAGGAAATTTCATGCTTAATAACTGCTTGCATCCATGAAGAAAATAACATACAATAAACAACATATAGGGCAACAGCTAGGAAAAGGAATAGTAAAGATAATTTTTTGTTGAAGAGAGCTGGCGGATGGTGCAAGCCAGTCAAAAAAAATCTTGAACTCGCCTTTGAGTTGCAAGTGTGAACTAACAGTAATGCTTGCCGTACACCGCGTTAAGGGATGAATGAAGCGAGTGATTTATTCACTAATTGTGGGTGGTACCGCGGGAGATATACATATATTCCTCTCGTCCCTATTGGGATGAGGGGATTTTTTGTTTTCTGATGAAACAGCCCTGCGAATAGAAATTAAATAGGAGGAAATTAAGATGAGCTTTAGTCATCAAAACATAGAACAAAAATGGCAAAAATATTGGCAAGAAAATAAAACGTTCAAAACAAGTGAAGATAAAGGGAAAAAGAAGTTTTACGCACTTGATATGTTTCCATATCCATCTGGAGCAGGCCTTCATGTAGGACATCCAGAAGGATATACAGCTACAGACATTCTTTCTCGTATGAAAAGAATGCAGGACTTTAATGTCCTTCATCCAATGGGATGGGATGCATTCGGTTTGCCTGCAGAACAATATGCATTGGATACAGGTAATCATCCAGCATTGTTTACAGAAAAAAACATTGAAACATTCAGACGTCAAATCAATTCATTAGGCTTCTCTTATGACTGGGACAGAGAAATTAATACAACAGATCCTGACTATTATAAATGGACACAATGGATTTTCCTTCAGCTTTTTGAAAAAGGCTTAGCGTATGTGGATGAAGTGGCAGTTAACTGGTGTCCTGCATTAGGCACAGTGCTTGCTAATGAAGAAGTAATCGACGGAAAAAGTGAAAGGGGCGGACATCCAGTTGAAAGACGCCCAATGAGACAATGGATTCTAAAAATTACTGCTTACGCTGATCGTTTGCTGGAAGATTTAGATGATGTGGATTGGCCTGAAAGCATTAAAGAAATGCAGAGAAACTGGATTGGACGTTCTGAAGGCGCGGAAGTGACGTTCCAAATTGACAATCACGAAGAAACATTCACTGTTTTCACAACAAGACCTGATACACTGTTTGGCGCAACATATGCTGTTCTTGCACCAGAGCATGCTTTAGTTGACAAAATCACGACAGCAGAGCAAAAGGAAGCAGTTGAAGCATATTTAGAGAAAATTAAAAGTAAGAGCGATTTGGAAAGAACAGATCTTGCTAAAGAAAAAACAGGTGTATTCACAGGAGCTTATGCTGTTAACCCAGTGAATGGCGAAAAAATGCCGATTTGGATTGCAGATTATGTGCTTGTCAGCTATGGAACAGGAAGCATTATGGCAGTTCCTGCGCATGATGAAAGAGACTTCGAGTTTGCAAAAACTTTTGGGTTGCCGATTAAGGAAGTTGTGGCTGGCGGAAATGTACAGGAAGAAGCATATACTGGTGATGGAGCTCATGTTAACTCTGAATTCCTTGATGGGCTGCAAAAAGAAGCAGCAATCACGAAGATGATTGCGTGGCTTGAAGAGAAGGGCATCGGTACGAAGAAAGTAACGTACAGACTTCGTGACTGGTTGTTCAGCCGTCAAAGATACTGGGGTGAACCGATTCCAATTATCCACTGGGAAGATGGCACAATGACAGGTGTTCCTGTGGAGGAATTGCCGCTGACATTGCCTGATACTGCAGAAATTAAACCATCAGGCACTGGTGAGTCACCATTGGCAAACATTTCTGAGTGGGTTAATGTTGTGGATCCAGTAACAGGTAAAAAAGGCAGACGTGAAACAAACACAATGCCGCAATGGGCAGGCAGCAGCTGGTATTATATCCGTTATATCGATCCGAATAACAGTGAAGCTATTGCAGACCCTGAAAAGCTGAAAGAATGGCTTCCAGTTGATATGTATATCGGTGGAGTCGAGCACGCAGTATTGCATTTATTGTATGCGCGCTTCTGGCATAAGGTATTGTTTGATTTAGGTGTTGTTCCAACGAAAGAGCCTTTCCAAAAGCTGTTTAACCAAGGGATGATACTTGGTGAAAACAATGAAAAAATGAGTAAATCTAAAGGTAATGTTGTTAATCCAGACGAAATCGTGGAAAGCCATGGTGCAGACACACTTCGCTTGTATGAAATGTTCATGGGACCACTTGATGCTGCTATCGCTTGGTCAACAAACGGACTGGATGGTTCAAGAAGATTCCTTGATCGTATTTGGCGATTGCTTGTAGACGATAATGGCGAAATTTCCGGCAAGGTTCAAGATATTGAGGAAGCAAAAGGATTAGATAAAATCTACCACCAAACGGTGAAGAAGGTTACAGAGGACTTTGAAGGCTTGCGCTTTAATACAGCAATTTCACAAATGATGGTGTTCATTAATGAGTGCTATAAAGCAGATGTGCTACCAAAAGCTTATATTGAAGGTTTTGTGAAGCTTCTTTCTCCAATTTGCCCACATATTGCAGAAGAGCTTTGGGAAAAGCTTGGAAGCTCAGCAGGCACAATCGCATATGAAGCATGGCCTGCATATGATGAGGCAAAAATGGTAGACGATGAAATCGAAATCGTTATCCAAATCAACGGTAAAGTAAAAACAAAATTGATGGTTCCAGCAGATGCGAATAAAGATGCACTTGAGCAGATTGCAATGGAGGACAGTCAAGTGAAAGAGCAAATTGACGGGAAAACAGTTAGAAAGATCATTGCTGTACCTGGGAAATTGGTTAATATCGTAGCGAATTAATAATAAAAGTCCAGCCAAATAATACGGCTGGACTTTTTTTGTCTATAAAAATATTGGGCAAGTGATTTGCATCTTTTTTTTAATTGTTCTATATTACAATGAGTAGAGTTAACAAGATAAGTAACGGTTGAATGGAGGAAACAATAAGTGGAAGATATTAAGATAATTACAACAGCAGAATTAGAAGACAAGCTAAACAAAGGGGAAAAGCTGGAGCTTGTTGATGTCCGTGAGGATGAAGAGGTAGCAGAAGGAATGATTCCAGGCGCTAAACATATTCGCATGAATGATATTCCTGAAAACCTAGACTACTTCTCACAGGACAAAGAATATATTTTTATATGCCGCTCTGGAAAAAGAAGTGAAAATGTTTGCTATTTCCTTGAAGACAAAGGCTTTAAAGTTGTTAATATGGTTGGTGGAATGCTTAACTGGAACGGCAAAACAGTGTAATCAGTGGAGTCTGAGACATAAGTATTAAGTCTAATTCAAAACCGAACTACTTAATCGTTATTGATTAATAGTTTGGTTTTTTTATGTTTTCGGTTTGAAAACGATAATTAAAAATCTTAGTGGAATGGAGCTCCAGGCCACTCGACTAAGAAGGGAAATAGACCCCGCAGGCGAAGATGCGCGTCGTGTAATGAAATGAACTAATTTCAAGGCAATACTCTATTATATAATTCCATGCACCATTGTCTCAAAGTTAGTTGGAATCATTTCGTGTAGGATTGGTGATGTTTTGTTCCACCCATTTTTTTCTTTCTCCTTTAAAATGTCTAAAATGCTGCGAAAGTGGCTACTCTTTTAATAGAATATTCTGTCATATAAGGAGAGTTGTCTAGATGATTAAAGTGAAATTATTTGACCAAGAGCATGAAAAAGACTTGGAAATGGAAATGAATAAGTTTTTGGAAAAAATAGATGAAAAGAAGCTTGTGGATATAAAGTATAATATTGCTGCATTACAAGAGGACAATGAGGAACAAATATATTGCTTCTCCTCCATGATTATTTATAAAAGCTGAACGACTTTTGTAAAGTCGTTCAGCTTATTTTTTAGTTATACGTATTCTTTGCTTCTAAAGCGGCATTAACACCAGCAAGTCTTCCTGTTACAAACGCACTTGTGATGTTATACCCTCCTGTATATCCATGGATGTCCAATATTTCTCCACAGAAGAACAGTCCAGGCATTAGCTTTGATTCCATTGTTTTCGGTGAAATTTCCTTGATTGAAACGCCACCGCCAGTAACAAATGCTTTTTCCAAAGGCAGTGTTCCGTTGACATTAAAAGTAAAACCTTTACATAGAGCTGTGAATTTTTTCAGCTTATCCTGCGAAATTGTCGCTCCTTGTGCAGAAGGGTCAATTTCTGCCAGCTCAAGCAAAAATAGTAGATAGCGTTCTGTTAGGAAGCCTTTTAAAATATTTTTAACTGCTTTTTTTGGCTCGTCCTTAACGAGTTTGCTAATTTCCTGAAACAGTGGTTCTTCCTTTTTATCAGGGAATGAATCAATTGAAACAGGAACCTCTGCTAATTTCGTTTTCTTCAGCTCCTTCACGACAAACTGGCTGCAGCGCAAAACAGCAGGACCGCTGATTCCTAAGTGAGTGAAGATCATGTCCATCTTATGTGTGATAATCGGTTTTCCTTTTTGGTTCAATACACTAAGAGCAACAGCTCTTAAAGACAAGCCTTGTAAGGTTTTGTCTTTAATGAATTTTTCGCTAGAAGTGACAGGAACCTCTGTTGGAAACAGCTCAGTAATGGTGTGCCCAGCACTTTGTGCCCAAGCATAGCCATCACCAGTTGAACCAGTATGGGGAACAGATTTACCGCCAACAGCAATGATAAGTGATTTGCACACTGCCTCTTTGCCATTTTGCAGTTGAATTGTTTTCGTGCCATCTTGATTATATACAACATTCTTAACAGGAGTATTTGTACGAATTTCGACCTTCATCCTGCCAAGCTCCTGTAATAAGGCATCCACAACGGACTGTGCCTTATTAGAGACTGGGAACATTCTGCCATGATCTTCTTCCTTTAAGGCAATTCCTAAATTCTCAAAAAACGCAATAATATCTTCATTATTAAAAATAGAAAAACCGCTGTACAGGAACCGGCCGTTTCCTGGAATATGCTTAATTATTTCCTCGACTGGCAGACGATTTGTAACATTGCATCTGCCGCCACCAGAAATGGCAAGCTTACGTCCTAGCTTTTCTCCTTTATCAATTAACAGGACTTTCGCATTAGAATCTGCAGCACCGATTGCTGCCATTAATCCGGACGGACCGCCCCCTATTACTATTACATCATATTGCATTAGTGAACCTACTTTCTTTTTTCCTATAATATAGCTTGTTAGAT
The DNA here is from genome assembly GCF_032818155.1 of Niallia taxi. NCBI lineage: Bacteria > Bacillati > Bacillota > Bacilli > Caryophanales > Bacillaceae > Niallia > Niallia taxi. The sequence goes on from NZ_CP102589.1 coordinate 1,347,677, forward strand.
AGTCTATTTTCTTTATTTGCAAGCTAAAGTAGCGTTTCTAGCCAAGAAAAGGTAAACTACTAATAGTGTTTTAAAAAAATTGCTCAGTATTACACTTAGTATCTTCATTCATTTCGTGTTAAAATAATTTGTTATGTTACATTGCAGCTTCGTTTAAGGAAGGGATTATATGTCGTCAAAATTGTTGAGAGGTACGTTTATTCTAACACTCGGAACTATGATATCAAAAGCACTGGGATTGTTCTATGTTATCCCATTTAATATGATTGTCGGAAAAGAAGGAACTATCCTTTATCAATATTCATATGTAGCTTATACGATTGTCATCAGTATTGCAACAGCAGGGATACCTCTTGCTGTCAGCAAATTTATATCCAAATATAACGCCATGGGAGAGTATGGGGTTAGCAGGCGGCTTTTTAAGTCAGGTCTGCTTGTAATGACCTGTACGGGATTTGTCTGCTTCCTTGCTATGTATTTCCTTGCACCATTTCTTGCAGAAATTAATATTCCTGAAGATGATTTAGACTCGAGTGTCAAGGATGTTACGACTGTTATTAGGGCAGTTAGCTTTGCTGTTATCGTCGTTCCTGTCATGAGCTTGATTCGCGGCTTCTTTCAAGGACATGAATCTATGGGGCCGTCTGCTGTATCTCAAGTTGTAGAGCAGATTGTGCGGATTATTTTCATGCTTGCTGGAGCAGCTGCCGTTTTGTACGTTTTCAAAGGCGATATTGTTACTGCAGTTAGCATATCGACATTTGCCGCATTTGTCGGTGCGATTGGCGGCCTTGCCGTTCTTATCTATTATTGGGTTAAAAGAAAAAATCACTTTAACTCTATGCTTGACGAAGATAGACAACAAATTACAGATATATCATTAGGTTCCATGTACAAAGAGATACTCATTTCGGCAGCACCATTCGTTTTCGTCGGAATAGCGAATCCGCTTTTTCAATTTATCGATACGATAACCTTTAACCGTGCTATGGCTGTTGTCGGGTTAAGTGCCATTTCAGAAACACAATTAAATGCATTTAATTATCAGACACATAAAATTGTCATCATACCTGTGTCGTTGGCAACAGCTTTTTCGATGACACTCGTACCGATGATAACAAGAGCTTTTGTTAGTGGAGATCAACAGTCTGTTAACCATAATTTAAATCAAGCATTTCAAATATTATTATTTATTACATTACCGGCAACAATAGGATTATCGGTGTTGGCTGAGCCGGTTTACCGCCTGTTTTACGGAACAACAGATTTGGCTTTGGGAACAGAGGTACTGCGTTTATATGCACCAGTTGCGATTCTTTTCTCTCTGTATGCCGTTACTGCCGCAATTCTTCAAGGGATAAACGAGCAGCGATTTACTGTTTTAAGTCTTTTAGTAGGATTATTAGTTAAGCTGAGCTTAAACATGCCGCTAATTGAAAGATGGGAAGCGAATGGGGCTATATTGGCAACAGCATTAGGTTACAGTGCTGCTATCATCATTAATATCTTTGTTATTAAGGTATTTGCACAATATCCGTTTAGGCTTGTGCTGCGAAGAAGTGTGCTTATAATCGGCTTCACGTTTCTAATGTATGTTGTTGCAGAAATAGTGTATAAACTGCTTGGTTTGTTTTTAAAGCCAGAATCAGTTATTGCATCCCTGCTTATGGTCGGAATTGTTGGGATAGCAGGAGGTTTGCTTTATATCTATTTAGCATATCGCTCCAAGCTTGTATACCTATTATTAGGAGAACGGGCAGCATCTATCAAAAGGAAGCTGAGGCTGCCATTTTAATATAAGATGTAAAAGATTAAAGAAACGGATGGCAAGATGAATGAAAAAAATGAGAATTGATAAACTGCTTGCCAATTTAGGATTTGGCAGTAGAAAAGACGTAAAGTCCCTGTTGAAAAGCAAGGCCGTTAAGGTCAATGATGAGGTTATCAAGGATGCGAAGCAGCAGGTTGATCCAGAAAATGATGTTATCACATTACATGGAGACGTGGTGGAATACAAGGAGTTCATCTATTTGATGATGAACAAGCCGCCAGGTGTCATTTCAGCGACAGAGGATACGAGAGAGGAAACGGTCGTTGATCTGCTTGAGATTGAGGATGCTGTCTATAATCCATTTCCTGTTGGAAGGCTGGATAAGGATACGGAGGGACTATTGCTGCTGACAAATGACGGAAAGCTGTCCCACCGTTTACTTTCACCGAAAAAGCATGTGCCGAAAACGTATTTTGCTGTCATTAAAGGGATCGTAACAGAAGAAGATATCGAGTCCTTTAAAAAGGGAGTAATGCTTGATGATGGCTATGTAACAAAGCCAGGTGATCTTGTCATCTTGAAGGCTGGAGAAACGTCGGATATTGAGCTGACTATTTCAGAAGGCAAATTCCATCAAGTTAAAAGGATGTTTGAAAGTGTCGGCAAAAAAGTCATGTACTTAAAACGTATGTCCATGGGACCACTGGAGCTTGACGAAACATTGGAACTTGGAGAGTACAGGGAGCTTACAACAGAAGAAATAGACATGCTTCAACAATATGAAGTAAATGAATAGCAACTGCAACATAAAAAAACGCCAAACACATGTTTTGGCGTTTTTTTATGAATACACGATTTTAGATTAGTATATTTCTCAATAATTAATCTGCTTGTTTGTAAGCTTAAGAAGTCATTTTCACTTTTTTTCTAGTTGTTGTCCATTTTCCACGACTAGGGCTTTTAACCAAGTCGTTATAAGCTAACACATTCAAATCCCTTTGAATCGTTCGAGGAGTAATACCAAATTCCTCCACTAGCTCTTGTGTTGTTACTGTTCCACGCTTACTAATAAACATGTAGACGGATTTGATACGGTTTAACATCCGGTTAGTTGAAGGTTTCAATAAACCACTCCCTATCCTTTTTTCAAACCTTTGGCAAATTCCTACGACCGACAGCTTATTTGAAGATTTGTTCTTCAAGCGTATGTAATTTTCTTTTTTACAGACAACTCCTTTTCAAATGGCTAATAGTGAACAATAATGAACTCATATAAATATTGTATCCCTATTTACTTTTTAATTCTACATTATTTAATTAAATTTACAAAATATTTGATTATTAATGTATAAATATACCACCTCCTGATTAACTTGCTTATTTTATCATATGGTACAAACTGATAATTTTATGATAATAATTTTAAGAAAAAGGAATAAAATTGTTTATTTGTACTTTTTTTACCATTATAATCTAGTAAATAAACATAATGGAGGATTAGTCATTTGGATAACATAAGAAAAGAACAGCTTGTCCATCCAAGAGAGAATATTTATTTTGTACTCGTATTGCTGGTCAGCGTTGGAACGTTAATCTTATTGCTTTTTTCGGTTATTGGCATTATTCTTTTTGCAGTATTTACAGCGATCATGCTGTTTCTTCATGCACTTTCCATGGGAGGTATTAGAAGAAATGGCGTTAAACTAAGCGAAAAACAATTTCCAGAGCTATATGCACAGGCGATTGGCATTGCCAAGGATCTTGGGTTAAGCAAACTCCCGGATATTTATATATTGGAATCAGAAGGAATGCTAAATGCATTTGCAACTAAGTATGTACGCAGGAACATGGTTGTGTTATATTCGAGTATTTTTGAAATGGTTGATAAAGGAGCAGAAAAGGAAGTAATGTTCATCCTGGCACATGAGTTTACTCATTTAAAACGAAAACATGTCCATTTTGGATTTTTCCTCTTGCCGGCACTTTATATTCCTTTCCTGGGAAATGCGTATATGCGAGCATGTGAATACACTTGCGACAGAACAGCAGCCTATTATGTACAATCCTTTGATGCAGCAAAAAATGCACTCACAATGCTGGGAATTGGCACGACACTTTATAAAAAAGTTAATAAAGAAGCATATATGGAGCAACTTGAGAAGGAAAGCGGCTTCTTTGTATGGTTTAATGAAAAGCTGTCAACACATCCTCATTTGCCAAAAAGGATTTATGCAATTGAGTCTTTTTACAATGCAGAGGGTGTACAGCCCTTAAAGGAATCCAAGAAGGGGCTATGGATAGGCATTGGTTTATTTGCAGCGGCTTGCCTTGTTTCAATTGGATTAATTATCGCCGTTATTGCCGGAATTACAGCTTTAATTGAAAAATCTAACATTATTCCGTACCTGGAATCTAACTTGCCATCAGAATATGGAGACACTGATGACCTTTATTATGGCGGTTATACGGAGCTTCATGAAGCAGCATACAGCAATGATATAGAGACAGTCAGTGTCTTACTTGAAAGTGGGGCAGACCCGAACTCACAAGATGAGGAAGGATATACACCACTTATGTCTGCTATTGATGGAGGATCAAATCCTGAACTTTTAAAACTTTTACTGTTTAACGGAGCCGATGTTACATTACAGGACGCATATGGCTACACAGCTTTTGACTATGCAGAGAGTTATGGAGATGAAGAAACAATTAGTCTGCTAGAAAGTTATCTATATCAATAAAAGGTAAGCGGCTGGATTATCCAGCCGCTTATGTTTTATTCTCACATAATGCGAAATAGTCCTGCAGAAATTTCCTATGGCTTCCCACCATTTTCTCAGGAAGATTGTCTTTGCTAAAGAACGCCAGCGTAAAACCTTCATCCTTGTTTACTTCGATTTGCCCACTATAATGCTTTGTATAATAGGCGGCTGTAACCGAATAAAACGGATCACCATTTGCTGCAACAGTGTAGAATTCTTGACCAGAATAAATGTTTAAAAGCTTGAGTTCCTCAACGCTTAAGCCTGTCTCCTCAAAAACCTCCCGTTTTGCCGTTTCCAACGTGCTTTCTGCCAATTCCATCAGGCCGCCAGGCAGCCCCCATACTTTATGTGGATGCGTTCTTTCCTGCAATAGGACCTTGTTGTTG